>NZ_JACVUL010000011.1:0-162702 GCF_016516575.1 Kosakonia sp. S57 | reverse complement strand
ATGTCACCTGAGTGCCCACACAGATTGTCTGATAAATTGTTAAAGAGCAGTGCCGCTTCGCTTTTCGCAGCGGCGCGGGGTGTGTATATTACGCTTTCCCGCTGTGAAGTCAACTGATTATTTTCAGAATTCTTCACCTGACAGGCCGGTGTGTTTGCCGTTGTGCCGTGTCAGTGGAGGCGCATTATAGGGAGTTAATTCCTGCTGACAACCCTTAATTTGAAAAAAGTTACCGTTCGCTCACTTTCCAGGCAGAAACTGTGAAAAGCGTCTATTTCTGCTGTTTTATTAAACAAAAACGGGCCTCAAGAGGCCCGTTTTTCAGTTTTTTATCTTTTATTGAACGGCAACAATGCGGTCATCTTTCACCACAAGCTGCACTGGCTTGCCCGGAATCAGGGTGCCAGAGAGGATCTGCTGCGCCAGCGGGTTTTCTATCTGTTGCTGGATTGCACGTTTCAACGGCCGCGCACCGTAAACCGGGTCGTAACCATTGGCGCTAAGCAGTTTCAGCGCCTCGTCAGAAAGCGTCACACTGTAGCCGCGCTCCTCAAGACGTTTATACAAACGCTGCAACTGAATCTGCGCAATAGAAGCAATGTGTTTTTCACCTAACGGATGGAACACAACCACTTCATCTATACGGTTTATGAATTCAGGGCGGAAGCTCTGGCTCACCACGCCCATAACCAGCTCTTTCATATGGCCGTAATCGAGATCGCCAAAACGCTCCTGAATCAGGTCAGACCCAAGGTTAGAGGTCATAATGACCACCGTATTACGGAAGTCCACCGTTCTGCCCTGCCCGTCCGTCAATCGACCGTCGTCAAGCACCTGCAACAGAATGTTGAAGACATCCGGATGCGCTTTCTCTACTTCATCAAGCAGAATGACGGAATAGGGACGCCGACGAACGGCTTCCGTCAGATAACCGCCCTCTTCATATCCGACATAGCCCGGAGGCGCACCGACCAGCCGCGACACGGAGTGTTTCTCCATAAACTCGGACATGTCGATACGCACCATGGCGTCGTCGCTATCAAACATAAAGTTTGCAAGCGCCTTGCACAGCTCGGTTTTCCCGACCCCGGTCGGCCCAAGGAAGAGGAAGGAGCCAATCGGGCGATTCGGATCGGACAACCCTGCGCGGCTACGGCGAATGGCGTTAGAGACCGCATCGACAGCCTCATCCTGACCAATCACGCGGTGGTGAAGATCGTGTTCCATGCGCAGCAGTTTCTCACGCTCACCTTCCATCATTCGCGATACGGGGATACCGGTCCAGCGCGCCAGCACTTCGGCAATCTCAGCATCGGTTACACGATTTCGCAGCAGACGCATGGTTTTGCCTTCACTCTGCGTCGCCGCCGCCAGCTGTTTCTCCAGCTCGGGGATTTTCCCGTACTGCAACTCAGACATTCTGCCCAGGTCGCCATTACGACGGGCCTGTTCCATAGCGATTTTCGCCTGCTCAAGCTCTGCTTTAATGGTCTGCGTGCCGGAAAGGGAAGCTTTTTCGGCCTTCCACTCCTCTTCAAGGGAGGAGTATTGACGCTCTTTCTCTTCCAGTTCTTCGTTCAGCATGTCGAGGCGTTTTTTACTCGCCTCATCAGACTCTTTCATCAACGCGCGCTGTTCCAGCTTGAGCTGGATAATGCGTCGGTCAAGCCGGTCGAGTTCTTCCGGTTTCGAGTCAATCTGCATACGGATGCTGGATGCCGCTTCATCGATCAGGTCGATGGCTTTATCCGGCAACTGACGATCGGAGATGTAGCGATGCGAGAGCGATGCCGCCGCAACAATCGCCGGGTCAGTAATTTGCACATGATGGTGCAGTTCATAGCGCTCTTTCAGACCGCGCAGAATAGCGATGGTGTCTTCAACAGAGGGTTCAGCCACCAGCACTTTCTGGAAACGGCGCTCCAGCGCGGCATCTTTTTCGATGTACTGGCGATACTCATCGAGCGTCGTTGCGCCGACGCAGTGCAGCTCACCGCGCGCCAGCGCCGGTTTCAGCATGTTCCCCGCATCCATAGCGCCATCGGCTTTACCGGCACCGACCATGGTATGCAATTCGTCGATAAACAGGATGACGTTACCTTCCTGTTTGGAGAGATCGTTGAGCACACCTTTCAGGCGCTCCTCAAACTCACCGCGATATTTTGCCCCGGCGACCAGTGAGCCCATATCCAGCGCCAGCACGCGGCGGCCTTTAAGCCCCTCCGGCACTTCTCCGTTCACAATGCGCTGCGCCAGCCCTTCAACGATGGCGGTTTTACCGACACCCGGCTCACCAATTAATACCGGGTTGTTTTTGGTACGGCGCTGCAGCACCTGGATGGTGCGGCGGATCTCTTCGTCACGGCCGATGACCGGGTCAAGTTTGCCCTGCTCGGCACGCTCGGTCAGATCGACGGTAAATTTTTTCAAGGCCTGACGTTGGTCTTCAGCCCCCTGATCGTTCACGTTCTCTCCCCCACGTATTTGCTCGATAGCCTGGGTCACGTTCGCGGTCGTTGCGCCAGCGGATTTCAGCAAATCCGTCAGCGTGCCGCGTGACTCCAGCGCAGCCAGAACAAACAGCTCTGACGATATAAAGTTATCACCCCGTTTTTGCGCCAGCTTGTCGCAAAGGTTAAGCACGCGCATCAAATCCTGCGAAGGCTGCACATCACCGCCGGTACCTTCTACCTGCGGTAAGCGGCTCAGCGCCTGTTCGATAGCAATACGTAACTGGCCAGCATTGACGCCGGCAGAGGTTAATAAAGGTTGAACCGAACCGCCTTCCTGGTTCAGTAAGGCGCTCATTAAATGAAGTGGTTCGATGAATTGGTTGTCGTGCCCCAGTGCGAGCGACTGGGCATCGGCAAGAGCAAGCTGGAATTTATTAGTAAGACGATCCAGACGCATAACTCCTCCCATAACAGGTCAAATTTGCTACTGGAGATTAAATGAGGTCATCCCTCAATTATTCAAGGTGATTGACCTGATTTATGTGAAGAAAACTCACGCGTACTGGATCGTCTTGATTCGTTAGGTTATATCAGCCAAATGAAACTTGCCATACGCCCGGTCGTCTTGTCCCGGCGGTATGAGAAAAAATCACTCTGCTCGCTGAAGGTGCAGTGCTCGCCGCCGTAGATATGCTCGACGCCGACGCTTGCCAGCCGCTGGCGCGCCAGCTGATAAATATCAGCAAAATATTTCTCACCCTGCGGGCGAAATGCGCGTTCGGCTTCAGCATCGTGAGCCATAAATGCCTCACGCACTTCCGGGCCCACTTCAAAGGCCTCCGGACCAATCGCCGGGCCAAGCCACGCCAGCAGATTTTCAGGTTTGTCGGCAAAACAGGCTACCGTCTCTTCCAGCACGCCGCCGCACAGTCCGCGCCAGCCAGCGTGCGCTGCCGCCACTTCACTGCCATCCCGGTTACAAAACAGCACCGGCAGGCAGTCGGCGGTCATCACCGCGCACACCGTGCCCGGCGTGTTGCTGTATGAGGCATCCGCGCGTTTTGAAGCATAGGGTTCGCCGTCGAGCTTCAATACCGCCGTGCCGTGCACCTGCTCAAGCCAGACCGGTTTAGAAGGCAAGCCCGCCGCCGCAAACAGGCGCGCGCGATTCTCTTCGACATGCTCGCTGTTGTCACCGCAGTGCGCGCCGAGGTTCATGGCATCATAGGGCGGCAGGCTTACACCGCCGATACGCGTTGAGCTGCAGGCCGCCACGCCTTTCGGCAGCGGCCAGTCCGGGACGATCAGTTTGGTCATAACCAGGCGACATCATCCTTATGGGTTTCAAAATCCGCACGCATCGCGGCGATAAGATCGACCATATCCTGTGGAATTGGCGCATGCCACTCCATTTCAATACCAGTAATGGGATGGTAGAGACGCAGCATGGTCGCGTGCAGTGCCTGGCGGTCAAACTTGCGCAGCGCATCAATGAACTCATCCGATGCACCTTTCGGCGGACGAGGACGACCGCCGTAGAGCTGATCGCCCACCAGCGGATGGGTGATATGCGCCATATGGACGCGGATCTGGTGCGTACGGCCAGTTTCAAGACGCAGACGCAGGCGCGTATGGATACGGAAATGCTCCATAATGCGGTAGTGCGTGACGGCCGGTTTGCCCATCGGGTGAACGGACATATGGGTGCGTTTGGTCGGATGGCGGCTGATAGGCTCCTCCACCGTACCGCCCGCGGTCATATGACCGATGGCAACCGCTTCATATTCACGGGTGATTTCACGCAGTTGCAAGGATTCAACCAGTCGGGTTTGCGCCGGAACGGTTTTCGCCACGACCATCAGGCCAGTGGTGTCTTTATCCAGACGATGCACAATACCAGCGCGCGGTACGTCTACAATCGGCGGATAGTAGTGAAGCAGCGCATTCAGCACGGTACCGTCAGGATTACCGGCGCCGGGATGCACGACAAAGTCGCGCGGCTTATTAATGACGAGAATATCGTCATCTTCATAGACGATATTGAGAGGAATATCCTGCGGCTCAAAGCGCGCTTCTTCTTCAATTTCCGCATTGATAGCAATGCGCTCACCGCCCAACACTTTCTCTTTCGGTTTGTCGCTAACGACATCATTGACCAGCACGCGCTGATCAAGAATCCATTCTTTTATACGCGAACGTGAATAATCAGGGAACAATTCGGCCAAAGCCTGATCTAAGCGTTGACCGAGTTGATTCTCGGATACCGTTGCGGTGAGTTGTACCAGTTGTGCCATATACAGCTTCTTCGTTAACGTTGGGTTTTACGGCTTCGCCGTTTAATATAGTGTGCTATTGTAGCTGGTCTTAGTCGGGAGCAGGAGTAAAGAATCTCCCGCATGAACATTCTGAGGAAAGTCTAAACGTTATGACGCGCTTGAAATATCTGGTGGCAGCCGCCACGTTAAGTCTGGCTTTGGCAGGTTGCTCCGGTTCTAAGGAAGAGGTACCTGATAATCCACCAAACGAAATCTACGCGACCGCCCAGCAAAAGCTGCAAGACGGTAACTGGAAGGCGGCAATAACGCAACTGGAAGCTCTGGATAATCGTTATCCGTTTGGTCCTTACTCCCAGCAAGTGCAGTTAGATCTTATCTACGCCTACTACAAAAACGCCGATCTGCCGCTGGCGCAGGCCGCCATCGATCGCTTTATTCGTCTTAACCCAACGCATCCGAACATCGACTACGTGATGTATATGCGCGGGTTGACCAACATGGCGCTTGATGACAGTGCGCTGCAGGGCTTCTTCGGCGTTGACCGTAGCGATCGCGATCCGGCTCATGCGCGTGATGCGTTCAATGACTTCTCACGTCTGGTGCGCGGTTATCCGCAAAGTCAGTATGCGACCGATGCCAACAAGCGTCTGGTCTACCTGAAAGATCGTCTGGCGAAGTATGAATACTCCGTCGCGCAGTACTACACCGATCGCGGTGCCTGGGTTGCGGTGACCAATCGCGTGGAAGGCATGCTGCGTGATTTCCCGGATACCAAAGCGACGCGCGATGCGCTGCCATTGATGGAGCACGCTTACCGCGAGCTGCAGCTCAATGCGCAGGCTGACAAAGTGGCGAAAATTATCGCTGCCAATAACAGCAACGCATAACGCCTGTAAACGCAAAACGGCAGCCCTTGGGCTGCCGTTTTTTTATCCGTTGAATGCCTGGCTGTCGTGCTTTCGCGCCAATGCAACCTATCAACTATGACCGCTAACTTCTCATCCGACAAGCTATATTTCCCCTCTTCCTGCCCTGCCTCACAAACCCCTCGCCTTTGACAAAAAGTGACAAAATTACGTGATTTTAATCACACATTTTGACATTAGGCGCGCTATGCTGAAGTGACTTAGACGGAAAGACAGAGAGGTAAGATGTATGACAATGAACATTACCAGTAAACAAATGGAAATTACTCCGGCAATCCGCCAGCATGTCACCGACCGTCTCGCCAAACTGGATAAATGGCAAACTCAGCTGATTAATCCCCATATCGTCCTCTCTAAAGAGCCACAGGGTTTTACCGCCGATGCGACCATCAGTACGCCTAACGGGCAGCTTGTCGCCAGCGCTAAACACGATGATATGTATATCGCCATCAACGATTTGATCAACAAGCTGGAACGGCAGCTCAATAAAGTGCAGCACAAAGGCGAAGCGCGTCGCGCCGCAACATCGGTGAAAGATGCCAACTTCGTTGAAGAAGAAGAAGAGTAGTCTCTACATTGAGTTTCCAACGCGCCTGCGGGCGCGTTTTTTATTGACAGAGCGAAAAGAGAGCAGTTACTTTAACTCCCTCGCTCAACAGGAAAAATGATGAAAACCACCCCGTTTCTCTTCGCACTCTTTTTTACCTTCCCCAGTTAGGGAGGCGATTCGTTTTGTGAGAAAAAGTGCGAAGACGAACAATAAAGCCTCCCAAACCGGGAGGCTTTTTTATTGATAACAATGAAAGGCAACAACATGACGGCTGAAAACCCCTTACTGGATTTACGCGTTAAGATCAGCGCGCTCGACGAGCAGTTGCTGACGCTGCTGGCCGAGCGCCGCCAGCTCTCCGTTGAAGTTGGCAAAGCGAAACTCGCCTCCCACCGCCCGGTACGCGATATCGACAGAGAGCGGGCCCTGCTGGAACATTTAATCGAGCTTGGCAATACGCATCATTTAGATGCCCATTACATCACCCGCCTGTTTCAGCTCATCATTGAAGATTCTGTTCTCACCCAGCAAGCCCTGCTCCAGCACCACCTCAACAACATCAACCCACGCTCTGCGCGTATCGCGTTTCTTGGGCCGAAAGGCTCCTATTCGCATCTTGCAGCGCGCCAGTATGCCGCGCGTCATTTCGAGCAGTTTATCGAGAGCGGCTGCGCACGTTTTCAGGATATTTTTAGTCAGGTTGAAACCGGGCAGGCGGATTACGCCGTCGTGCCGCTGGAGAACACCAGTTCGGGCGCGATTAACGATGTCTATGATCTGTTGCAGCACACCAGCCTGTCGATTGTCGGCGAGCTAACCGTTCCCATCGATCACTGCGTGCTGGTATCAGGTACCACCACTCTTGAGCAGATCCAGACGGTCTACAGCCATCCGCAGCCGTTCCAGCAGTGCAGCCAGTTCCTGAACCGCTATCCGCACTGGAAGATTGAGTATTGCGAAAGCACCTCGGCGGCGATGGAAAAAGTCGCGCAACTGAACTCACCGCACGTCGCGGCGCTGGGCAATGAACCGGGTGGCGCGCTGTATGGTTTACAGGTGCTGGAGCGCAACCTGGCGAACCAGACACAGAACATTACCCGTTTTGTGGTGCTTGCGCGAAAAGCGATTGACGTATCCGAGCAGGTATCGGCAAAAACCACGCTGCTGATGGCGACCGGGCAACAGGCGGGTGCGCTGGTAGAAGCGCTGCTGGTGCTGCGCAACCACAACCTGATCATGACCAAGCTGGAGTCGCGCCCGATCCACGGCAACCCGTGGGAAGAGATGTTCTATCTGGATATTCAGGCCAACCTGCACGCCAGCGCGATGCAAAAAGCGCTGCGCGAGCTGGGCAGCATCACCCGCTCGCTGAAAGTGCTGGGCTGCTACCCCAGCGAAAACGTCGTGCCGGTCGACCCGGTTTAACGCTCGATAAAGAGCACTTTCTTCATCCCTGCCACCGACACAGGCAGGGTGAAGATCGCCCCCGAAAGCGGATAATCAGCAATCTCCTGCTCATCCATATTTTCGCGGGTAGTGGTAATAAACAGCGTCTGCATATCCGCCCCGCCAAAGCAGACCATCGTCGGGCAGCGCACCGGCAAACGGTACTCTTCCAGCTGTTCGCCCTGTGGTGAGAAACGCGCAATTCGCCAGCCGTCATACATCGCGCTCCAGTAGCACCCTTCGACATCCATCGCCGCACCGTCCGGAATACCTTCGCCCGGGTTAAAGCGACGGAACAGCTCGCGCCGCCCCGGCTCGCCCTGCTCATCCAGCGGCGTACGGTAAATTACGCCGTGTGGTGTATCAGAGGTGAACATCCACTGTTTGTCATGGCTGAAGGCCAGGCCATTTGCGCCGTGAATATCACACTGCACCACTTTCGGCGTCAGATCGTTATCCACGCGCAGCAGCAGCGCGCCGTTATAATCCCCTGGTGCCCAGAAGGTACCAGCATAAAAGCGTCCATGGTGATCGGTACCGCCATCGTTAAAACGCGCCAGCTGCGGGTTAGAGGGGTTATCGCACACTTTCTGTCGCAGTAGCCCGCGCTCGTCCGTCAGCCAGATAGCCTGCCGCATGGCGACGATAAAACCGCCCTTCTCACGCAGCGCGAAGCAGCCCACCTCTTCCGGGAACGAGAGCACCGTATGCTCGCCCGTCTCCAGCCGGTAACGGTGGATTTCACCTTCCAGAATATCAGCCCAGTAGAGCGCCTGTTCGGCTTCGCTCCAGGTCGGACACTCAGGTAAATGTCCGGTGTAATCAAACAGTCTCTGCAACTCAGCCATTGCGCATCCCTTAAATAAAAAAAGCCAGCGGGTGACCACTGGCTTTTCAGTATAAACGGCTTTTGAAGTTACGCCCGGCTGTCGTTGGCCTGGCGTAACAGGGTACGGCTCTCGCTCTGGAAACGCTGGGCATAATCGCCGAACCAGTGCTCCACTTTGCGGAAGCTGTCGATAAACGCCTGCTTATCGCCCTGCTCCAGCAGGCCAATCGCTTCGCCGAAGCGCTGGTAGTAACGCTTGATCAGCGCCAGATTATCGGGCGAGGACATAATAATGTCGGCATAGAGCTGCGGATCCTGGGCGAACAAGCGCCCCACCATCGCCAGCTCAAGACGATAAATCGGTGATGAGAGCGACAGCAACTGCTCAAGCTGCACATTTTCTTCCGCCAGATGCAGACCATAAGCGAAGGTGGCAAAGTGGCGCAGCGCCTGGATAAAGGCCATGTTTTGATCGTGCTCGACGGCACTGATACGGTGCAGCCGCGCGCCCCAGACCTGAATCTGTTCCAGGAACCACTGATACGCTTCTGGTTTGCGACCATCACACCACACGACTACCTGTTTGGCGAGGCTACCGCTGTCCGGGCCAAACATTGGGTGCAGACCAAGCACCGGGCCGTTATGCGCCGACAACATCGCCTGTAACGGGCCGCTTTTCACCGACGCCAGGTCAACCAGAATGCAATCCTCTGGCAGCGGTGGCAGCTTCGCAATTACCGCTTCGGTGACGTGGATCGGTACGCTGACAATCACCATGCCCGCATCCGCCAGCAGCGTCTCTGCCTGCGCCCAATCCTCTTTCTCCAGCGTACGCACCTGGTAGCCAGAGAGCGTCAACATCTTGCTGAACAGTTTCCCCATCTGGCCGCCGCCGCCAACAATGACCACCGGACGCAGTGCAGGACAGAGCGTTTTAAACCCTTTGTCGTTTTCGCTGGAGTAGGATTCGCGCATCACGCGGCGCAGCACATCCTCAATCAGATCCGGCGGCACGCCCAGCGCCTCGGCCTCTTTACGCCGCGAGGCCAGCATTGAAGCCTCACGCTCGGGAACATAAATCGGCAGCCCGTAATGGCTTTTAACTTCGCCCACCTGCGCCACCAGTTCCAGCCGGCGCGCCAGCAGCCCCAGCAGCGCCTTATCCACTTCATCAATTTGATCGCGCAGCGCGGTCAGTTCAGCAACCATAACACCCTCTTATGCAAAACGCGCCGCCAGGCTATTGCGCAGATCGCTGTCGATTTCACGCAGCAGCGCTTCGGTAGCCTCCCAGCTGATGCAGGCATCGGTAACAGAAACACCGTACTTCATATCACAGCGCGGCTGCTCGGATGATTGATTGCCCTCGTGAATATTGCTCTCAATCATCAGGCCGGTAATCGAACGGTTGCCATCTTTGATCTGCGCGACAACGGATTCGGCAACGGCAGGCTGGCGACGGTAATCTTTATTGGAATTCCCGTGGCTGCAATCTACCATCAGCGACGGTTTCAGTCCCGCCTGCTGCATCTCTTTTTCACACTGCGCGACATCCGCCGGGCTGTAGTTCGGCGCTTTGCCGCCGCGCAGGATCACATGGCCATCCGGGTTGCCCTGGGTTTGCAGCAAGCAGACCTGTCCGGCCTGGTTAATGCCAACGAAGCGGTGCGGCATCGCAGCCGCGCGCATCGCATTGATGGCGGTAGCCAGGCTGCCGTCGGTACCGTTTTTGAAGCCGACCGGCATCGACAAACCGGAGGCCATTTCACGGTGGGTTTGTGACTCCGTGGTGCGCGCGCCAATCGCCGACCAGCTAAAGAGATCGCCGAGGAACTGCGGGCTGTTCGGATCGAGCGCTTCGGTCGCCAGCGGCAGACCCATGCTGACTAACTCCACCAGCAGACGACGCGCAATCTTCAGGCCAGCTTCCACATCAAACGAGCCATCCATGTGCGGATCGTTAATCAGCCCTTTCCAGCCAACGGTGGTACGGGGTTTTTCAAAATAGACGCGCATCACCAGGTAGAGGCTATCGCTGACCTCTGCGGCAAGGGTTTTAAATCGACGGGCATACTCCAGCGCTGCTTCCGGGTCGTGAATGGAACAAGGACCGCAGACCACCAGCAGGCGCGGATCGCGCCCGGCAATGATGTTGGAGATGGTCTGGCGGGATTGCGCGATTTGCGCCTCTTGTTCGCTGGTCAGCGGGAATGCGGTTTTCAGCTGTTCCGGGGTGATCAGAACCTGCTCGTCGGTGATGTGTACGTTGTTCAGCGCGTCTTTTTGCATGATCAAATCCTGTATGGCTCGTGTGCGATAGGTTTCCTCAAGCGAGGGAGCTGACACCATATCACATCAGGTAAAGATTTCAATCCACAAATCGTACAGATATCGTTACACAACCAACTTTAATAGCGTTTATATGGCTGCCATCTGTAATATTTACTTTACATACAGCAGCCTCTGGCACTTTACGCCGCGCGAACCGGCTGCGTTTTGCGCTGCCAGCGCAGGGCATCGACCAGCATAAACAGCAGTAAGCTGCCGCCCATGACCGGCATTGCCAACCCCAGCAGCAGGGCGATGATCGGCACCACACAACGGCCCACGACGGGGAGTTGCAGCCAGGCGTGGAGCAGCGTCTCGCTCGCCGCCGGGCGGCGGATCCACCACAAACGATAGCCGACGATAATCATCACGCACAGCGCGCTGCCAAAGGCGATCAGCACCAGCTGATTTAAGATGCCGAACAGCACGCCCATATGGAAATCAACGCCCCAGCGCGTCAGCTTCGCCATCAACGGGAAATCGGCGAAGTGCACATGATCAATCACTGCCAGCGAACTTCCCGCAATGGCGACCGCATCCACCTGCGTCGGCCAGCGGCGATCGATCTCCGTAACCGTCCATGCGTGCTCCATATCGCGCGGCGGGCGGATTTCAATTTTCTTCGCCGCGATCCCGGCCGCCTGCGCGCGGGCGAGCACCGCGTCAAGTTGCGCCGGGTTGAGCGCCATGCCGGGCATCTCCATCCCTTGATGATGCATATGGTGCTCAGCGTGTGGATCGGCCGGTGCGGCTTCGCCCTGAAGCTGCGTATTCACCTGCGGCGTCATCCAGTTAAATGTAGCGCGCAGTTTATCGACGTTGCCGCCCGCCCACTGCGACCAGGTCAGGCCGGTGGCGGAGAAGAGCAGCATCCCGGCCAGCAGCAGCCAGCCAAGCGTGACGTGCAGGCGGCGATGGTTCTGCACGCGGTTATTGATGCGCCGCTTCGGCCGGGTAAAAAACCACAGCGCAATGCCGCCCAGTGCGGCGATCCACATCCATGACGCCGCCAGCTCACTGTAGAGCCTGCCGGTATCGCCCAGCAGCAGCGAGCGGTGCAGATAATCAATCCACTGGCGCAGCGGCAAAATACCGCTGGTGCCGTAAACGGTCATATCCCCTTTCACCTGTAACGTCACCGGATCGACAAAAATCGCCCGGCTCTCCGAGACGCCAAGCTGCGGGTCAGCAAACATCACCCGCGTCGTCTCGCTATCGCTCAGGCCGGGCCGCACGGCCTGTAAGCGTAGATGCCCGCCCGTTACCTGTTCGGCGACGCGAAGCTGATCAGCCAGCGGTTGCCGCTCGCCGCTCTCCACGCCATACAGCGCATCGTGATAAAGCCAGCTCTCCAGCTGCGGCGTGGCAACGTAGAGCGTGCCGCTCAGCGCGGCGATAAAGATAAAGGGGCCGACAAACAGACCAATATAGAAATGCAGGCGTCGCAGCAGGTTAAGCCACGCCGCGCGAGGGGTGCAGGAAGTCATACTTTTCCTCAAAAAGCGCAAAGGTGTGCCATTCCGCGCAGGCGGAACACTATTTTGGGGTCAGGAAAAGCGTAACGATGGCGGCGCGCGGGTGTCCGGCCAAAGCCAGGGGATGAAGTGCCACAGCCGAGGGCGCGTGCGGGCAGGTGGGCAGGTCACGCGCAGCACGCGTCCCAGCAGCAGCAGAACAAGCAGGAAAATCAGGCCGGGAACATGGGCCAGCAGCACACAGTAACCACACGCTTCGGCGTGATCGAGCGGCATGGCAGGCGGCGGGCTCTCCGGCGGCGACATCGCATGGTGTGCATGATCGTTCTGCGCGGGCATCGGCATACTCATCTCATGATGCATACCGGGCATCGCGCTCATCGGATCTTTTTGCAGCGCGGTAGAGATAAGAGGAGCGACAAGGATCAGCAGGATCGCAAACAGCGCCAGCCACAGGGCTGAGCGTTGGGCTCTCGTATGATGAAAAACGTGCTTCACCGCGTCTCCTTCAGGTCGAAGCGGCATTGTAAATTAAACATCACCAGAAGGTTAATCATTTTACCCGAAGAGGCAAAACGGCGTGGCGTAAAAGGGCCAGATAAGTTAGTTAAGCCGCTTTTGCAGGCCCGCCGACGCCATCTGGCCTGAGCCCTGATTTTCCCGGCACGCCAGGCAAGTTAAGTGCAGTGAAATGCAGGGTTATGCATCTTCTGCCGCCACATTGCCGCCATTAAACGCCGCCAGCGGATTGAGCGTCACCGCCTCTTCGAGGTGATCGGGAGCGAAGTGGGCATAACGCATGGTTTCACGAATATTGGCATGGCCAAGGATGCGTTGCAGCACGAGGATATTGCCGCCATTCATCATAAAGTGCGAGGCGAAGGTGTGGCGCAGAACGTGGGTTTTCTGCCCCTCGGCAAGGGCCAGAGAGGTGGTGGCCAGCATGCGGGTAAAGTCGGGATAACAGGGCTGAAACAGCGCCCCCTCGAGCGGAGCCAGCTCGTCGAACAGCCACTGCGGGATCGGCACGGTGCGGTTCCTGCCGCCTTTGGTTTTGACAAAGGTGAGCTTATTGGGTGACAGCTGCGTGCGGGTGAGGGATTCGGCTTCGCGCCAGCGCGCGCCGGTGGCGAGACAAATTTTTACCACCCGCGTTAAATCGACATTGCCGAAACGAACACAGGCCGCCAGCAGTTCGGCGATCTGCGCCTGCGTCAGCCAGCTCATCTCGCGCTCTTTTTCGCGAAACGGCCGCACGCTCTCCAGCGGATTAGGCAGCGACCACTCGCCCAGCCGCGTGAGTTCATTAAACACCGCGCTAAGGTAGTGCTGCTCGCGGTTGACGGTGATGGGCTTCACTTTCCACTTTGCCGGGTCTGGCGTGTAGCCATTGTCGATCTCACCGCTCAGGCGCTTATCACGGTAGTGCGCCCAGGCTTTCGCCGTCAGCTGCGCGGCGATGGGATCGCCCAGCCCGCGGCAGACAATCTCCAGCTTCGCCAGCCGCGATTTGCTCGCCGCCAGCGACTGACCGTGCAGCTTGTACCACAGCGCAATCAGCTCGCTTAAGCGGCGGCGGTCAGCCTTCTCGCCGAGCCAGGGTTTCTCTTCCGCTTCCCGCTTCGCCCACGCCTCAAAGGCTTCCGCTTCGCCTTTGGTGGCGAACTGTTTGCGAATGCGCCGTCCGTCGCGCCCCTGCGGATAGACTTCGCAGAGCCACTTCCCGCTCTTCTGTTTGCTGACCGTCATTGCCGCTTACACATGCTTTTCCAGCGTAAAGAGCACCACGCCGAACGGCGCGATCTCCGCTACGCCACACTCAAAATCGACCGCGTTATTGCTCAGGCGCACTTTGCCGCCGGGCAAGCGCACGACATCAAAGACATCCAGCGCATCATCAATGGCAATCACCCAGCGCCCGTTACCAATCTTCTGCGCAGCGGTATCCACCAGCCAGCCGGCATGCAGCCCGTCAATAAAGCGCAGGCTATCGGTAGCGGCAGGTGCCAGCGACGGATCCAATACCCAGACGCCCGCCTCTTTCAGCTCGCCAGACTCATGGCGGAATTTCGGAATGGTAATAACAGCATCGTTCTGCGCAGCAGCCGGTGCCGGGTACATCTCTCCCTGCCCGGTTGCCAGCCACTTCAAGGAGACGCCGGTATCCAGCGCGCAGGTGACGACCACATCACCCGGGAAGAAATCGCGGCGCACCCAGGTGCTGATGGTGCCTGAAGAGATATCGAGCAAATCGCCCAGATCCTTTTGCATCTGGAAGCCATAGGCATCAAGGATACGCCGCAGTACCGGGCGTCCGCCCGCCGAGAGGATCTCCTCATACAATGCCTTGCCTTTTACCTGCGGCTTCTCAACCAGATTCGCATTTGCAAACTCACCGTTTACCAGCCAGTGCAGATCCGCGCCGGTATCCAGCGCGCATTTGACCACCGCTTTATAGGGCACGCTTTCCCGCTGGATCCAGCTGCTGATATTGTTCGCCGGCACATCCAGCGCCTCGGCAAGCGCTTTCTGACTGGATACGGAGTAGGACGACGCAATGCGATCCACCACATCCTGAACACTCATCTTGTTTTCACTCATGGACACCAACATCGAAAAAGTGATTTACACAATCGCATTTGCGATTTATATTGCTGTTCATCGACCAAAATGCACAGCAGTGCACTACATTTCAAACAACAGGAGATAATGCGATATGTCAGATGCAAAATCAATGCCGTCGCATCCGTTATCCGGCTCTCAAATGCAATTCAGCACCTTTTCACATGGGCAGATGGATGAGCTAATGTCCGCCCTGCTACCGGCGCTGCAAACCCTTATCCGCTCGGCGATGTCCGATGCGATGACGGTGAAGGATTTTGCCGCAATGCGCGGTATCAGCGAGCGTCTGGTGTGGCAGTGGCTGGATGAAGGGGTGCTGCTCAAAGCGCCGACCCGCGAGCATACCGACGCCGGTAAACGCAGCCGCACGCTGATTAACGTCAAAGCCTGGCGCGATAAATTAACACAGCAGGCTATCGACTGCCGTTACATCGATCGGCGCTCCGCCACCTCATTCGGTTAATTTTGCATTTGCGAGTTCACGCTCACGCAGGAGGATCTATGGCGATCACCTCACCTGCCGCCAGCGCACCGCTGAGTGCCGGCCAGCGGCTTACCGGGTTAAACCACATCAGCGAGCTTCGCGGTCGCCACTGGGGCGACAGCTGGAGCGAGGTGGCGCGCTTTATCGACGATATGCGCGACAGACGCGACGAGCAGTATGAGGCTAATGCCCGGGCGCTGGCGGCGATCTTCTTTCTCGCCCGCGTACCCACCGCTCGCCAGGTGCTTGACCCGCATCAACTCACTCTCGAGGAGAAGCGCGCGCTGATCGCCGCCATGAACCACTTTCGCGTCGTTGTCAGCCTGTTTCCGAAACGGCTAACCATGCCGCTTTAACCCCAACTTTCAAACCGAGACGTCAACCCGTCGGGCATCCCTTTGCCCAAATTCAGGAGAATTACCATGAGAAAGACCGCGATTCACTCCCCCGCCCGCAGTGGCGATGAAGTCACGCTGCTGCTGGCTGAAGCCCGCAATAACGAACGCCTGCGCTGCGCCGGTGCCGTTTCTGCCCGCCTTGCTACGCTGGCAAGCTTTATTGCCTCCCAGCGCCTCGACTGGAGCGACGCCGCTGAGCTGCTGCGCCAGGAGGCGACCCATATTGATAACCAGGCGCTGGAGCTGCACTGATGGCCGATGAAATGGATGGCGTTCAACAACGCGAAATGGAGGAGCGCGAGCGGCATATCCTGCACGCCCGCCGCCGTTTACTCCTTCCCTCCCGCTTAACCTGCGAATGCTGCGACATGCCGATCCCCGAGGCGCGTCGCATGGCGCTGCCGGGCGTGACCTGCTGCGTCAGCTGCCAGCAGATCGCCGAACTGAAAGATAAGCACTTCAGGAGAACATAAGTGGCTGTCAGCCTGGCTTACCCCTGGAACGCGCCGCGCAGCGCTATCGCCAGCCCCTACCTGACTCACGCCGAACAGCACCGCCGCAATCAGCATATTGCGGCGGTGCTGCAGGCGCGTCACGCACTGGCGCTGCAACCCACCTGCGTACGCCTCTCCATCAGCCGCACAGAGCAAGCGCTGGAAAAGGCGCATGGCGCGGCGCGGGCGCACGCCTTTCTGCTGCGCTTCGCCAGGCAAACGCTGCCACGTCTGAAAGCAGTGAATGCCCGCTACCAGATCGATGGCCTGCAATCACGCGTCTCAAAGGCGGTATTCACTGGCCATTTTGATACCGCTTTCCAGCAGGCGCTGGCTGGCCGGCTGGTCGATTTGGTTAACCGCTATAACCAGCTCGCGGACTGCAACCGGGCCAGCGTTGACCGGCTGGCGGAAGATATCGCCCACTTTATCCGCGGCGAGCTGGCGGATATTGATGCCGATGAGCAGACCGAGCTGAAAACCCTGCACCGCTGGTATCACCACGCTGCTCTTATCGCCCTGCAATTTAACGTCACCCCACCGCACTGGCAGCGCGTGACGCAACACCGCGTCTGCGCGGAGGATCTCGCCCCGGCGGTGATCCGTCTTTTCAGCGAGCAGTGGTGGCGTGGCCATCTTCGCCGTGCCGCCGCCCAGTGGCGCGAACATCTGCACATCGCGCTGGGCGTGGTGAGCCGTAAAACGCAGCCCTACGCCAGCCGGGACTGCATTACCACGTGGCGGGAGCAGAAGCGCCGCCACCGGGCCTTTCTCAAAAGTATGGAGCTGGAGGATGAAGAGGGAAACCGCATCAGCCTGATTGATAAGCATGACGGGTCGATAGCCAACCCGGCGATCCGCCGCTGCGAGCTGATGACGCGCATTCGCGGCTTTGAAACTATCTGCCAGTCCCTTGGCTACGTCGGTGAGTTTTACACGCTGACCGCGCCTGCCGCCTTTCACGCCACCTCCCATACCGGACATCGCAATCTGAAATGGAACGGCACCAGCCCGGCGCAAACCCAGGGATACTTCACCCGGCTGTGGGCGCGCATTCGCGCCAGGCTGCACCGCGACGGCCTGCGCATTTTCGGTATTCGCGTGGCGGAACCGCATCACGATGGCACCCCGCACTGGCACCTGCTGCTGTTTATGCAGCCGCAGGAGAGAGAGAAGGTGCGCGAGATCCTGCGCGATTTTGCCCACCAGCAAGATAACGAGGAGCTGCGCAGCGACAGGGCGCGAAAAGCCCGCTTTCATGCCGAAGCGATCGATACGCAAAAGGGGAGCGCGACGGGGTATGTGGCGAAGTATATCGCCAAGAATATCGACGGCTACGCGCTGGAGAATGAAACCGACCACGAAACGGACGCGCCGCTAAAAGAGAGCGCCTGCGCGGTCTCCGCCTGGGCGGCGCGCTGGCATATCCGCCAGTTTCAGTTTGTCGGCGGCGCACCGGTCACCGTCTACCGGGAGTTACGCAAGATGGCCGACAGCGCCACGGCCAAAGGGCTGAGCGTGGAGTTCGCCGACGTCCACGATGCCGCCGATAACGGCGACTGGGCTGGCTACGTTAACGCTCAGGGCGGCCCGTTTGTCCGCCGTGACGATCTGCAGGTACGCACCCTGTATGAAGCAGAGGGTGAATTTAACCAGTACGGCGAACCGACGGTTCGTATTCGCGGCGTGTATGACACGGTGATCGGTAGCGGTTCGCCGGTGCTGACGCGCCTGAAGAAGTGGACCATCGTGCCGAAGCGCGCGGCGGCGGTTTTTCAGGGCGCGGCTGCGCCCGCTTGGAGTTCTGTCAATAACTGTACGCCCTTCGAGCCGGGTAAACCGCTAACGGATTACCAGCGGCGGCAGCTCACCCACCGGCTGCGGGAAGGGATCCTCAGTGAACGAAACGGGAGGTTAAAAACCGATCTCAACATCATTAAGAATAATGGCTTTTTGGCAAGCAATAGATGGTCAGAATATTTGTCACTTCACAATACTGTTTTTTTATCAGCGACATAGTGATTAGACAAAATAATCTTCGCTTCCCATAAATATCCAGCCTATGATACTGTATATACATACAGTAAGAGAATTCATGAGAGGAATTCATGGTCTTTGAACGACTAAATAAGACTCAGCACAAATGGGCATGCGTGCAATTCATTGCCGAGGTGTCGCTTATCGCCAACTGCAAGCCTTCCGACCTGAAGCTGGCCTTAAGCCTGATCGCGGATCTGGCAGAGAGCGAGAACACGACTCCCGATGATGAGGATATTTATTACAAAGCCGAATAGCCCGCCGAACGCCATTCCGGCCACTCTCTTTACCTTACTCTTACGCACCGGCTAGCGTTTCCCTCGCCCGGTGCGTCGCTTTTTCCTCCCCGTTGTTGTACCAGCCACGCGCCAGCACCAGGCCATAGCCCTTAGCCTCTCTGTTGCGGAAACTTAACCATGGAAAAAACCTTCCGGATGGTAAGAGACGCAAAACGATGAATGCGATAACACAACAGGGCGACACCCTCGATCTGATCTGTCTGCGCTACTACGGGCGAACGGCGGGCGTCGTCGAACGCGTGCTGGCCGCCAATCCTGGTCTTGCCGAACTGGGCGTCGTGCTCCCGCATGGCACCACCCTCACCCTGCCCGATGTCGCGGTGCAGACCATGCAGGAGACGGTAAATCTATGGGCGTAAGTATCGAGAGAATCAGCTCGTCGCTGGCCTACTGGATTAGCGTCGCCCTGACCTTTTTTGGCGCCATGACGCCGCAAGACTTTGCTGCTTACTTCGGCGCGCTGGGCGTCGCCATGACCGTCGGCGTGAACTGGTATTACCGCCGTAAAAGCTATCTGTTCCTCAAATCCTGTGCGGTGAGCCAGGAGGTGGTCAATGGGCTTACCCGTTAAACGCTGTAGCGCGGCGGCCGTGCTGGCGCTGGCGCTGCTGCTGCCCGATTTTCATCTGCTGCACACCTCGCAGGCGGGGCTGGCGCTGATTACCGATCTCGAAGGCTGCCGTCTGCGCCCCTATCAGTGCAGCGCGGGAGTCTGGACCTCGGGGATTGGCCACACGGCGAAAGTTATCCCTGCGCGCGATATCAGCGAAAAAGAGGCCGCCGTCAACCTGGTTGCCGACGTGCTGAACGTTGAGCGCCGCCTGGCGCACTGCGTGCCGGTGGAGATGCCGCAACCGGTCTATGACGCGGTAGTCAGTTTTACCTTTAACGTCGGCAGCGGCGCGGCGTGCGCCTCAACGCTTGCCTGGCACCTGCGCCAGAAGGCGTGGAAACAGGCCTGCGATCAGCTGCCGCGCTGGGTCTATGTCGATGGCGTACGCAACCGCGGGCTGGAAAACCGCCGCCAGCGCGAGCGCGACCGGTGCCTGCAGGGGGTGAAATGAGTGCCCGCCTGGTGGTGGTAATAGCGCTCCTGGCGACGCTGACCGGGCTGTGGTTGTTTGAGCAAAACCACGCTCTGCGTGCGTCTTTAGCCAACGCGCAGCAGCTGGCGCGGGATCAGAACGCCACGCTGACGCGCCTTAAAACCGCCCTCAACGCCACCGCCGAACTGGCGGCAAAGAACCAGCAGGCGCAGGTCACACTGCGCCAGCAGATCGATGCCGCCAGCGCGCAGGCGCTGCAACGAGAAAACGCGATCGCGAGGTTATTAAATGAGAACGAGGCTTTTCGCCACTGGTATCGCACTGAGTTACCTGATGCTGTGCGCCGGGTGCACCAGCGCCCCGCCTGCCCCTCCGCCGCTCATTGTCTACAACAGCTGCCCGCAGGTCAGCCTCTGCCCGATGCCGGCAAGCGCGCCGCAAACTAACGGCGATTTGAGCGCCGATATCCGCCAGCTTGAGCACGCGCTGGTGCAGTGCGCGCTGCAAGTTGAAACCCTTAAACATTGCCAGGATGAGATCAATGCTAAAACCCAACTCTCTGCGCAGCGCCCTGATTAACGCCGTCCCGGCGCTGCACGATACCCCCTCGATGCTGCGCCTGTGGGTCGATAAAGGCAGCAATATCGCCACGCTCGCCAGCTCCTTATCGTTTGAAAAACAGTTCAGCCTCAACGTCACCATCACCGGTTTCAGTGGCGATATCGACACGCTGTTTGTGCCGGTGATGGCGTGGCTGCGCGATAACCAGCCCGACATTCTCTCCATCGAGGCGGGGCAGAAAGGCGGCTTTAGCTGGACGCTGCTGACCAACGCCGACGGTACACAGGATGTGACGATGGTGCTGCAACTGACCGAGCGCACCCAGGTG
Organism: Kosakonia sp. S57; assembly: GCF_016516575.1. Taxonomy (NCBI): domain Bacteria; kingdom Pseudomonadati; phylum Pseudomonadota; class Gammaproteobacteria; order Enterobacterales; family Enterobacteriaceae; genus Kosakonia; species Kosakonia sp. S57. The sequence goes on along the minus strand of NZ_JACVUL010000011.1, from coordinate 142,150 downwards.
AAAGAACTCAACGGGACACTTATCGCCGAGACGCTGCCAGAGCCGCTGCCGCCGGCCTTCGTCACCCGCCCAAAAGAGCTCTATATCAACGGCGAGCTGGTGAGCCGCTGGCAGGCGTGATCGCCTGCGCCATACGCCACGGGCTGCGTTGTGCCAAAAGCCGGACAGCCTTGTTCAATTTTCAAAACCGGGGACGCATAGCATCATTTCGCTTATGAACAGACAACTTTCGCTTCACGAGCTGGCCCGCCAGCTTCGCAATATGATCCGCACCGGAATTATCGTTGAGGTCGACTTGAAAGCCGGGCGCTGCCGGGTGCAGACCGGCGGTATGGTGACCGACTGGCTACAGTGGTTAACCCACCGCGCCGGGCGTTCGCGCAGCTGGTGGGCGCCCTCCGTCGATGAGCAGGTGTTATTGCTCGCCGTCGGCGGCGAGCTGGAGACCGCCTTTGTGATGCCGGGGATTTATGCCAACGATTATCCGGCCCCCTCCGCTTCGGCGGACGCCTGGCACGTCACCTTCCCGGATGGCGCGGTGTTTGAATATGAACCGCAGAGCAGCGCGCTGAAGGTAAGCGGCATTAAAACCGCCGATATCACCGCCTCCGAGTCGATTACCGCCAGCGTGCCACAAGTGCTGGTGAAAGCGTCTACGCGCATCACCCTCGATACGCCGGAAGTGGTCTGCACCAATAAGCTGATCACCGCCACGCTGGAGGTGCAAAAAGGCGGCACCATGAGCGGCAATGTGACGCACAGCGGCGGCTCGCTTACCTCGAACGGCAAAGTGCTGCATAGCCATCAACACCCCGGCGACAGCGGCGGCACCACAGGAGCACCTTTATGACAGCACGTTATTTCGGCCTCGATCGCACCAGCGGGCGCAGCCTCACCGACGTCGACCATATTCGCCAGAGTATCAGCGATATTCTGCGCACGCCGGTGGGCTCGCGCGTGATGCGCCGCGATTACGGTTCGCTGCTGTTCGATATGCTCGATCAGCCGCAGACCCCGGCGCTGGCGCTGCAAATTCAGGTGGCCTGCTATATGGCGCTGCTGCAATGGGAGCCGCGCATCACCCTCAGCGCGGTGACGGCCGAACGTCAGTTCGACGGCAAGATGGTGGTCAATCTGACCGGTCAGCTTGCCAGCACCGGCGAGTCCCTCTCTTTAACCCTTCCTGTGAGTTGATACCATGCCGATTATCGATCTGAGCCAACTGCCCGCGCCCGATGTCGTCGAGGCGCTGGATTATGAGCGCATCCTGGATGAGCGCAAAACGACCCTTGTTTCACTCTTTCCCGCCGATCAGCAGGAGGCCATCGCCCGTACGCTGGCGCTGGAGTCCGAACCGCTGACCAAGTTTCTCGAAGAGAATGCTTACCGCGAAGTGATCTGGCGCCAGCGCGTCAACGAAGCGGCCCGCGCGGTGATGCTGGCGTATGCTTCCCGCAGCGATCTCGATGCCATCGCGGCGAACAGCAACACCGCGCGACTGGTGATCGCCCCTGCTGATGAGAGCACGATACCGCCCACGCCGGCAGTAATGGAGTCCGATACCGATTTACGCCTGCGCGCGCAGCAGGCTTTTGAAGGGCTAAGCGTGGCCGGGCCGGTGGGTGCGTATGAGTATCACGGCCGCAGCGCCGATGGTCGCGTAGCGGATATCTCTGCCGTCAGCCCGTCCCCCGCCTGCGTCACCATCTCTGTGCTCTCCCGCGAAGGCGACGGTACCGCCAGCCCTGAACTGCTGGCGATTATCGATAAAGCGCTTAACGCGGAGGATGTGCGCCCGGTCGGCGATCGCGTGACGGTACAGAGCGCTAAAATTGTGCCCTACCAGATTGATGCCACGCTTTTTCTCTACCCCGGGCCTGAATCGGAGCCGATTCGCCAGGCGGCTGAGCAGAAGCTGAAAGCCTATATCACTGCCCAGCGCCGACTGGGGCGCGATATTCGCCTGTCTGCAATCTACGCAGCGCTCCACGTTGAGGGCGTGCAGCGGGTGGTGTTGAATGCACCGCAGCAAGATATTGTGCTCGATCAGAGCCAGGCCTCCTGGTGTACGGCGTGGAAAATCACCACTGGAGGTACCGATGAGTGACGACCGTCTGTTGCCTGTTGGCTCATCGGTTCTTGAGGTGGCGACAGCACACGCGGCGGCGCAGATTGAACGCGTACCGGTGCCGCTGCGCACGCTGTGGGATCCGCTAACCTGCCCGGCCGAGCTGCTGCCCTATCTCGCCTGGGCGCTCTCCGTTGACCGCTGGGATTTTAACTGGCCGGAAGCGACCAAACGTAAGGTGATCGCCTCCTCCTTTTTCGTCCATCAACATAAAGGGACGCGCAGCGCCATTCACCGGGTGGTTGAGCCGCTTGGCTTCCTGATTGAACTGCGCGAGTGGTGGCAGGATAACGCCGAACCCGGCACCTTCCGGCTGGTGATTGGCGTCCAGGAGAACGGCATTACCGAGGAGACGTACCAGGAGCTGGAGCGGCTGATTAATGATGCCAAACCGGCAAGCCGCCATTTGACGGAGCTGAATATCAGCCTCAGCAGCCAGGGCGAGTGCTACGTTGGCGCGGCCTGCTATCTTGGCGAGGAGCTGACGGTCTACCCTTACAGCCCGGAAGAGATTGTTGTCGGCGGCGAAAGCTATGCCGCATCGGCAATCCACCTGATTGATAGCCTCACTATCACGGTTTAACCCTCCCCTTCGGGCTACGGCCCGTTTTTTTTATCTACCCTGTTGTGTACCCCTCAGACCAACGCCGCCGCGTGGCGTCCGCCAGGTGCTGAACGGAAAATATCCCTACCGTTCACTGCTCAACAAACCTGAGAGAATCCCATGTCTGTAAAATATTTCGCGATTTTAACCAATCAGGGCGCGGCAAAGCTGGCGAACGCCACCGCGCTCGGCACGACGCTTAACCTGACGCAGCTGGCCATCGGCGATGGTAACGGCACGCTGCCGGTACCGGACGCGGCGCAAACCCGGCTTATCAATCAGACACGCATCGCGCCGCTCAATGCCCTGTCGGTCGACCCGGAGAACCCAAGCCAGATAGTAGCGGAGCAGATTATCCCGGAGAATGAGGGCGGGTACTGGATCCGCGAGCTGGGTCTGTTCGATGACGCAGGGGTATTGATTGCGGTGGCGAACTGCCCGGAGACCTACAAACCGCAGCTACAGGAGGGAAGTGGACGCACGCAGACCATTCGCATGGTGGTGGTCGTCTCCTCAACGGCGGCGGTGACGCTGAAAATCGATCCGTCGGTGGTGCTGGCAACGCGTAAATACGCCGACGATCTGCTGGCCGGACATCTGAAGGCGGCGAATCCCCATCCGCAGTATCTGCAGATTGCCGATATCGCCTCCTTCACACCGGTGGGCGTGCCGCTGCCCTACCCGTCTGCTACTCCGCCCGCCGGCTGGTTTAAATGCAACGGCGCGGCCTTTAATAAAGGGCAGTATCCAAAGCTGGCGGCCCTGTTCCCCTCAGGCAATTTGCCGGATCTGCGCGGTGAGTTTATTCGCGGGTGGGATGATGGGCGCGCAGTGGATAGCGGGCGTGCCCTGTTAACCAGTCAGGCTGATGAGATAAAAAAATTCACGCTTAAATATCTGGGCCCAGGAGCGGGAACAGGTTCAACGACAGTTTTTGCATTGCAAAGCGGTATGAACCCGATCTATACCAGCGGGATTAGCCAGGCGGTAAATAGTCCTTCTGCAGATGCGTTTCAGATTCCGGGTGGGAATGAAACCCGACCGCGCAACGTCGCCTTTAGCTACATCGTCAGAGCAGCGTAATCCTTTCTTTATATCGAACGGGCATCGCCCGTTTTTTTTTGCCCGCCCTGTTGTGTGAGTTCGCAACCAACGCCCCTTCATGGTGTTTGCCTGCGGCTGAACGGAAAATATCGCCATCGTTCACTTCTCAACAAACAACCTGAGAGCGTATGCATGACCGCAAAATATTTCGCTATTTTGACTAACCTGGGGGCGGCAAAGCTTGCGAACGCCGCCGCGCTGGGCACGCAAATCAACCTGACGCAGATGGCCGTCGGCGATGCCAATGGCCAGCTACCTACGCCCGATCCGGCGCAGACCCAACTGATTAACCAGAAGCGTATCGCGCCGCTAAACCGGCTCTCGATTGACCCGAAAAATGGCAACCAGATTGTTGCTGAACAGGTGATTCCGGAAACCGAAGGTGGCTTCTGGATCCGTGAAATTGGCCTCTATGACGATGCTGGTGTGCTGATTGCGGTGGCGAACTGCCCGGAAACCTATAAACCGCAGTTGCAGGAGGGTAGCGGACGCACGCAGACAATCCGGATGGTGGTGGTGGTCTCCTCAACGGCGGCGGTGACGCTGAAAATCGATCCGTCGGTGGTGCTGGCCACCCGCCAGTATGCTGATGACCTGCTGAGTAATCATCTTAAAGCCGCCAATCCACACCCACAATATGCGCCGCTCGCCAGCCCAGCTTTCACGGGGATCCCGACGGTTCCGGACGCACTGGTGAGTAATTACGGTCAGCAGATTGCCAATACCAAATATGTGCGTGATGTGGTGGCAAATGATGCCTACATTCTGCCAGTCGGTGTGCCGGTCGCCTGGCCGCAGGTAGAGCCACCATCAGGCTGGTTCGTCTGTAATGGCGCCACGTTCGATAAGTCAAAATATCCGCGTCTGGCGAAAGCGTATCCGGCCGGTTTACTGCCGGATTTGCGCGGCGAGTTTATTCGCGGCTGGGATGCAGGGCGTAATGTGGATCCCCTGCGAATTATGCTTTCCGCCCAGGCGGATGAGTTCCGGGCGCACAATCACCGTTTTATTAACGAGTATGACACTCGAACAGATCGAATAATCGCTTATACCGATGAAAACAGTGAAAGTCTGGAGACCACACAACAAGTAGGACTCCGGGCTCAGACCTATATCCTGATGGAAAAAACGGGTGGTGTCGAAACCCGCCCACGCAACGTTGCCTTTAACTTCATCGTGAGAGCCGCATAATGACAACCGCAATTTTTAACGAAAATCACTTAGCCAGCCAGGCAGGCACTGTCACCGTCTATAACTTTGACGGGGGAAGCCGCGAATATCTCGGCAGCACCGTCGAGTATATTGCCGTCGGCGTCGGTATTCCGGCGAACTCAGCGCTTGATGAGCCTTTAGCGACGAAACCGGGTTTTGCGGTGCGCCGCAACGCGTCACTGGATGGCTGGGAGTATGCCCCCGACTACCGCGGCAGCGACGTGTATGAAAAAACCACTGGTGTGAAAAGGACGCTGACGATGCTGGGGGACTATCCGGATGATGTTACCCCGCTTGCCCCCGCAACGCCGTATGACTTTTGGAACGGCAGCGGCTGGGTAACGGATGAGGTCGCACAGCAGGCCGCGCATATCGCGCAGGCAGAGCAGACTAAGACCCATCTGCTCAACAAGGCGAAAAATACCATCAGCCTGTGGCAGACCGAACTACAACTCGGCATCATCAGCGATGATGATAAAGCGCAGCTCATCGTCTGGATGCGTTACATTCAGGCGCTGCAAAAGGTCGATACGGCTACCGCGCCCGATATCGCCTGGCCTGAACAGCCGCAATAAAAGATGACGGGCTGCGGCCCGTTTTGCCGGGTGGCACTGCGTTTACCCGGCCTACAACATCCCCTGGCCTGATAACGCGACGCCGCATCAGGCTTTTCCGTTGGGTTGTCCCGCCTGGCAGCCAACCGCATTCGATAGCCCCTTCCCCAAACTGGCCACGACAATAGCGTTTACTCAATCGCTAACTGAGAGTGAACGCCTGACTATGAAATATTTTGCCATTTTGACTAACCAGGGTACCGCGAAGCTTGCCAACGCCACCGCGCTCGGCACGCAGCTGAAGCTGACCCATATGGCCACCGGCGACGGTAACGGCAGCCTGCCTACCCCCGATCCTGCACAAACGAAGCTGGTTAACCAGAAACGTATTGCGCCACTGAATATGCTGTTCGTCGACCCTGGTGACGCGAATCAGATTATCGCCGAACAGGTCATCCCCGAGAACGAAGGCGGTTTCTGGATCCGTGAAATCGGCCTTTATGACGCCGATGGCACGCTGATTGCCGTTGCCAACTGCCCGGAGACGTATAAACCGCTTCTGCTGGAGGGCAGCGCCCGCACGCAAACCCTGCGTATGGCGCTGGTGGTCTCCGCAACCTCGGCGGTGAGCCTGAAGATCGACCCGGCGGTGGTGCTCGCGACGCGCAAGTATGTCGACGACAAGGTTATTGAGGTGAAAGCCTACACCGATAACCAGATGAAAGAGCATATTGATGCGGCAAACCCACACAAGCAGTATGCCCCTCTTGCCAGCCCGACATTCAGCGGTGCGCCGAAGGCGCCTACTCCGACAGCAGGCAACAGCACTACACAGATCGCTACCACAGCGTTTGTTCAGACAGCTATTACTGCGCTGGTTAATGGTGCTCCTGCCACACTGGATACTCTCAAAGAGATCGCTGCGGCTATTAATAACGATCCCAATTTCAGCACCACAATAAATAGCGAACTGGCAGGCAAGCAACCTCTCGATGCGGCTTTAACCGCAATTGCCGCTCTCGCAACCAGCGCTAACAAACTTCCCTATTTCTCCGGTGTTGATACCGTCACGCTGACCGACCTCACTGCGGTGGGGCGAGAACTGATTGCAAAGGGAGCCGTAACAGATATTCGTGCGTACCTGGGTCTTGGAAGTCTGGCAATTAAAAACAGCCTCACGGCAGCAGAGGTGGGAGCTGTGTCAAAGGCCGGCGATGTGATGTCGGGAAGATTAGCTATTAACGCTGATGGTGAAGCTGTTGCAATAAAGGGAACCGTCAACGAGGCTGCCAGTTACGTTATTTCACGGGACGCGTCAAATGTGAATCAATGGTATGTCGGCAAGGGCAGCAATGATTCCAACGACGTAGCCTTCTACAACTATAAAGGTGAAAACAGACTATTCCTTTCTGAAACTGGCGCAGTATTCCTGTCACCGAAAACAGGCCAGCAGCTCAATTTAGGCGGAAGTCAGACCAATATTTCAGGCATGGTTATTCCTTCAGACTATGCGAACTTTGATTCGCGCTATCCGTTAAAAAATGCAGCCTCGAAAGCGGTCAATGGCTGGTTTAAAGACGCCAGCACAGGATTGATTTATCAATGGGGAACCACTGATGCTGTCTATGACGACACGCTGAAAACCATCACGTTCCCGATTGCATTTCCTTCTGCATGCGTGGCTTTTTTGCCAACGCTGAAACGAAGCACGACAACATCGAACCCATTGGGGATGCTCTCTGTATGGGGACAGGCGATGAGTAATGCTTCTGCTAACCTGGTCTTTCAGTCAAATGACGGAACCTCTGATGCCCGTACGGGCCTGATTACTTACTGGGCGGTAGGATATTAATATGATCTATTTTTACAGTGCCAAAAATAATGCTTTCTATCCGCAAGAATTAAAAGAGGCGTATCAACGCGCCGGCACATGGCCTGACGACCTGGTTGAAATTACGGAGGAGGAGTATCAGCCTATTATCCTGGCGCAATCGTTCGGAAAAGTGATAGCCGCAGACAATAACGGCTTCCCCGTACTGAAAGAGCCGGTGATTAACTGGCAGGGAAAAGCGAAGTCAGATCTTAAGAATCGGATTTTGGACGTTAACAACATTGTTAGTGACTGGAAAGCGGAACTGCAGCTCGGCACCCTCAGTGAAGAGAATAAGGCGAAGCTTATAAGCTGGCTGGAGTATGCCAATAAACTGAAAGCGCTTGATGTTGGTGATGTGACGACTGAGGATGATTACAAAAATATCGACTGGCCGGCAAAGCCAGCGTAAATCAAACGGGCTGCGGCCCGTTTTTTTAATTCCCGCTGTTGTATCAGCCTCTCTCCAACCCGGACAAATAGCGCGCCGCGACGCCACACTCGAAAATAGCACTCACCCCAACACCACGGAGTTAAACGGATGAGTGATTATCATCATGGCGTTCAGGTCGTCGAAATCAACGATGGCACGCGCGTCATTTCCACAGTCTCAACGGCCATTGTCGGCATGGTTTGTACCGCCAGCGATGCAGACGCGGGGATGTTCCCCCTCAATGAACCGGTTCTGATCACCAACGTGCAGAGCGCGATTGCCAAAGCGGGCAAACAAGGCACGCTGGCGGCTTCGCTGCAGGCGATTGCCGACCAGGCGAAACCGGTGATTATTGTTGTTCGCGTTGCTGAAGGCAGCGGTGAGGATGCGCAGGCGCAGACCCTCTCCAACATCATCGGCACCACCGACGAAAATGGTAAATATACCGGCCTGAAAGCGCTGCTGACCGCCGAAGCGGTGACCGGCGTGAAACCGCGCATTCTTGGCGTACCGGGTCTCGATAGCCTCGAAGTCGCTACCGCGCTGGCACCGATCTGCCAGAAGCTGCGCGCCTTTGGTTATGTCAGCGCCTGGGGCTGCAAAACCATTTCTGAAGCGATCAAGTATCGCGAAAACTTCAGCCAGCGCGAACTGATGGTCATCTGGCCGGATTTCCTCGCCTGGGATACCGCCAGCAACAGCTCTTCTGTCGCTTACTCGACGGCTCGCGCGCTGGGTCTGCGTGCGGCGATCGACCAGTCCGCCGGCTGGCATAAAACCCTCTCCAATGTCGGCGTCAATGGCGTTACCGGCATCAGCACCCCGGTGTTCTGGGATCTGCAGGAGTCGGGCACCGATGCCGATCTGCTGAACGAAGCGGGCGTCACCACGCTGATTCGCAAAGATGGCTTCCGTTTCTGGGGCAACCGCACCTGCTCCGACGATCCGCTGTTCCTGTTTGAAAACTACACCCGTACCGCGCAGGTGATTGCCGACACCATGGCTGATGCGCATATGTGGGCGGTGGACAAACCGATCACCGCATCGCTGATTCGCGACATCATCGACGGCATCAATGCCAAATTCCGCGAACTGAAAAGCAATGGCTACATCATCGATGCCACCTGCTGGTTCGATGAAGAGGCTAACGACGCCGTATCGCTGAAGGCGGGCAAGCTCTATATCGATTACGACTATACGCCGGTGCCGCCTCTGGAAAACCTGACCCTGCGCCAGCGCATCACGGATAAGTATCTGGCGAACCTGGTCTCCTCAGTTAACAGCAAGTAAGGAACAGATAGATGGCAATGCCGCGAAAACTTAAATATATGAACGTGTTCCTCAATGGCTTTAGCTATCAGGGGATCGCAAAATCCATCACGCTGCCGAAGCTGACCCGCAAGCTGGAGAACTACCGTGGCGCAGGCATGAACGGCGTGGCACCGATTGATATGGGTCTCGATGACGAAGCCCTGTCGATGGAGTGGTCGCTGGGCGGCTTCCCGGATGCTGCCATCTGGGAACTCTATGGTGCCACCACCGCGGATGCGGTTCCGATTCGCTTTGCCGGCTCCTACCAGCGCGACGACACCGGCGAGACGGTTGCCGTTGAAGTGGTGATGCGTGGTCGTCAGAAAGAGATCGACACCGGTGAGAACAAGCCGGGCGAAGATACCGAGTCCAAAATCTCCGTGGTCTGCAGCTACTTCAAGCTGACGATGGATGGCAAGGAGCTGGTGGAAATCGACACCGTCAACATGGTGGAGAAAGTGAACGGCGTCGATCGCCTTGAGCAGCACCGCCGTAACATCGGCCTGTAACAACCGCCCGGTCAGCCTGCTGGCCGGGTACCTTTTCCCGCGAAGAAGAGAGTGAGGATGCCATGAGCAACGAAACTGACAACGTGATTACCCTGGAAACGCCGATTAAGCGCGGTGAGCAGCTGATTAACAGCGTGACGCTGATGAAACCCAACGCCGGTACGCTGCGCGGATTGAGCCTGGCGTCGGTGGCGAACGCCGATGTCGACGCGCTGATCAAAGTGCTGCCGCGCATCACCTCCCCGTCGCTGACGGAGCAGGAAGTGGGCGCTCTCGACCTGGTCGATATGGTTGCGCTGGCGGGCAAGGTGGTCGGTTTTTTGTCACCGGCTTCGGCACAGTAACTTTTCCGGCCTCTCTGTCGGTTGACGATCTGATGGCGGATATCGCGGTGATCTTTCACTGGCCGCCGTCAGAACTCTACCCCCTGAGCCTGACAGAACTCATCACCTGGCGCGAGAAAGCGCTACAGCGAAGCGGAAACAGATATGAGTAACAGCGCAAAATTAGAGGAATTGCTCACGGCTGTTGATCAGGCGACGCGCCCGTTTCAATCGTTGCAGACAGAGAGTCTCTCTCTGTCTGACAGCGTGAAAGGAACGGAGAAAAACCTGCGTGGCTTGTACACCCAGCTTGCGCAGGTCGACGACATCATGCGCGCGGAAAAAGCCCTTGCCTCCGTCAATGCGCAGCTGAGCGACATCAAACAGAACAGGCAAAATGCCGCTAACGGCACAGCAGCGCCAGCGATTATCGATCCCTGGAGCGGAAAACCTAAGTCGGAGAAAGCGCTCAAAAAGGAACGTCTTACTCTGCGCAGAACGATCAAAGCTAATAAGACCTCCCTGAAGACAGCCGGTATTGACGCCAGAACGCCATTATCCGCGCGACTCCAGCTCAATAGCCGTATCAGCGATGAGTCGGCACAGTTGATCACCCAGCGCCAGGCGCTCAAACAGGAGCAGCATCAGAAGCGCCAGCTGCGTGCGGCAAAAATCCAGGCCGTGCAGCAGCGTATTCTGGGCGCAGGCGAAAAGATTTCGACCATTGGCGAGAAAAGCAAGTCGATTGCCACAACCGGGTTCGAGCTCGGCAAAAAAATTATGCAGCCGGGCTATGAAGCGTCGCTGAAAAACAGCCCGCTTGCACCGGCTGCGGCGTCCGATAACGCAGAGCCCGGTGCACAGAACAGCCCCCTCGCTTCAGGAACAGCGGTCGCTACGCTGCAAAAAGGCTCGGGAACAGCCGTTGCTACCCTGCAAAACAGTACCGGTGCTCCGGGAACGGCGGTCGCAGCACTGCAGAATAGCGCTGCCGGCCCGGCTGCGGCGATGCAGAGCAGTGTCGGCAACCTGGGTACCGATCTTGAGGCGCTGCAGGCGGCTTATCAGTCCCTGAGCGTTGATATTTTCAGTACCCAGGAGTCATCCCTGCGCTCGCTGGTGCAGACCGCGACCCGCTATGTCGGGAAGCTGCAAGAGTGGGTGCAAAACAATCAGGGCCTGGTGCAGAGTTTTGGGCTTATCGCCACGGTCGTGGTGGGCATTGCAGGCGCTGTAGGCACCGTGGCGGGCGTTATCGCGCCGGTGTTCACCGGCATCAGTACGCTAATCACCATCGCAACGACGCTCGGCAGCGTATTTACCACTATTTTCGGCGGGATAGCGGCACTATTTGGCTCACTCACCCTGCCGATTATCGCGGTTGTCGCCGCCATTGTGTTTGCGATTTACAAATACTGGGAGCCGATTAGCGCCTTCTTTGGCGGCGTTATTGAAGGTATCAAAACGGCGTTTGCCCCGATTGCCGAGTTGTTTGCGCCGTTCCAGCCGCTTTTCGACGGCATAGGTAAAGCAATCAGTAATATTGCCGGGTGGTTCGGCGATCTGCTCACCCCCGTCAAATCCAGCCAGCAAACCCTGGAGAACTGCGGTAACGCCGGGAAAATGTTCGGCCAGGTGCTGGTTACGGCACTGACGTGGCCCCTTAAATCGCTAAAGTTGCTGAACGAGGGGGTGGAATGGTTACTGAATAAGCTCGGCGTTATTAATAAACAATCCGCTGATGCCAGCCCGGATAAGCAAACCCAACCGACCACTGGCGGTGCAGCGTTTGGCATGGTGCAACCTCCACGCTTAGATAATTATCAGGCGGCGCGCCCTGCGACCGGCGGATCCTATGTCGATCAAAGCAAGAGCGAATACAACATCACTCTGCAGGGAGATATGTCACCCGGCGGCGATGGCACACGCCAGTTAAGAGATCTGCTGGCACAGCATGAGCAGGAGAAACGCACTAACTCCCTTTCACAATTCAGCGCGGCAGGAGGATTTGCCTCATGATGCTGGCACTTGGGCTTTTTGTTTTTATGCGCCAGACCCTCCCTTACCAGAGCATGAAAAGGGAGAGCAACTTTAGCTGGGCCAGCAACGCGCGGGTCGGTAAGCGCGATGCCTATCAATTCACCGGCCCCGGGAGCGAGACAATTGATATTACTGGTGAACTCTTCCCGGAGCTCACTGGCGGTACGCTGTCGCTCTCGGCGGTACGTCTGATGGCGGAACAGGGCAAGGCCTGGCCGCTGATTGATGGCACAGGCATGATTTACGGCATGTATGTTGTTAATAACGTTAGCGAAACCGGCGCTCTTTTTTACCCGGACGGTTCGCCACGCAAAATCAACTTCACCTTGAAGCTGACTCGCGTCGATGAGTCGCTGAAAGTGATGTTTGGCGATATTTATGACCAGGGTAAGCAGCTGGCGACCAACATGCTGGAGAGGTTCTGATGCTTAATGCATTCACAAACGGCTTAGCACGGGTAAAAACGCCGGCATTTTCATTAAAGCTCGGGGAGAAGGATATTACGGGCAATATTCAGTCCCGGTTGATTGCCCTGACGGTGACGGATAACCGGGGGTTCGAAGCGGATACGCTTACGCTGACACTTGATGATGCTGACGGGCAAATCGAGATGCCCGAGCGGAGCAATGTCATCACGCTGGCCATCGGCTGGCAGGGTGCTGCGCTGACTGAAATGGGCACCTTTATTGTCGACCAGGTCAGCCATAAAGGCACACCGGATCAGGTTAGCGTCACCGCTAAAAGCGCAGATTTTCGCGGCAGCCTGAACAGCCCACAGGATAGCTCCTGGCATGATACGACGCTCGGCGCCATCGTTGAGGAAATCGCTAAACGTAATAAGCTGGACACCAGTCTGCCACCCTCGCTGGCGCAGATTAAGATTGCGCATATCGATCAGTCGAATGAGTCCGACGCAAACTTTCTGACGCGCCTGGCGCGGCGTAACGGTGCCGAGATCGCCGTCAAATCGGGCAAACTGTTTTTCATTGTCCCGGGGATGTGTGTAGTTGGCGGCGAAACAATGCCCTCCGCCACGATAGCCCGTAGCGATGGCGATAGCCATGATTTCTCGGTTGCCGATCGCATCAACTACTCTGGCGTTACGGCACATTGGCAAGATACCGCCATGCCAAAAAACCAGAATACGGTTCAGTTGCAGAGAAAAACATCGCAACAGAAGCCCACGCCCATTCCCCATCCGCAGGCGGTCAGTAGCCAGGCAGCCTCAAATGGGAAAAGCGAGCCGACAGACTACACGGTAGGCTCAAAAGATAACGTTCTGATTCTCTCCACCACGTTCGCGAATAAAGAGGAGGCGAAGCTGGCAGCTGAAGCCCAATGGAGCGAGATCCAGCGCAACGCGGCGAAATTTTCAATTACCCTTGCGCAGGGCAGAGCAGACCTGCGTCCCGAAACGCCGGTGATAGTGACTGGGTTCAAAAATGTGATTAACGCAAGAATGTGGGTCGTCAAAAAAGTGACCCATACCATGAACACGCAGGGTTTTGTCAGCAGTGTGGAACTGGAGGTTCGCATTAATAATGTTGAGTATGATGCAAAATAAAAATCACAAATGCATTAATTAACTTGTATTTGCAAGATTGGAGGCTATCATAGCTAGCATAAACACGAAGGAGACCCCACTATGATGCATTGCCCGGTATGCCAGCAGGCGGCGCATGCGCGCTCCAGCCGCTACCTCAGTACCGAAACCAAAGAGCGTTATCACCAGTGCCAGAACGTCGAGTGCGGATGTACATTTGTCACCCATGAATCGCTGGCGCGTTATATTGTCCGGCCTGTGGCAGCGCCCACCGCTTCGCCTTCCAGCCTGCGCTAACGTCGCACCTCATTAAGCCTGCATCCGCAGGCTTTTTTTATGCCTGTAGATCGCCCGTTTTTCTGCCGCCACTCTGCCGCCACAGACAATAAAAAAGGGGTTAGCATTACGCTAACCCCTTGTTTTATAACACGCTTTGGATGTAGCGCGTGCGCTATCTTAGTTAAGACGCTCTTTAATACGAGCAGACTTACCTGTGCGCTCACGCAGGTAGTACAGTTTAGCTTTACGTACAGCACCACGACGTTTAACAGCAATGCTGTCAACTACCGGAGAGTGAGTCTGGAAGACACGCTCAACGCCTTCGCCGTTGGAGATTTTGCGAACAGTGAATGCAGAGTGCAGACCGCGGTTACGAATAGCGATAACCACGCCCTCGAATGCCTGCAGACGTTTTTTGGAACCTTCAACAACCCATACTTTCACTTCCACGGTATCACCCGGACGGAAGGAAGGTACGTCCTGCTTCATCTGCTCTTGTTCAATTTGCTTAATGATGTTGCTCATAATTTAATCTCTTATCCTGGGTAAACTGATATTTGGAGGGCTTAAGCCATCCCATCATGTTTCTGTTGCTGCTGTTGTGCGTGTTCGCTTTTGAACTCCGCCAGCAACCTTGCTTGCTCTTCAGTCAGAGCCAGGTTTTCCAGAAGTTCAGGTCTTCTAAGCCAGGTTCGGCCCAGCGACTGCTTCAGACGCCAGCGACGTATCTCGGCATGATTTCCCGACAGTAAAACCGCCGGTACTTCCATCCCTTCTAACACTTCAGGACGAGTATAGTGCGGGCAGTCCAGCAATCCATCAGCAAAGGAGTCTTCCGTTGCTGAAGCTTCGTGGCCCAGTACCCCCGGAATAAACCGGGAAACCGAGTCAATCAGCGTCATTGCTGGCAGCTCACCGCCGCTGAGCACGTAATCACCAATAGACCACTCTTCATCAATCTCGGTCTGGATTACCCGCTCATCTATCCCTTCGTAGCGACCGCACACCAGAATCAATTTCTGATTAGTAGCCAGTTCGCTCACGCCCGCTTGATCAAGCTTGCGTCCCTGAGGCGAAAGATAAATCACCTTCGCGCCTTCGCCCGCCGCGGCTTTCGCTGCGTGAATGGCGTCCCGTAAAGGGTTTACCATCATTAGCATTCCCGGTCCGCCGCCGTAAGGACGTTCGTCCACGGTACGGTGCCGGTCATGAGCGAAGTCACGTGGACTCCAGCTCTCAATGCTCAGCAGGCCTTTTTTTACTGCCCGGCCAGTTACCCCGTAGTCGGTAATCGCGCGGAACATTTCAGGAAACAGGCTAATTATGCCAATCCACATAGCGCCGTCTTTTACCGTATATCCGGAGGTTTAAAAACCAGGATCCCAATCTACTTCAATGGTTTGAGTAGCGAGATCGACTTTCTTGATAACCTGCCCATCGAGGAACGGAACCAACCGCTCCTTGATACCGAACGCATCTTTCAGGTTTGCCTTGATGACGAGAACGTCATTCGACCCGGTTTCCATCATATCGATGACTTTACCGAGGCTGTAACCTTCAGTAGTCACTACCTGGCAGCCCATAAGGTCTTTCCAGTAGTAGTCACCCTCTTCCAGTTGCGGCAACTGCGCGGAATCAACGAGAATTTCGCAATTCGTCAGAAGATTCGCGGCATCGCGATCGTCAACGCCTTTCAGCTTGATGACGATATCCTGATTGTGGTAGCGCCAGCTTTCCAGCTCGATGCTCTGCCACTGACCCGCCTTCTGGATAAACCAGGGCTGATAGTCAAAAATGCTTTCGGCGTCTTCGGTGGAGGAAAACACTCTGAGCCAACCACGAATTCCGTAAGAAGATCCCAGTTTGCCAACAATAATTGGCTCAGCAGGGGCCGATGCGGTTTGTTGCTTGCTCATCATGACCACCGTGACAGATTAAGCTGCTTTCTTTGCTTCTTTGATCAGCGCGGAAACGCGATCGGAAACGGTAGCGCCCTGGCCAACCCAATGTGCGATACGATCCAGATCCAGGCGAGTGCCTTCTTCTTTATCAGACGCGATCGGGTTGAAGAAACCAACGCGCTCAATGAAGCGACCGTTGCGTGCATTACGGCTGTCAGTAACAACAACCTGGTAGAACGGACGCTTTTTAGCGCCGTGACGAGCTAAACGAATAGTTACCATAACATCCTCTTGTGTGAATAAAACACCCGGCCCCATCGAGGAACGGAGCCTGGTGTCATATTAAAAGCCCGAAAATTTTACTGATTTTGGGGGGAATTGCAATCAAGATAAAGCAAACAGGGGAAATAAGGCGTATATCGGTGCAGCCAGTTTGGTTCCGGCGTGCGCACAGAAAGCGGAGCGTACACGTAGTACGTGAGCATTTCGAGCACACCCCGGGGCCAAAATGGCAAACAAGATAGCCTTATACCCTTGTTTTAGCGGCCAGGGAAACCAGGCGGCATCATTCCTTTCATGCCACGCATCATCTTCGCCATACCGCCCTTCTTCATCTTCTTCATCATGCGCTGCATGTCGTCGAACTGTTTAAGAAGACGGTTTACATCCTGCACCTGCATACCGCAGCCTGCAGCGATGCGGCGTTTGCGCGAGCCTTTGATGATGTCCGGGTTGGCGCGCTCTTTGAAGGTCATCGAGTTGATGATCGCTTCCATACGCACCAGCACTTTGTCATCCATCTGCGCTTTTACGTTATCGGGGATCTGGCCCATGCCCGGCAGCTTGCCCATCAGGCTCGCCATACCGCCCATGTTTTTCATCTGGCGCAGCTGCTCAAGGAAGTCGGTCAGATCGAAGCCGTCGCCTTTTTTCAGCTTGTTCGCCAGCTTCTCAGCCTGCGCGCGGTCAACTTTGCTTTCGATATCTTCGATCAGCGACAGCACGTCGCCCATGCCGAGAATACGCGACGCGATACGATCCGGGTGGAACGGCTCCAGCGCTTCGGTTTTCTCACCGACGCCGAGGAATTTGATCGGCTTACCGGTGATATGGCGGATGGAGAGCGCCGCACCGCCGCGGGCATCACCGTCCACTTTGGTCAGCACGACACCGGTCAGCGGCAGCGCTTCATTAAAGGCTTTTGCCGTGTTGGCGGCATCCTGACCGGTCATGGCGTCGACAACAAACAGCGTCTCAACGGGCTTAATCGCCGCGTGAACCTGTTTGATCTCCTCCATCATCGCTTCATCAACGTGCAGACGACCGGCGGTATCTACCAGCAGCACGTCATAAAACTTCAGCTTCGCCTCTTTCAGCGCCGCGTTAACGATGTCGACCGGCTTTTGCGCGACGTCAGAGGGGAAGAAATCGACCTCGACCTGCTGCGCCAGCGTCTCCAGCTGTTTAATCGCCGCCGGGCGGTAAACGTCCGCGGAGACGACCATCACTTTCTTCTTGTGCTTCTCGCGCAGGAACTTACCGAGCTTACCAACGCTGGTGGTTTTACCCGCACCCTGCAGGCCCGCCATCAGCACTACTGCCGGTGGCTGCGCCGCCAGGTTGAGGCTCTGGTTCTCTTCGCCCATCGCGGCAACCAGTTCGTTGCGCACAATTTTGACGAACTCCTGGCCCGGGGTCAGACTCTTGTTGACTTCGTGTCCTACCGCTTTCTCTTTCACGCGGTTGATAAAGTCACGCACTACCGGCAGCGCAACGTCAGCTTCCAGCAGCGCCATGCGCACTTCGCGCAGGGTCTCTTTGATGTTGTCTTCAGTGAGGCGTCCACGGCCACTGATATTGCGCAGTGAGCGCGACAAACGATCGGTTAAATTATCAAACATTGTCTCTCGCCTGAGGTGATACGATTGGCCGCCAGCGCGACGCATAACAGAAATTCGCCGCAGTATAGCATGAAGACATCGCGGCTGTATGTGATGGAACTGTTGGAGGCTGGGTCACGTAACGTTATACTGCTTCTCTTTCTCTCTTAGTCAACTGTCGACACGCCTATGCCCGTTTTTGCCCTGATCGCTCTTGTTGCCTACTCAACCAGCATCGCGCTGATTGTTCCCAGCCTGTTACAAAAAAACAGCGGCTGGCGCAAAATGGCCATCTTTTCAGCGGTGCTTGCGCTTATGTTCCACGGCTTCGCGCTGAAAGAGCGCATCTTTCCTGATGATGGCGGTCAAAATCTCAGCCTGCTGAACGTCGGCTCCCTGGTCAGCCTGATGATCTGTACGGTGATGACCATTGTCGCCTCGAAAAACCGCGGCTGGCTGCTGCTGCCGATTGTTTATACGTTCGCGTTAATCAATCTCGCTTTCGCCATTTTCATGCCGAATGAGTTCATCACGCATCTGGAAACCACGCCCGGTATGATGGTGCATATCGGTCTGTCGCTGTTCGCCTACGCCACCTTAATTATCGCGGCCATGTATGCGCTCCAGCTGGCGTGGATCGATTATCAGCTGAAGAACAAAAAGCTGGCTTTCAGCAATGAAATGCCGCCGCTGCTGGTGATTGAACGCAAGATGTTTCATATCACCCAGGTCGGCGTGGTGCTGCTGACGCTGACGCTCTGCACCGGCCTGTTCTACATGCAAAACCTGTTCAGCATGGAAAATATCGACAAAGCGGTGCTCTCGATCATCGCCTGGTTTGTCTATATTGTCCTGCTCTGGGGCCACTATCATGAAGGCTGGCGCGGTCGCCGCGTCGTCTGGTTCAACGTCGCAGGAGCCGGTATTTTAACGCTCGCCTATTTCGGCAGCCGCGTCCTGCAACATTTCGTAAGTTAAAGCAAAGGAGTTCCCCCTGGAACACATCTCCACCACGACGCTGATTATTACGCTTATCATCATGGTCGTGGTTTCAGCCTATTTCTCCGGTTCAGAAACCGGCATGATGACCCTCAACCGCTATCGCCTGCGCCATATGGCCAAACAGGGCAACCGTGCGGCCAAACGCGTCGAAAAGCTGCTGCGTAAGCCCGATCGCCTGATTAGCCTGGTGCTAATCGGCAACAACCTGGTCAACATTCTCGCCTCGTCGCTGGCGACCATTGTCGGTATGCGCCTGTACGGCAACGCCGGGGTTGCCATCGCTACCGGTGTGCTGACCTTCGTGGTGCTGGTCTTTTCTGAAGTGCTGCCAAAAACCATCGCTGCCCTTTATCCAGAAAAGGTCGCCTTTCCCAGCAGCCTGCTGCTCGGCCCGCTGCAAATTATCATGCTGCCGCTGGTGTGGCTGCTGAACGGCGTGACGCGCATTTTGATGCGTATGATCGGCATTAAAGCCGATGTGGTGGTCAGCGGCGCGCTCAGCAAAGAGGAGCTGCGCACCATCGTTCACGAGTCGCGCTCGAAAATTTCCCGCCGCAATCAGGATATGCTGCTGTCGATTCTCGATCTGGAGAAGGTCAACGTTGATGACATCATGGTGCCGCGCAATGAGATCGTCGGTATCGATATCAATGATGACTGGAAATCGATTGTGCGCCAGCTGACACACTCGCCGCACGGCCGCATTGTGCTCTATCGCGACTCGCTGGATGACACCATCAGCATGCTCCGCGTGCGTGAAGCCTATCGCCTGATGACCGAGAAAAAGGAGTTCACCAAAGAGGTGATGCTGCGCGCCGCCGATGAAATTTACTATGTGCCGGAAGGCACGCCGCTTAGCGTTCAGCTGGTGAAGTTTCAGCGTAATAAGAAGAAAGTCGGCCTGGTGGTAGATGAGTATGGCGACATTCAGGGGCTGGTGACGGTCGAAGATATTCTTGAAGAGATTGTCGGGGATTTCACCACGTCTATGTCGCCTGCGCTGGCGGATGAAGCGACGCCGCAGAATGACGGTTCGGTGATTATTGACGGCAGCGCCAGCGTGCGCGAGCTGAACAAAGCCTTTAACTGGCGATTACCGGAAGATGAAGCGCGAACCATTAACGGCATGGTGCTTGAAGAGTTGGAAGAGATCCCGGCGGCAGGAACGCGCGTGCGCATTGAGCAGTATGATATCGATATTCTCGATGTGCAGGAGAACATGATTAAGCAGGTAAAAGTGATCCCGGTTAAAGCGCTGCGGGAGAGCGTTACAGAGTAAAAAAAACCCTCTCATCATGAGAGGGTTTTCGTTTTACGCTTTCGCTTTGGCGACGGTAACCATCGCGGCGCGAATAGTGCGGCCATTCAGGGTGAACCCTTTCTGCATCACACCCAGCACGTTGCCGGCGCTTACCTCTTCCGACTCGACCATCGCAATCGCCTGATGCACATTTGGATCCAGCGGAACGTTGGTGTCGGCAATCACCTCAACACCAAATTTCTTCACCACATCCAGCATGTTTTTCAGGGTCAGTTCGATACCTTCGACCATCGGCGCCATCTCGGCGTTCTCTTTGTCAGCCACTTCCAGCGCGCGATCCAGACTATCGATGACCGGCAGGAGTTCATTGATGAACTTCTCCAGCGCAAATTTGTGCGCTTTCTCGATATCCAGTTCGGTACGGCGACGCAGGTTTTCCATCTCCGCTTTGATACGCAGCACCGTCTCGCGCTCGCGGGTTTCCGCTGCTGCTAACTGCGCTTCCAGATTCGCAATTTTCTCATCGCGCGGATCCACCTGCTCAGCCGCGTCGTCAGGCTCAACTACCGCCTCAACGTCGTCGTGCTGTTCCTTGATAATTTCTTCCGGGGACTGCCCGTCAGGCGTTTTCTGTTCTTCACTACTCATGAATTTCTCCGCGTTTTTTTGCAATCATCTCGCTAACCTGCATTATTATGGGGATCCGTTTCCTGGATTCAAGGGAACAAGTCAGATTGTCATCATTCATTCGCCACAAGGACCCGCAGAAAATGACCCAACATTTCAAGTGTATTGGTATTGTCGGGCACCCGCGCCACCCTACCGCGCTCACCACACATGAAATGCTCTACCGCTGGCTGCATGCCAAAGGCTATGACGTGATGGTTGAACAGCGCATTGCCCATGAGCTGAAACTCTCGAATGTGAGGACCGGTACGCTGGCGGACATTGGGCAGCAGGCGGATCTGGCGGTGGTGGTCGGCGGCGATGGCAATATGCTTGGCGCAGCGCGCACGCTGGCGCGTTACGACATCAAAGTGATTGGCATCAACCGCGGCAATCTGGGCTTTCTGACCGATCTCGACCCCGATAATGCGCAGCAGCAGCTGGCCGATGTGCTTGAGGGTCACTACATCGCCGAGAAACGGTTTTTGCTGGAAGTACAGGTGTGCCAGCAAGATTGCCAGAAGCGCATCAGCACTGCGATTAATGAAGTGGTGCTGCACCCTGGCAAAGTGGCGCACATGATTGAGTTTGAAGTCTATATAGATGAAGTGTTTGCCTTCTCCCAGCGCTCGGATGGCCTGATTATCTCCACACCAACTGGCTCCACGGCCTACTCGCTCTCAGCAGGCGGCCCGATCCTCACCCCTTCGCTGGACGCTATTACGCTGGTACCGATGTTTCCGCATACCCTCTCGGCGCGCCCGCTGGTGATTAACAGCAGCAGCACCATTCGCCTGCGCTTTTCTCACCGCCGTAGCGACCTTGAAGTGAGCTGTGACAGCCAGATCGCGCTGCCGATTCAGGAGGGCGAAGATGTGCTCATCCGCCGCTGTGACTATCATCTGAATCTCATTCACCCTAAAGATTACAGCTATTTCAACACGTTAAGCTCCAAGCTTGGCTGGTCGAAAAAATTGTTCTGAAAAGCGGCTGCGGGGCTTTACTGTATATAATTCCAGTTTATACTGTACGAAAACACAGTTATGGTTTTTCATACAGGAAAGCAACCATGTTGGCACAACTCACCATCAGTAATTTTGCTATCGTTCGTGAGCTTGAGATCGATTTTAATAGCGGGATGACGGCTATTACCGGCGAAACCGGCGCAGGTAAATCCATCGCGATTGACGCGCTCGGGCTCTGCCTTGGCGGTCGCGCTGAAGCTGACATGGTACGCGCCGGCGCACAGCGCGCCGATCTGTGCGCTCGCTTTGCCCTGAAAGATACCCCTGCCGCGCAGCGCTGGCTCGAAGAGAATCAGCTTGAAGATGGACGTGAGTGTTTACTTCGCCGCGTCATCAGCAGCGATGGCCGCTCCCGCGGCTTTATCAACGGCACTGCCGTTCCCCTTTCCCAGCTGCGCGAACTGGGTCAGTTGCTTATCCAGATCCACGGTCAGCATGCGCATCAGCTGCTGATTAAATCCGAACACCAGAAAACCCTGCTCGATGGCTATGCCGGTGAGTATGCGCTCACTCAGCAAATGGCTGAGCGCTACCGCGCCTGGCATCAAAGCTGTCGTGAGCTGGCACAGCACCAGCAGCAGAGCCAGGAGCGCGCCGCGCGCGCTGAGCTGCTGCACTATCAATTGAAAGAGCTTAATGAGTTCAGCCCGCAGCCGGGCGAATTTGAACAGATCGATGAAGAGTACAAGCGTCTCGCTAACAGCGGGCAGTTGCTCTCCACCAGCCAGCATGCGCTGAACGTGCTTGCCGATGGCGAAGACGTTAACCTGCAGAGCCAGCTCTACAGCGCCCGCCAACTGCTTACAGAGCTCACCGGGATGGATACGCGTCTCTCCAGCGTGCTGGAGATGCTGGAAGAGGCGGCGATCCAGATCAGCGAAGCCAGCGATGAGCTGCGCCACTACTGCGACCGTTTAGACCTCGATCCGAACCGACTTTACGAACTGGAGCAGCGTATCTCCCGCCAGATCTCGCTGGCGCGCAAGCACCATATCGCGCCGGAAGAGCTGCCGCAGTTCCACCAGTCTCTGCTGGATGAGCAGCAACTGCTTGAAGATCAGGCGGATTCGCAGGAGACGCTGGCGCTGGCTGTTAGCCATCATCACCAGCTGGCGCTGGAGAGCGCGCAGCAGCTTCATGCGCAGCGCGTGAAGTATGCGCAGGAGCTCAGCCAGCTGATCACCGAAAGTATGCACTTACTCTCCATGCCGCACGGCGTGTTTGAGATTGATGTGGCGTTCAATGACCATACCCTGACTGCAGATGGTGCAGATCGTATCGAGTTTCGTGTCACCACCAACCCAGGGCAGCCGCTGCAGGCGATTGCCAAAGTCGCCTCCGGCGGTGAGCTGTCGCGTATCGCGCTGGCGATTCAGGTCATTACCGCCCGTAAGATGGAAACCCCGGCGCTGATCTTCGATGAAGTTGACGTGGGTATCAGCGGCCCGACTGCCGCCGTTGTCGGTAAGATGCTGCGCCAGCTGGGCGAATCAACACAGGTTATGTGCGTGACGCACCTGCCGCAGGTGGCCGGTTGCGGACATCACCACTTCTATGTCAGCAAAGAGACCGATGGCGCAATGACGGAAACCCATATGCAGCCGCTGGATAAACGTGCGCGTCTGCAGGAGCTGGCCCGTCTGCTGGGCGGCAGCGAAGTGACGCGTAACGCGCTGGCGAATGCCAAAGAGCTGCTGGCAGCGTAAACTTTTCGGTAATATGACGGTCTGACTTCTCGACAAAACGACAACAGACCCGGCCACAAAGGTTTTAAACTGGCGAAAGGTCTATTATTATCGGCATATTACATATGAGCCACGTACTGTTCGGGCCCGAAAAGGAATCAAATCACTATGCGCTGTAAAATGCTGACTGCTGCCGCAGCGGTTCTTCTGATGTTGACCGCTGGTTGCTCCACTCTGGAACGCGTGGTTTACCGTCCGGATATCAACCAGGGGAACTACCTGACGCCCACCGACGTTGCTAAAATCCGTGTGGGTATGACGCAACAGCAGGTTGCGTATGCACTGGGAACCCCGATGATGAGCGATCCGTTTGGCACCAATACCTGGTTCTATATCTTCCGTCAGCAGCCAGGCCATGAAGATGTGACTCAGCAGACGCTGACTCTGACCTTCAACAGCAACGGCGTGTTAACCAATATCGACAACAAACCGGCACTGACCAACCAGCGCTAAGTTTGTAAAAAGCGGTTAAACACCAGCTGGTTTAACCGCCTGTAAAAGAAAAAGGTGCTCAGTGAGCACCTTTTTTGTATCTCGCGTCAGGCTAAGCTGTTACGACTTGTTTGCCGCTTTCTCGTTCGCCGCTTTTTCAGCGCGCTGGCGACGCAGCTCTTTCGGATCGGCAATTAGCGGGCGGTAGATCTCCACGCGGTCGCCGTCATTGACGTTGTCGTGCAGCTTCACCGTCCGGCTGTAAATACCAACCTTGTTCACCTTAAGGTCGATATCTTCGCGCAGTTCCAGCAGCCCGGACGCGCGAATCGCCTCTTCGACGGTCGCGCCCACCTCCAGCTTCACCCGCAGCAGATACTGCTTCTCCGGCAATGCATAGGCAACCTCAACGGCAATTTTACCCGGCACGGTAAACCTCTTTCGCGCGATGGGTAAACGCCTGCACCATGTTCGCGGCCAGCTCTTTGAAGATGCGGCCGAAAGCCAGCTCAATCAGCTTATTGGTAAACTCGAAATTGAGCTGAAATTCCACACGGCAGGCATTCGAGCTGAGCGGGGAAAAGGTCCAGCCGCCGCTCAGGGACTTAAACGGGCCATCCACCAGGTGCATCAAAATGCTTTTGTTAGCTTCCAGCGTGTTGCGCGTGGTAAAGGTCTTGCTGATCCCCGCTTTCGACACGTCCACGGCCGCCGTCATCTCCGTCGGGCTGGAGTCGAGAATTCGGCTGCCGGTACACCCCGGCAGAAACTGCGGGTAGGCGTCCACATCGTTCACTAACTGATACATCTGCTCAGCGCTATAGGGCACCAGCGCAGTACGGCTAATCTGAGGCATAAGGTTTTCCGCATTCACACAATCGTTAAATAATAACATCTCCCCCGGTTGAAAGGAAAACGCGTTGCCCTAACTCATGCTAAGATAACCCGTTCAGCCTCACAGGACGCAATGAGGTCAGTTTCAGATATCAGATTACCGGATGGCTCCACGATACTATGACGAAGAAAAAAGCATATAAACCAGGTTCAGCCACCATTGCGCTGAACAAGCGCGCCCGCCATGAATACTTCATTGAAGAGGAGTTTGAGGCCGGGCTTTCACTGCAGGGCTGGGAAGTAAAATCCTTACGTGCCGGTAAAGCCAACATTGGTGATAGCTACGTGATCCTTAAAGATGGCGAAGCCTATCTCTTTGGTGCCAACTTCACGCCGCTGACCGTCGCCTCCAGCCACTATGTTTGTGACCCGACGCGCACGCGCAAACTGCTGCTGAACCAGCGCGAACTCGATTCCCTCTACGGCCGCATCAACCGCGAAGGTTACACCGTGGTTGCGCTCTCTCTCTACTGGAAGAACGCCTGGTGTAAAGTGAAGATCGGCGTGGCGAAAGGTAAGAAACAGCACGACAAACGTACCGATGTGAAAGAGCGTGAATGGCAGCTCGATAAAGCACGCATCATGAAAAACGCGGGCCGCTAAGTGCTCGCCCGCGCTGCCCTCTCACCCCGGGAGAGGGCATCAACTCTCCGCCCTACCGCTCCCGCAGCGCTTCATTAAGTTTATTCAACGGTTTAATCAGATAATCCATCACCGATTTTTGCCCGGTTTTAATCTCCACATTGGCGATCATCCCCGGCAGAATAGGGAAACTTTTGCCGCTGCGGTTCTTCAGCTCCGCGCTCTGCGTGCGGACATAAACACGGTAGTAAAACTGATCGCGCCGTACCTCATCCTGCAAGGTATCCGGCGACACCACCTCTACTGTCCCTTTCAAATCGCCATAGATGGAAGAGTCATAGGCCGTCACCTTCACCGTCGCCGGTAAACCGGGGCGAATATAGGCGATATCGCGCGGGTTGATGCGCGTCTCCACCAGCAGTTGATCCTCCAGTGGTACAATCTCCATCAGCTTGCCGCCCGGCTGCACCACCCCGCCAACAGTATTGATCTGCACATCTTTAACGATCCCGCGCACTGGTGAGTTAAGCACCGCGCGATCCAGCTGATCCGCTTTGCCCGCCATCACCTGTAGCTGCGCATCAAGATCGGCATTATTTTTCACCTGCTCTTCGCGGGCGCGCACCGCAAACTGGTTACGCGCCTCGTCGATTTTTCCCTTCAGCTCCGTCGCCTGGCGTTGCAGGCGGATCACCTCGACATCGCTCGCTGCGCCCTTTGCCACCAGCGGCTGCGTC
Organism: Kosakonia sp. S57; assembly: GCF_016516575.1. Lineage (NCBI taxonomy): Bacteria > Pseudomonadati > Pseudomonadota > Gammaproteobacteria > Enterobacterales > Enterobacteriaceae > Kosakonia > Kosakonia sp. S57. The sequence goes on along the minus strand of NZ_JACVUL010000011.1, from coordinate 116,115 downwards.
ATGCGCAGCTCCGACATCACCAGCTGATGCGTTTTTTGCAGATTCGCCACCGTCTCATTGAGGTTGCGCCGCCGCGACTCATACAGTTGCCGTTCGCGGGCGACCAGATCCGGCTCGCGCATCGACTCAGCGCTAAAACGCAGCGGCTCGCCGGTCAGCTCTGAGCGCAGACGTTCGCTGGAGGCGCGCAGTGCCCGCACCCGCGCCGCCGCTTCGCCATAGTTAGACTGAAAACGGGTCGGATCGAGCCGCGCCAGCATCTGCCCGCGCTCCACAATATCGCCCTCTTTCACCATCAGGGCGCTGACAATCCCGCCATCAAGGCTTTCGATCACCTGCGCATGAGTTGAGGGGGTGATTTTGCCGGTGCCGACCGTTACCTCATCAAGAATGGCAAACGTCGCCCACGCAATAAACACCACCAGGCCAAGCAGCGTCAGCCAGATCACCGACGAGTAGAAGCGCCCCTGACGCGCCAGCTCATCCTGCATTGAGAGTTGACTCATTTCCCGCTCCTCAGACGATGGACGCCACGTTACTGTTGCGCGCCGCCTGTTTCAACAGCGTATCGCGCGGCCCATCGGCCACCACTTTGCCGTTCTCCATCACCACAATCCGATCCACTAAGTTGAGCAGCGCCGGGCGATGAGTTACCAGCACCAGCGTGCGACCGGTGAGCCACTGTTGTAGCTGGCGGATCACCCACGCTTCCAGTTGCTCATCCATTGAGGCCGTTGGTTCATCCAGCAGCACAATTTGCGGATTGCGCACAATCAAACGGCTCAGCAGCACCATCTGCCGCTGCCCGCCGGAAAGCCCGCGTCCGCCCTCATTAATCAGCCGATCGAGGCTGGCGGCATCCTGCTGCACAAGGTTGATCGCCCCGCTGATGCGCAGCGCCTGAATAAGCTCCGCCTCGGTAGCATGCGGATGCCCAAGCATCAGGTTCTGGCGCAGCGTACCGAAGAAGAGGCGCGAATCCTGCGACAGATAACCCACCTGACGGCGCACGTCGGTCGGATCGATATGCGCCATATCGACGCCATCAATAATCACTTTCCCTTTGCTGGCCTGCGCCTGGCCGGAGAGCAGTTTTAACAGCGTTGATTTTCCGGCGCCGGTTTTGCCGAGGATCGCCACCCGCTCGCCCGGTTTGATCTCCAGTTCATTAATATTGATCGCCACATCGCCCTTCTCTTCGTCATAGCTGTACTGCATCTGCTGCAACTGAAAATGGCCGGCCAGCACCGGGCAGTGCGCCATCTTCTTGTCTGCCTCTTTATCGAGTGGCTTTTTCAGCAGATCGTTAAGGCCGCTCATCGCCGATTTGGCATGCTGCCAGCGGGAGAAGACCATGGTGAGCTGCATCAGCGGCGCAATGGTGCGTGACGAGAGCAAGCTACAGGCCACCAGCGTCCCGGTAGTAATGTCGCCATCGATCACCAGAAAACAGCCAAACACCAGCATCCCGGCATAGGTGATCTGCTGCACCGTCGAGGCCCAGCCGCTCAGCCGTGCGCCCCATACGCGCTGCTTCATGCCAACATTGGCTCCCACGGCGTGGGTGTTTTCCCACTGCCGCTGGAAGTAGGGCTCCGCCTGTAACGCTTTAATGTCCTCCACCCCTTCGATGGACTCCACCAGCACTGCGTTGCGGATCGCACTCTCGCGCATCCCGGCTTTCGCCAGCTTCGCCATCGGCCACTGCACCAGCAGCCCGGGGATGATAATCAGCGGAATGGCAACCAGCGGGATGATCACCAGCGGGCCGCCGACCAGCGCCATAATGCCGAGAAACAGCAGCACAAACGGGATATCCATCGCCGCGCCGACGGTAGTGGAGGTAAGCAGTTCGCGCACCTGATCAAGCTCGCGCAGCTGGGAGATAAACGATCCGGTCGATTTAGGTCGCGCATCGTTTTTGATCGCCATCGCGCGGGCGAAAAAGAGCGACGAGACATTAAGGTCGATATGTTTGCCCATAATGTCAGAGACATGGGTACGCGCGAGGCGGATAAAGAACTCCAGCGCCGCCGCCAGCAGGACGCCGAAAAACAGCACCCATAGCGTCGGCAGTGACTGGGCCGGGATCACCCGGTCATAAACCTGCATCGAGAAGAGAATACCGGCCAGCGCCAGCACGTTGCCGACCACCGAGGCGAGGGCGATCTCCGTAAGCTTGCGTCCGCTATGGCGGAAGTGCTTCCAGAACCAGTGCGCCTCCCACGGGCGGGTAAAATCATCGATACGCGAATCGCGCCCGCGCGCGGCGATGCCCAGCATCACCACCTCAGGCTTCACGCGGGTGAGCAGCGTCTCCAGCGGCTCTTCGCGCACCAGATCGCCGCCGTTATCGAGCCAGTAGGTCGCCAGCCCGTCGGCATCGAGCGACTCGAGCAGCAGCAGCTCACCGCTCTCCAGTTGCACAATCACCGGCAGGTTTTGCCCATTCCAGCGCATGCGGGCGAGCGGCACACTGCGCACCTGCAACCCCATTAATCCGCTCAGGCGCTCCAGCTTTGCGCTAAGCGGCAGCGCTTCAAACCAGCGCATCTGTTGGCGCACCGCGGGCGCATCGGCGGGCAGGCCAAAGCGTCCTGCCGCGCGCACCATCACATTAATCCAGCTTTCGGTATCCGGCTCTTGCATTACCACTCCTGTGTTGTGCGCTTACAGCGCGGGCAGGTCATCGCCCACGGTACGACTACGTTCAACCCCCAGCATATCGAGCAGGTTGTCTGCCGCGGCGGCATAGCGCACGGCGGCATCCCAGGCGTCATAGCGCGCGGTAATCGACGCGGTATCTGCCTGGAAGACATCCTGTTCAATACTGAGCAGGTCGTTCAGGCTGCGCTTGCTCAGCCGGTACTCATCGCGGTAGACGCCGCGCGCCCGCCCGGCGCTGTTGGCCTGCGCCTCGCCCGCCTGCTGGCGCAGCTGCGCGCCGGTCAAATCGGCCCACGCCGTGGCCGCCCGCTGGTTAACATCCAGCTTGCTGGCCTCCACCGCCGCCTGCGCATTGGCGCGATCGCCCTGCGCGGCATCGACGCGGGCGCTCACCGCCCCGCCCTGATAGAGCGGGGCATCAACCACCAGTTGTACCTGGTCATCCCAGTAACTGCTTTGATCGTTTTGATAACGCGTGCGCCCCGCCTGCACTGAGAGCGTCGGCCAGTGCTGCGCCTGCGCCTGGCGAATACGCTGCTCGGCCGCCTGCTGTTTCGCCTGTGCGCTGCGCACGCTGTTGTTGCGCTCATAGGGCAGCGCATCGAGGGTGATATTTTGTTTGAGGAGATCTTCAGGCAGGTCGGGCAGGTTATCGGCAACCACGCCGGTCAGCACGCTGAGCGCCGCCTGGGCGGAGCGCATCTGCGCCTCATATTGCGCCAACGTAGCGTTCATCCCGGCGATGCGAGACTGCGCCTGCAGGCCATCGGAAGCCGAGCTTAATCCTGCTTCGGAGCGCAGCGTCGCCATCTCCAGCACGCTCTCCAGCGAGTGGATATTGTTGCGTGCCGCGTCAGCCAGCGCCTGGTAGCGCTTGACCTGCAAATAGGCTTGCAGGGTCTGCATCCCTACCTCATTGAGCGTGCTGTAGAGATCGTAGCGCCAGGCATCAGAGAGATTGTGCTGCTCATCGATGCTGCCGCCGGTTTTGCCAAAATCGTAGAGCAACTGGCGTAAGGTGACGCCGCCGGAACCGTTGTTATTTAATGACCCCGACGAGTCGGTACGGTGCGAGCGCCCAAGATTGCCCTGCAAAGAGAGCTGCGGGAACCAGGCGCTCTCCGCTTCGGTTAAATTGGCTTTGCCCACGCGGATCTGTGCGGCCGCCTGGGCAATTTTTGGATTACGGGCAAAGGCGCGCAAAATCGCGTCTTTGATCGTCAGCTGCGCCGCGCGCTGTTCGCTCGGCGCCCTCTGCCAGCGAAAATCCTGCTCTTCGCCGGGTGCTGCTAATAAACTCGTAACGGGCATAACCAATAACAACAACCCTACCGCTCTTTTCATTCATCCACCCCTGATGTGCCCGTAATGACCTCTTCCTTAATGCGCCTCATCCCTGAGGCGGCAGAACGTCAGACCATATTGACGTGCAGGCCATGCTGGATCAGCACATCGCTGAGGGTATTGGCCTGCGTACTGTTGTGATAAACGTCGAACTGAATGCCATCCACATCGCGCTGCCCGCTGATAGCCCAGGTATCGCTGGCGCCATGCTTGAGGTTGATCTCATCCCCGATGCTGCCTTTGATCAGCAGATCATCTTCCGGTTTATCGGTGATGCTCAGCGCTTCGTTGACATCCAGCGTGACGCTGTTGCTGCCCGATTTACCGAGATCAATTATCTCGATATTGCTGACTTTGCTCCCCAGTTCGATCAGGTTTAGCAGCAGGTTGGCACCGTCAAGCACCAGCGTATCCGTCCCCGCGCCGCCGTCGATCTGCACAAAGCCGAGCGAAGAGAGGTGAATGATGTCGTTGCCGCTGCTCCCCTCCACACTTTCGCCGCTTTCACTGGTGCCATCGGCAAGATCGATACTCAGCCCGCCAATGGTGTAGCTCTCGTCACTTGCCGTGGCGGCAGCCGCCGTCTCCGTCTCTGGCTGACGCGCCGTCTCCACCGTGGCCGTATGCTGCGCATTCAGGCTGTCACTGCTGGTGGAGTCCGACTCTTCGCTCGCACTCGCCGCCAGCAGTGAGAAGCTGTTGGCTTCTGCCATCAGCGACGCGCTGGTGCCCGCCGGTGGTGTGGTGGTCGGGTTGCTGCCGTTAAGGCCGACGTTGAGATAGGCCAGGTTACCCGCCATATCCGCGGTGTAGAGGTTCACCACCGTATTGAGCGAGAGGATTTTCGCCAGATCGAGGCCAACATCAAGCTGCGTCGACCACTTGCCGTCCGCGCCAACAATCGCCGTCGCCATGGCGAGGTTGAGTAAATTAACGTGAACAATCGCCCCTTGATTGAGATTAGTTGACGCACCGCTGATCGTCAGTTTTGCCGACCCTACCAACCCTAGCAGGACGTTGCCGAGGATACTGGTCAGGTTGGTAATCGGGTTAGTGCTGAGCGTCGGCTGGGTCAGTTTCACCTGCACATCGGCTTCCGTGGCGGTGGTGTTGCCCACCCGGTCAGTCACCGAAATGCCCACTTTCGCCGCGCCGCTGCTCAGCCCCTGCAACAGGGTTTTATTCACCGTCGCCGTCCAGTTGCCGTTCGCATCGACGGTGGCGTTGATTGCCGTGCCGCCAACGGTCACTACCACTTTCGAGCCGCTGACCACCCCGCCAATTTTGCCGCCGATGACCTGACCGTTCGCCGCTTCACTGATGTTCAGATAGCCATCGTTACCGAAGAGCGAAGAGAGAGAAATCGTCGGCAGATTATGGGTGATGACATCCAGCGGGCTGGTAATGTTCGCCACTTTACCGGCGGCGTTGGTCACCGCGACGCTCACCGCCTGGGTGCCGTCAGCCAGTGCACTGAGATCGACTTTCGGTACCGTCACGCTCCAGCTGCCGTTCGATGCCACAGTGGTGAGGTAGTTTTTACCGCCAACCGTGACCGTCAGCTGAGAACCGACAGCGTTCTGGCTGGTGCCGGAAATCACCTGCGCGGTGGTGATATCCGCAAGGCTCAGGGCGCCATCACCAAACAGCGAGGTGATCGCCACCGTCGGCAGGGCCTGGATCGCCACGCTGGCGCTCTGCACCACATTGGCGATATTGCCCGCCGCATCCGTCGCGCTGGCAGAGACCTGCAGCGCATTGTTGCCATCCTGCAGGTTTTGCAGCGACACCGCCGGGATCGCCAGCTGCCACTGGCCGTTGGCACCGACGGTGGTGGTGTAGGAGAGCAGACCGACCTTCACGGTGATCTGGGTACCCGCCGCCAGGTTGCTGCTGGTGCCGGAGAGGATCGGGTTGGAGAGCAGATCGTTAAGATCCAGCGTCCCGTTGCCAAACAGTGTGTTGATACCGATCGAAGGCACCGCCTGCACAATGGCGTTCACCAGCTGGCTGCCGGTCGCGGTGTTACCCACCGCATCGGTTACCGTTGCCGTCACGCTCAGGGTGCCATCGGCGATTGAAGCCAGCGCACCGGCAGAGAGTGCCAGCGACCAGCGCCCGTCGGTGACAGGCACCTGATACGCCGTGCCGCCAACATTCACCGTCACCTGCCCGGAGGTCAGCCCGGTAACAGTACCGGAGATAGTCTGCGCCGCCAGCGCTTCGCTCTGGTTAAGGAAACCATCGTTGCCAAACAGTGAGGTAATCGCCACCGTCGGCACATTTTTCACGCCAATAATCACCTGGCTACCGGCCGTGGTTGAACTGTTACCGTCCGGCGTGAGCAGCGTAATAGAAGGCGTAAAGGTGCCATCCGCCAGCCCGGCAAGATCCGTCGGCGTCAGGGCAATAGCGAAGGTGCCGTCGGCATTCACGACGCCATTAAACACTTTCGCGCCAATCGCCACCTGCACGGTACTGCCAATCGGCGCACTGCTGGCGACACCGCTAATGGTCTGGTTGACCAGCGAATCAGCCACGTTCAGCAACCCATCACCAAACAGCGTCACATTGTTGAGTACCGGCGCTACCAGGTCGACCTTCAGCCCCGCACTCTGCGACGCCTGGTTACCATACTGATCGGTAGCGGTAATGGTGACGGTTTGCGTACCGCTGCCCAGCCCTTGCAGCGCGGCTTTCACCGCATCCGGCAGGTTCACCGACCAGCGCCCGCTATTATCGACATTGGTGGTGAAGGCGGTGGCATCGCCAATCTTGATGGTCAGCTCGCGCCCGGCAAGGTTAGTCGCCGTACCGCTCAGCAGGCCGCTGGCGAGTTCAGGAATGCTCAGCACGCCATCGCCAAACAGCGGATCGAGAGAGATAGCCGGCAGGTTATGGCTGACGACATTAAAGCTGGCATCGCTCTTGATAACGTTGCCAAACTTATCGGTTACCGTCACGTTGGCAGTCGCCGTACCGTCCGGCAGTGTGCTCAGCAGTTCAGCGGGAAGCGCGGCGCTCCAGTTACCCAGCGCATCCACGGTGGCGTTAATCGCCCGGCCGCCGAAGTTCACTACCACGCTTGTGACATTGGCGACATTACTCACCGTGCCGGAAAGGGTCTGCGCCACTGTGCTTTCAACAAGGTTAATCACGTTATCGCCCGCGATCACCACATCGTTAACCACCGGCAGGTCGGTCAGCGCCAGCCCGACATCCACCGTTTCATACCGGGTATTGCCATTGGCATCGACGACACTAACTTGCAGTTGCAGGGTGTCGGTAATCAGCCCCTGCCAGAGAGAAGGCGGCAGCGAGAAGCTGTAGGAGCCATCCGGCGCTACTGCCAGATCGTTAATGGTGAAGTCCGTGCCAATTACCGTCAGGGAGACTTTTGCACCACGATAATCGCCACTCACCTTACCGGTGAGCAGCTGTGTGACCAGCGACTCAGCAACGTTAAGGATCCCGTCGTTAAACACCTGGTCGATAGCCACACCGAGGCCTTTGTTCAGCGCAACGTTGAGGGAGAGGTTGTTGCTGGAGGTGTTGCCCGCCGCATCCGTTGAGGAGATGGTGACCACCTGCGGCCCGTCGGTCAGGGTAGTGAGATCGAGCTGCGGGAAGGTGTGGCTCCAGTTACCCTGCTGATCGACCGTGCCGGTCCAGCTCAATGGCCCAAGCTGAATCGTCACGCTGTTGCCCGGCTCGCCCTGCCCCTGCAGCACCACGCCGGAGACGGCGTTAACACTGTTCAGCACCGCCGGAACGCCAAGTGCATCCACCTCCAGCAGCGGCGAAGAGGCATCAACGGTGAACTCCTGTGTGGCGTTCGTCGCGTTGCCAGCCGCATCACTCAGAGTCGCAGTAATGGTGTAGCTGCCATCCTCCAGCGCCGCCATATCTGATGGCGGCACGTCGACCGACCATGTGCCGTTAGCCACCAGCGCAGTGTAGGTTTTGCCATTTAGTGTGACGGTGACCTGGCTGCCGTTGGCATCCGAGGTGCCGCTGATGGTCTGCGCCACCGCTTTTTCACTGCTGTTGATCACGTCATCGCTGGTGAATTGCGTCATCGCCAGCGTTGGCGCGACGGTATCAACCACCACCGTTTGCGAGGCTGTGGCGCTGGCCTGCGTATCGCTCTGCACCGTCAGGGTGTAGTTACCGTCCGGCAGCGCAGTGCGCGGCACATCCAGCGTCCAGCTGCCATCCGCGTTGACCGTCGCCGTGCCGAGCGTCGTTTGCCCATTCAGGATGGTCAACGTGGTGCCGTTAAGATTAAAAGCCTGACCGGAGAGTCGCAGCGTTCCGCTACTGAACTCGGTGGCGTTGACATAGTTGTCGCCAGCGACCAGATCCATATTCACTGAGTAGGTTGGCGGCGTGAGATTAATACTCAGTGTGCCGCCGTTAGACGCCGTACCGACGTTGCCCGCTTTATCAATCCCTTCCACGGTAATGGCACCGGCCTGAAGCTGTGCAAGATCGCCTGGCGTTAACACCAGCTCCCAGCTGCCGTCCGCCTGTACGGTGGTCTCGAAGACGTTTCCACCTGCAAAGGTGACACGCACCGTATCGCCGGTGGCTAAGCCGGTTGAGGTGCCGCCAATCGCCTGGCTGGTCTGGCTTTCAGCAAAATCGAGCAGGTTATCGCCAGCAAACGGCGCAGTTACGCTTACCGTCGGCGGGTCGAGCAGCAGCGTGGTGGTGATGCTGGCTGTTCCGACGTTTTGCGCGCCGTCCGTCACGCTGACGGTGACGCTTTGCTGACCGCGCGCCGTAATGGTGCTCCAGTCATCAGCATCCATCGTCAACGTCCACTGGGTGCCGTTCACCGTGGCATCAAAGGTTCGATCGCCGATGGTCACTTTGACCTGCGCGTTAGCCGGGTAAGAGGTTGAGAAGGTACCGCTCAGCGTTGTCCCGGCAGCCGCTTCCGCTGCGCTGACATAGCCATCAGCGAAGACCGGCGCGGTGATGGTGACCGACGGCGGCGTCAACGCCACCTGGTAATCAACGGTGCTGGTGTTGCTGTTGCCATACTGATCTTCGGCATAGATTGAAATCTCATGCTCGCCCGGGGCGAGAGATTGCAGCGTCCCGGCCGGGAGCACCACCGACCAGTTGCCGCTGGCATCGACGTTAGCGGTATAGGTCACACCATCGACGTCGATCTTCACCGTCACATACTGGTTCGGCCCGGTGGCACCGGTGAGACCCGCCAGCGTTACCTCACCTGCCGCTTCGCTAATATTGACAATGCCATCGCCGAACGGATCGGTGACTGTCGGTGCAGGCAGCGCAGTGTGCACCGTGACGTCCGGAGTTTGCTGCGCATCGGTGGTGGCTGTGTTGCCCGCGCGATCGGATACCGTGACACTAAACGGCAGCGAGTCGTTATCGCTCAGCGCCGCTAAATCTGCCTGCGGAACCGTCACCGTCCAGTCGCCATTCTCATTGACCGTGCCCGTGTAGGTTTTCGTCCCCAGCACTACCGACACAGTTTGCCCGGTGCCAGGCACCCCGGTGTTACCGGTGATCAGCTGATCGCTCTTGGTTTCAGCGCTGTTAATGGTGAAATCACCGAACGGCGTCACATAGTTGGCCTGCGGCAGCGCATTGATAATCGCTTCAAAGCTGCCCTGCCCGGTCGCCTGGTTACCCGCCGTATCGGTGACCGTGACAGTGACCGGCAGCACGCCGTCCGGCAGCGCCTGCAACGTGGCGCTGTCGACATTCAGAGTCCAGGTGCCATCCGCATTGATGGTTGCCGCCAGCGGCGCGCCGTTATTAATGCTGACGGTAACCGAGGCAACGCGCAACGGATCGAGGTTAAGCTGCCCGCTCAGGGTTTGTGTGCCCGCGGCCTCGGTGGCGCTGAGAATGCCGTCGGTAAAGAGCGGCGCTAATTGCGGCTCAGGCAGCGGATCGGTGCGGATTTCAACGCTTACCGGGTCAGAAACCGCCGTGTTACCCGCGCGATCGGTGACCGAGATCTGCACATCGTGCGTCCCGTCGGTGATGGCAATCAGCTGCGCCGGTGTCAGGGAGACGATCCAGTTGCCGTTATTATCAACGGCGCCGGTAAACTGCTGACCGTTATCAAGGATGATGCTTACTGACTGCCCAGGACCGGCCTGGCCAGTGGAACCCGTCAGTTGCACACCGGCGTTAGCTTCCGCCTGGCCGAGAATATTGTCATCACCAAACAGCGGTTCGGTGATCGTGGCCGTTGGCCGTGTCAGCACCACATCAAGATTGCCATTGACCGTCGCCGGGTTACCAAACGCATCCACCCCGGTGACCGTCACGGTGTATTGACCGCTGGTGTCCAGCGACCCGCTCGGGATCACCACCGACCAGGCACCATCGTTGACCTCACCGGTATACTCTTCGCCATCGATGGTCACCACAACCTGTGTGCCGTTGGCAAGACCGCTCACACTCCCGCTGAGCGTGCTGTTGCTGGCAGCTTCACTGATGCTGACAATGTTATTGCCGAACATAGGGTCAAGGGTCATCGTCGGGCCATCGACGGTTTTGACATTGATGTTGACCGGCTGCGGGTTGCTATTGCCTGCGGCATCGGTGGTGACGAAGGTGATTTGCGATGTGCCCTGCGGCAATGCCTGCAAGCTCCCCGCCGGGATCACCATGCTCCACTCGCCCTGCTCATTGACCAGTGCCGAGAGCGTAGTGCCGTTAAGGGTAAGCGTTACCGTCTCACCAGGGGTGCCGGTGCCACCAATCTCCTGATCGACAGCCGCTTCGGCAATGCTGATGTAGCCATCGCCAAGGAACGAGTCTGCAACATCCACCGCCAGCGTCGGCGCACTGAGATCGACCGTCACACTGCTGCTGGCGCTCGCCGGGTTCAGCGCGGCATCGACCGCCGACGCCGAGATGGGATATGGCGTACCGTTTGTTGTCTCTTCCAGCGCCTGCATATCGGCCTGCGGCACGGTAATGGTCCAGTTACCGCTGCTGTTCACGCTGCCGGTGTAGGTTTTATCGTTAAACACAACGGAGATCACCGTCCCTGCTGCCAGCGACGTTGATGACCCACTGATGTTCAGCGGCTGACCATGCTCGAGGGCGTTAATCACATCATCCTGCGCCACCGGATTAAGGGTGATGGTCGGCTGCGACGCGGGCTGTGCGGCGAAAGTGACGTTATGGCTGGAGATAGTGCTGTTGCCCGCCACATCGTTCACCGTAACCGAGATGGCCTGACGACCATCCGGCACCTGCGCCAGATCGGCCGGCGGTACCGTTACCGACCAGCGCCCCTCGGCATTAACCGTCGCCGTATAATTTTTGCCGTTTAAGGTTACCGTCAGCGTCTGGCCTGCTTCGACATTCTGTGAAGAGCCGGAGATCGTTACCCCGCTCTGCCCGTTCGCTTCCGCACGGTTAACAAAATCATCCCCGGCGACTTTATCGATCTGCACCTGTGGCGCGTTAGCGGGAGAGGCGTCGAGCGTAAAGGTTTCGGTTTGCGTGCTGCTGTTACCCGCGGCGTCGGTAACGGTGACGCGCACCGCGACCGGACCATCCGGCACGCCTGCCAGCGCACCGGCAGGGAGTACCACGCTCCAGGTGCCATCCGGCAGGATGATGGCGTCATAGTTCTGCCCGTTGACCAGCACGATAACGGTTTGCGCCGACTGCGCATCGTAGTCGCCGGTGCCGCTAATGGTGACTGCGCCAGCGGCTTCAGCGCTGTTAATAATGTTATCGGCGGTGACGTCATTGATAGCGAAGGTCGGTAAAACCGTATCGACGGTCATCGGCGCACTGCTGCTGACGGTGTTACCTGCCGCATCGGTCGCGGTTACCGTCACAGTATGGGGCCCCTCGGAGAGAGCACCGAGTTGTGCAGGCGTTAACGGCAGCGTCCAGTTGCCGTTCGCATCCACCTGGGCGGTGAGCGGCGTGCCGTTATCAAGGGTGATGGTCACGCTCTGACCGGCGCCAACCACACCGGTGTTACCCGCCAGGTTACCGCCTGCGGCCGCTTCCTGGGCATTAACCACGCCATCGCCGAATGGCGCATTTACCACCGGCTGCGGCAGCACATGGGTGATCAGGGTAAACGGCAGTTCGTTAGAGACAACCGCGTTGTTCTCATCCACCCCGGTGACCGTCAGCGTAACGGTGCCGTCGGCAATCGCAGCGGCATCCGCATTCGGTACCGTCAACTGCCAGGAGCCGCCCGCCGTTACGGTGGCGGTATACTGCACGCCGTTCAGGGTCACGGTAACGGTATTCCCTTCCGGGATACGCACCGACGTGCCGCTGATGGTCAGACCATCGGCAATGTCGGCCGCGCTGATACGGTTGTCGCCATCGACCGGGTTAATGGCAATCGCACTGGCGGTGGTATCGACGGTGAAGGTGCTGGAGACGGGCTGTGATGGGTTGCCCGCGCTGTCCGTCACCGTCACTGAAATGGGGTACGTGCCGTTGGTCAGGTTGTTGATGACCGAAGGGGCGACCGGGATTGTCCACAAACCATCCCCACCGACCACGCCGGTCAGGGTTTGCCCGTTCAGCGTGACGGAGACCGTGGCACCTGGCTCGGCCGGAACCGTGCGTCCGGTCAGGCTAAAGCCAGCGTTCTGCTCCGCCAAATCAATAATGTTGTCGCGGGCAACCGGATCCATCACCACGTTAGGTGCGACGGTATCGACACTGACCGTGCGGATCGCGGTAGTGACGTTACCAGCATTATCAGTGGCGGTAACGATCCACGAGCTTGCACCGTTCGCCAGACCGCCCAGCGCCGCGTTATCAAGATTGACGCTCCAGCTGCCATTGGTGATGGTTGCCGGGTAGCTTTTACCGTTAAGGGTGATAACCACCGAAGCCGCATCGCCAGAGGTGGTGCCGGAGAGCGTTACACCATTGGCGATATTGCTGCCGTTGAGCACATCGGTGCCATTAATCGGCGTTACGCTTAAGCTCGGCGGGGTTTTATCGACCGTAAAGTTGACGATGCTGCTGGCACTGTTGCCCGCCACATCGGTGGCGACCACCGTCAGGCTGCCCGGCCCTTCCGCGAGGAGATCCATCGCGCCCTGCGGCAGGGTCAGGGACCAGCTGCCGTCGAGGTTCACCACGCCGCTGAAGCGCTGACCGTTTAACGTTGCGACCACCGTCTGACCGGCGCCGCTAATATTGGTGCTCCCGGTCAGCGTCTGGTTCTGGGCCGCTTCCGCTATGTTCACCACGTTATCGCCAAATGCCGGATCGACCGTGACGTTCGGCAGCGTATTGATCGCCACCGTGAAGTCATGGCTATCAAGCAGCGTGCCGCCGCTGGTGGCGACCGTTGCCGTTACGGTCTGGGTACCATCCGCCAGTGCCTGCAACGCCGCCGGATCGACCGTCGTTTGCCAGCTACCATCGGTCTGGATCGTCGCCGCATAGTTCACCCCGTTCAGCGTGACGGTAACGATAGTGCCCGCAGGCAGGCCTGCGCTGTTACCCCGGATGGTTAAACCATCAGCCGCTTCACTGGCGTTGAGGTAGTCATCGCTGGCGATAATATTGATCGCCACCGCATCGCTGGTGGTGTCGACACCGAATCCCGACTCAATGGTACTGCTCTGCCCAAAACCGTCCGTCACGCTGACGGTCAGGGTCTGCCCACCATCGCCCAGCTTTTGCAGTTCAACGGCCGGGAGCGTTACCTGCCAGTTACCCTGAACATCCGTCACGCCTTCATAGCGCACGCCGTTCAGGATCACGGTAATCACACTTCCCTCCTCCGCATTGGAGGTGCCGCGCAGGATCTGGTCGACTTTGATTTCAGCCGCGTCAAGAGAGTTGCCGTCCGTCAGCGCCTGCACGCCGATCTCCACGCCGCTGGTTTTGACACTGATTGGCTGCGTAACGGTGGTGCGGTTGCCGGCGGCATCGGTCAGCGTGACGTTTAACGGATAGCTACCGGTTTGCAGCGCACTCAAATCTGCAGCAGGCAGCGAAAGCTGCCAGTTACCGTCGCTGCCCACGACCGTAGTGTAGGTTTTGCCATTCAGCGTCACCTCTACCGTTTGCCCCTGCTCACTGACCCCACTTACGCCCCTTAAAATCTGATCCTGGCCCAGCTCTGCGCCGTTCAGTTTGCCGTCGTTGGTCAGCGGCAGCAGGCTCAACGCCGGGAATTGCGTATCGACAATCGCCGTCTCGGTGAGCGGCGTCGTATTCCCAGCCGCATCGCTGGCGTTCACTGTCACTGTGACCAGGCCATCCGGGATAGTTTGCAGATCGCCAGCGGGAATGGTCACTTTCCAGGTGCCGTCGTTATCGACCGTTGCCTGGTAGGTTTTGCCCGCCACCTGCACGGTGACGCGCTGTCCGATGCTGGTTACGCCGGTGTTGCCGCTCAATACCTGATCGACCCCTTTCTCGGCCGCATTGAGATAACCGTCGCCAAACGGCGCGTCCATTACCGGGTCAGGCAAGCGGTGAACCTGCACATTCAGCGTGCGCGAGTCCTGCGCGCTTTCGTCATTCAGCACCACCGTGGCGGTGATAACATTTGCCCCATCTTCAAGACGCAGCAAATCTTCCGACGGGATGGTGACGCTCCAGCGCCCGGAGGCATCAATGCTGGTCACCGTGTAGTTGATACCGTTGACGGTGACATAAATTGTCACGCCTTCACCAAAGACGGTGGTAACGCCACGCACCTCAAGCGGGTTTTCCGCTTCGCTGGCGTTGAGATAGTCATCGGTAGAGAGGATGGCAATGGCGACACCGGTCAAAGAGGTATCGACGTTAACCGGAACTGTCCTGACGATCGCATTGCCATCTGCATCGTTAACGCTGACGGTCAGTGCACTATCGCCTTGCGGCAATAAACCGAGATCGCCCGACGGTATCGAGGTTTTCCAACTGCCGTCCCCCATCACTTCGGCATAGTAGGTTTTGCCGTTGAGAGTAATGGTCACCAGCTGGCCCGGCGGGATGTTGTAGGTCTGGCCAGAGAGCACCTGCGTGATGAGGATTTCGGCGCTGTTGATAATGTTATCGGTGGCAACCGGATTGATGGTGATATCCGGGGTGTTGAAGTTGGTGCTGAAGTCGCGCGTCTCTTCGGAGACGTTACCGGCAATATCGACCGCGCGATAAAGCAGGGTGTAACTCTGCCGGTCTTCCAGCAGCGCCATATCCGCAGCGGGAATAACCAGCTCCCACTGCCCTTCAGCGTTGGCAATCGCCGTGTAGGTGCGATCGTTGAGCGTGACAAAAATGGTGCTGCCGGCATCCTCTGCACCGACATAGCCGCGGACGATTTTATCCGCCACGTGCTGATCCTGATCGAGAATGTCACCTGGCGTGAACTGGGTAAGCTCAAGCACCGGCGGCGTGGTACTGATCATGATTTGTGAATCTGCCGTGGCAACGGCACCCGAGAACGAGAACAGAGCAAATCTCAGAACATGGAAGCCCTGCCCAAAGGCGCTGATATCTTCAGGCATGAGTAAGACGTTCCAGCTGCCATCCTCCTGGACTGTGGTGGTCCAGGTCTGTCCGTTGGCGCTGATGGTAACGGTACTGCCAGCATTCACCGCTTCCGTCACGCCGCTCAGCAGCTGAGGTTCGTTAGATTCGGCGAGGTTAATGATGTTATCGGAGGCAATGGCGTTAATCCTGAGGGTGGGCGTAACAGGCGTTTCACCGCCGCCATTGTCTCCACCGCCGTTATTACCTCCACCGTTGTCGCCACCGCCATTGCCGTTATCGCCGCCGCCATTGTTGTTATTGCTACCGCCGCCGCCGCTGTTATTTGCCGCAGCAGCCACACCGACAATGCCACCAACGGCGGCCAGGCCGCCAAGCGCTGCCAGAGCCGAGAAGCCGCTGGCTCCCGCCCCCACCAGCGACCCCAGAGACACGTCGCTGAACGCCGGAACGATGGTTTCCGCAGCGGCTGGCCCCGCGGCTGCCGCATACGGGAAGGCGGCCTGATGTGTGCCCAGCTCACCTTCAAAAATCATTTCGCTGTGCAGGCCCTCGCCATCCACGGTAAAGAAGCTGTTGTAACGCACCGTGGAGCCATCTTTCATATGGACGATCAGGTCGTTCCCTTCACGCTCGAAGAAATTTACTGACTCCTGCGACGCATTAACGCGCACAATACTCGTGTCAGTTAAATTTACTACCCTGTCGCTGCCTTTCGCATATTGCGCAACAACATCGCCAGTTTTTTGGTTTATTACATCGACGGAACCAGGAAGACTATTTTGCGGGGCCATATTTTCACCTCGGATGCGAAAGCAATATTAGAGCGCCTGCGAGCATCTGTTTTTGCGCAGGATTACGGTTTACCAGTTCACCAGGATTGACAGGAAGCAGATGTGGGACATACGAGATGAAAAATACCTAAGTCGTTGTTTTTCATTTATTATGTTAATCCATCATCATTTAATAAATTTTTACATTAAGAAAGATATAAACAAGCTTCTGTATTTAGGCAACGTTTTGAATCACAAATTGATAACAATTATCTTCGATACAGAATATATTTTAATAGATATATCTGAAATTAAGCGCCGCTTACTTTTGTGCATAAATGGATTAATAGAAAGTGAATTAATTACGCGACAAATGTAAAGAGATTTACAATGTATAATATATTAGAAAAAGCTAATTAATATTATCCCTGGTCTCTCTTCATATTTATTTACGTCTGAAATAATTGCTTTTCTATATAACGATCCTGCTTAAGCAGTTGGTTATAAAACAGGCAAATGGTTGAAAGTAAAAACGTTGCGGATATGGACTGGCATGTCACGGTGAAAGTTTGCTATACTTCTTTTCACACTTTTGGGGCTGATTCTGGATTCGACGGGATTCGCGAAACCCAAGGTGCATGCCGAGGGGCGGTTGGCCTCGTAAAAAGCCGCAAAAAAATAGTCGCAAACGACGAAAACTACGCTTTAGCAGCTTAATAACCTGCTTAGAGCCCTCTCTCCCTAGCCTCCGCTCTTAGGACGGGGATCAAGAGAGGTCAAACCCAAAAGAGATCGCGCGGATGCCCTGCCTGGGGTTGAAGTGCTAAAACTAATCAGGCTAGTCTGTCAGTGGCGTGTCCTTCCGCAGCTGGCCGGCGAATGTAAAGACGGACTAAGCATGTAGTACCGAGGATGTAGGAATTTCGGACGCGGGTTCAACTCCCGCCAGCTCCACCAAATATACATGGACAGTGGCAGGACAGAGTCTTAAAAAACAGTAAGTTAGCCGCTTATCCCGGACGGTGACCGGACACCAAAGGGACAAAAAAGGATACGCAAAGGAGCCGCGGCTCCCAAGTGACAAAAAAGCCCGCAAATGCGGGCTTTTCTGCTTTTTAATGCTGCTAACAATTTTAAGAAATTGCCGCTTCTACCTCTTAACTCAAGATACATTCCAAATCTCACTTAACCATCCCAACCGCAAATCTCTAACCGCACTTTTTTAATTTCCTACAAAGGATGCGCCGCAATCACACCAAAAACACTATATCGTTGATAATTTTAAGATTTTTATAAAAATAACTACTTAAACTTTAGTTTCATAAATAGGTAAGAAGTATTGGTTTTATATATGAGTGAAATTGAGATAAATGCTACATGGAAGTTCATACAAAGTAGCTATACTGCTTCATACAAGTTTGCTCAAACAGATTCAAAAATTTCATCGTAAAGTTTCTGTTCAAGTTGCCGATGTTACGAGTATAAAGTAGTTCGATTGGACGGTACTTCTTGGAATTGTTGGTCAGAACCACATTTTAGCGATTAGTGCCTCATTGTTCATTATACGTGATAGCACTACTTGAAAATGGTGTTGATCGGTACAATTTAAGGAGTATACTTAATGACCCAAAATGTTCCTGATGCAGATAAGCATCAAAGTTATTTGAAGTTAGTTGCCGTCAGAAAACAAGAGTTAGGTGCTACTCCTGAAGAAAGTGATCTTAACAGTGTCAAAATTGCTGTTATCAGCTTGATAGCATTTGTTATCAGAAGCTTTGATGAACATGGTATGGACATGTTAAGCAAAATCGTTGATCCCTCCTTGGAAGAACTTGAAGAGATCATCGCTGAGTTGCAGGTTGAAGCCCAACAGCATGACGACATTAACTTGAAACAAGCTTTGCTGCTTTCTGAAATGTTAATTAATGATATCCGACAGAAGAATCCGGAGCTTTGTGCGCAGAGCTCTACCATGTTGAGCCGACTCAACATCTTCTGATCGACCACCCCCAACCGGAGGATCTCATGGATAAAAAAACAAGCATGACCAAAATGCTTAAACTTGCCAACCGCCTAAATGAAATCGTTGCAGAAATGCAGGCTCGCAAAGACGCACTGCTGGCAGAGCAGAATCGTAAAGCAGCTTAATACAGCAAAACCCGGCTCCTAGCCGGGTTTTTGTTATCCATGGTTTAGTATACCTTCATACAGGGTTGAGCTTTTCAACACTGCTTAAGAAAAACCAGCCTCTTACGGCTGGTTTTTTTATACCTGAAATTTGTCGAAGGTAAACGAAGGTAAAACCCCTGTCCTGATTCACCTCCTTTCAGCAGCGATTTCACCTGCTAAAACACCCGCGGCACATCCGTCAGTCGGGTAGTCCAGCGGGGCGACAGCATCTCCCTTTTCATCTGCCATTTCTTTTCAATCCCCTGCCCCGCAAAAAACAGCGTGCCCCGACCGTTCCGTTCATTCACTGAGTCCAGGATATCCATCAGCGCCGCGGCGTTTGCCCGTGGTGCGGAGTCGTCAAAGAGGTTCAGCTGCGCCACACCCTGGCTAAAAAAGTCTCCCAGAAGGATCCCGCCTTTCTGGTACCGGTGACCATCTTTCCAGACCGCATCGAGGCAGCGCACAGCAGCGGCCACAATATCGCGTGTGTCCTGCGTTGGGGTTAACAGCTTTGTTCCGGCATGCTTGCCGTAATAGGGTTCATCTAGCGCAAAAGGCGAGGTTTTAACGAAGGCAGATACATACCGACAGAACTGATGTTCTCCGCGCAGCTTCTCTGCCGCGCGCGTGGCATAACTCACAATCGCCTGCCGCATTTCCGTATAGTCGGTGACGCGCTGCCCAAAAGACCGGCTGCAACAGATCTCCTGCTTCGCCGGCTGAAACTCGTCGAACGCCAGGCAAGATTCGCCGCGCAACTCGCGCACCGTTCTCTCTATCACCACGCTGAAGTGTTTGCGGATGAAGCGTATATCGGCATCTGCCAGCTGCAGCGCCGTTTTTATTCCCATGGTCGCCAGCTTCTTGCTGATCCGCGATCCGATTCCCCATACCTCATTACAGGGCAGCAGTGCCATCAGCTTCCGCTGGCGGGTAACGTTTGATAAATCCACCACGCCGCCAGTTGCCTTCCATGTCTTCGCGGCGTGGTTCGCCAGTTTGGCCAGCGTCTTTGTAGGGGCGATGCCAACGCCCACATGTAACAACGTGCGCTGGTAAACCGTCCGCTTAATCTCACGCCCGAAGTCCGTCAGATCGCGACAGTTACGCACGCCGGTCAGATCGCAGAAAGCCTCGTCGATACTGTAAACAAATACCCTGGGGCACATCTCCTCGAGCGTCGACATAAGCCGGTGGCTCATATCCCCGTACAATTCATAATTTGAGCTGAAGCAGACAACGCCGTGGTGCCGGAAAAGATCGGTATTCTTGAAAATGGGATCACCGGTTTTGATGCCCAGCTTTTTGGCAAGCGCTGACCGGGCGATCACGCAGCCGTCATTGTTCGACGCTACAACAACAGGCACGAGGTCCAGCTCTGGCCGGAACGCCTGTTCGCACGACGCATAAAATGAGTTGGCATCGACGAGGGCGAACATCTTACATCACCGGGTGATCGTCGAATGCCGCGGGGCGAATGATGTGGGTAACCACGCCAAGCATTTCCACGTCATCCAGGGCGTCGCCCTCAATCGCCTCCCCGTCTTCCGTGATCAATGCCGCTCCGCATAACCGCGCGACCTGCCGGCGGCCCATGAAAGCTATCAGCAGCATACAGCCAGCGTCGGCTTCTGAACGCTGCTCCACAGCCAGAACGTCCGAGCCGATTTCTATGTACTGCGCCGCCGGATTCAGTCCGCTGATGGAAAAAAGAGGATGTGTCATAGTAGCCTCGCTTAATTACTGTTTAAATATACAGTATTCATAAGCGAGAGCGTTATCAAGGCGAAGCGGCAAGAAGATTTGTCAACGGCCTGAACTGCCGGGAATTTTTCTTAAGTTAAACTGCTATTGGTCTAAAATTAATACAGCCCCGTAGCCTGCACCAGACAGGCGCGGAATGTAACTGCCCCGTCGCCGGGGCTTTTTTATTGCTCCTGCGAACCTGCATTGCGTTGATTCCAGATACTGGTTTCCGGCATATCGAGACGGATATCGATCCAGCTGGTAGGCGGAACATCGATAGGCGCCCCTTTAGCTACCTCGATTTCACCGTCGTCGGTCATCACGTAACGGCGCTTATAGAGTCGAATGATTAACGAGCCGTCCTCCCCCTGCTCTGCTTCAACGATTCCCATATCGCCAGAACCTTGCGGATCACGTGGCGGTGACATTTGCCAGCCAGACTTAGCCAGACCGTCAGAACCCTTAAGCAGATAAACACCGGTAGACGGTCTTTCTACTGTCACCCCTTCGGCTTCTGCGTTAGCCACCCCTGCACCGCACCACTTAAAATCAAGCTCATCAATATCTGGCCGGGTACAGTATTCTTTGCTTTTGACAATACGTACAATCGGCGAAGCAGCCCGAATTGTCCCGTCAGTTGCTCTCGTGGTGTTACCTGTGCTGTAAAATTCCACCCGCGCGCCAAACCCGGCCTGAGTGTTAACGCTTTGCCCAAACAGCCTGGCTGTTCCTCCAATGGATGCGAGAAGATGGAAACCATAGTTGGCGCTCAGGGCAAAGTTGAGCCCTACGCCTCCTGTGCCGGGTACAGGGTTATTACCACCCGCAGAGGGGATCTGGATAAACCGGTTAACCGGGTAAAGCCCTGAATTTGTTGGCGCTGATGAAAGGTCAGTTCCGAGTGAAAAAGCGCCGACCTCCATCACCTCACCCGGATTTGTTCCGGTGTTTTTCGTTGAGGCGCTACCAAGCCCGAGACTGCCGCGGGCATCTGATGCCGTTTTAGCCCCTGTGCCGCCCTGCGTGATACTAAGCGCTGTGGTCAGCCCGCCAAGAGAGGTGATATCTGAGTTGGCCCCGGATGAGGCGGCTGACAAAGACAGGCGTGCATCCGCTTTCGTCTTTGCTCCGGTACCGCCCTGCTCAATACTCAGCGCTGTAGTCATCCCGCTGAGCGAGGTGATGTCGTTGTTAGCGCCCTTCTTCGCCAGCGCTTTCTGGCCGGGTACGGTGACCGGCTGCCCGTTGATGGTGATTGTCACGTCGCCGGCCCCGTTCATCACGTCAGCAAAGCCACCCATGTAGCGCTGGTACATCGTGAAAGTTTCAGCGATATCCTGTGCCAGACCGTCAACAGAAAGGCTGTCGCTCAGCAGAATGGCAAATTTAGTACCCTCCGGAACGGCCGGGCTGGCAGCCGGGGTTACGGTGAGACTGGTAGCGCCATCGATGGCGGTGATCTGGAACGCCTGCGCCGGGCTGGTCAGTGCCAGCACCGTGCAGCCGTTACGGATAAGAGAGCCTGCTGCGGTGAAATTTGTTCCGGTGCCTGTCAGCGTATTGCCGCTGACCGCGATAGAGCCAGTTGTGTAAATCATGTTTTCTCCGGGCATGGCGCCAGAATACGGCGCGCGTATAAACGATCGATAAAGTCGATCAATCAGGAAATATTGATCTGTTTAATCTATTTAGCGCCTGACCAGGCGGCCAATAGAATGGATTGACATCCATACTGTTCAGGGAATAAAGATGAAAATGATTAACGCTGCAGCGGTTGTGCTGGTTTCGTTAATGGCATCAGGCTGCGCAAGCAACACGCCGCCGCTGTGCTATAACGGGGCGGTGGTGATGAAAAGCCGGGTGGCGGTACCGGTATTCGGCATAAGAAAACCGGTCAGCACCACCGAATATCTCTCCGGCGGCAGCTTTGGTTATCAGTGGGTTGAACGGAGTGCGTTTACGGATACATCGTCCTGCGACAGGCTGCCGCTGACGGAGTGATAACATCAGGCCAGGCCTAGTGCATATTTGTAGTACTGGTCATAGAACTGCGTTTCGATATACCCCACACCGCCACATGCCCACCCCCGCATTCGCCTGCCCTCGTCGGGACTGCTGATAAAGGTGCTCTGGAATACTTTTCCCACCTGCACCTTATACCGGGTCCCGTCATTTCCCGCTGATGCACACATAAAGTTGCTGTACCCCGTCGGATAAGCAGGGTCCTGTGGCACGAAGATGTGCGCCGTGACGCTGGACGATACCGCCAGCGGCGTGTCGCGGGTGATATCCCCGTTCGTCAGCGGAATAACCTGAAGAGGAAGGCAGTTGCTGTGCCAGACCATCTGCCCGTCGCGGTAAAGATAGAAACCGTAATCCGGAATATTCGCGAGAATATTCGAAAACACATACACCCGGCACCCTGTCTGATTGCTGCCGTCCGTGGGAAACTGCAGCGCGTGATACCCGTTGGCCGTGGCGGGCTTCCACCAGCTGATGTCCATTGCCGCCCCGGTGTGCCGGTGAAAACACATGACCGGGTTACCCGCCGGAACCTGCGTCTGCACCGTTCGCGCGCCGGCAGGCACATCGATGATTTCCCGCAGGCAAAACGGGACATAATTAGGTGCCAGTTTGACCGTCCTCACCCCGTTCAGGTACTGAAAGAGCTGAAAGCCAAAGTAGTCGCTCTGTGTGCCCGCCACCGGGCTGCCGTACACAATCAGGGTGACGGCGTTATTGACGTTCCATGATACCGTCAGGCCGCTGACACTGACGCTGTAGGTTGCCCCGGTAAACTGCCCTCCCATAAAGTCATTCACGATGGCATACGTCAGTTCCACCCCGGCAAGGGAGTAGGTCTTACTCCCGGCACCTGTGATGGTAATGACATCCAGAACATAACTGGCCGCCATGGCGTTGATGGCGTCAAAGCTGGTACCTGCTATAAACATCTGCATTATAAGCGTTGCCCCATAACAGCTGCCGGCCGGTTTTGTGCGTCAAAAGAGATGATGCGGTTGTTCGTTATCTGCATCCTTCCCTGGCCCGATACCGCGCCGTTGACCTCAAACGTCCCGTCCGCCTTCATGATGGTCCCGGTCTGCCCGGCCACATAGTTGGCGGAATACCACGATCCCACTTTGGCGAGGGTGATCGACGCATAATTGATAAAGGCTTCGCTGATGAAGGTCTGCCCGTTCTGCACCACGAACGGCAGGCTTACCGTTCCGCCTGCCTGCGACATCACGGCAAACCGGTCAGCCAGAAAGAGCACCTGCGACTGCATGCCCGCCGGCGAATTCTGCACACCGATCCCCATCCCTGCAGCATACTGGCGGCCATTGGCATCCACACCCACCTTGATGCTGTACATCGCATTCAGGTTATTGTTGATGTCGGCCGAAACCTGAGCATTCTGGACGATTGCTGCCTGCTGACCGTTTACCGTCACTGACAGGGAGTTGAGTCTGGTCGCGGAGACCTGCGAAAAATCAGCCATCGTTTTCGCAAAATCAGTGACATTTGCCGTGCCGCCGCCCGCACTGGCATCCAGCACCCTGAGCGACTCGGCAACAGCCTGGCTGGCATCCGCCATCACGTTATCAGCGCGCTGGATACCTGCGGCGTTAGCGCCGTACTGCACGCTCATTCGGGTGGACTGACTGACCTGCGCCAGCGTGCTGGTGATAAGCGCGATCGAGTTGCTCTGTATTCCCCCTCTGATATCGCTGCCATCAATGCCCGCTATTTCTGCCGATATCTCGTCAAAGCGCGAGGCGGTCGAGGAGTCGAGATCCGTCACGGTCTGCGTCAGCTCTGTGACACTGGCCTTGTTCTCTTCCGTCTGCGCGGTAAGCTGATCGACAGCTGTCGCCCGTGCCTCGGTTTCGTTTGCCAGCGCCTGGCGCACTTCGGTGATGCCAGCGGCATTCTGATCTGTCTTTGCTTCCAGGCGGATCACATCGGTAACGCGCGCTTCGGTTTCAGTAGCCATCACCTCGCGCAGCTGCTCGAATTTTGCGGAGTTAGCGCCCTGCTGGGCTGACTGGCGCACCACCACATCCGCAATCGCCAGAGCATTGCCGATAATGGCTTCTGCCGTCTGGCGGTTTGCGCCTGCAGCTGCAGCCAGGCCGTCGGCGTTCTGCTTCACTGCCTCAGCCAGATCAGCGACCGCCTGGCTGCTCTCCACGGCGTTCTCGATCAGGTCTTTGAACAGTTCGGTGTCCTTGATCTGCGCGAGCACCGCCTCTGTAATGTCTGTCACATCGGTACTGGACTGCCCGCGTACCCAGCCGGTATAACCGGATTCGTTACCGGTCCGGTCCACCAGCTGCGCGCGGTACCAGAAAACCTGCCCGGCCTTCAGGCCCATCTGCTGATATTTGCGCAGCGGGTAAGGCACGTCGGCCAGCAGCATGGCATCCTCGTCGGTTCCGGTCAGGCTGTACTGGATCTCCGTTTTCAGCGTGTCATCCGTGTTTGCCGGGAATCCCCAGTTCAGCTCGACGCCAAACACGACCGTTTCCGAGGCGGTGAAGCCGAGCGGTTTCGGCGGATTACCCACTTTCCCGGTGAGTGACACTTCGGCAGAGGTCGCCCATATGGACGAGACATCGCTGGCGTTCACCGCCCGCACCCGCACCAGATAACGTCCGGCGTAGATACCCGGCACCTCGAAACCAAGAGAGGAGGTGCGGGGCACGCTCACCCAGTTGCCGCTGTCGCGGCGCCACTCGGCTTCGTAGGCGATTGCACCCTTAACAGCATCCCAGGCAACACGCATGGTGGTGATCGCAATGTTCTGGCTGACCGTCGAATAGCTGTCGATGACGATGTTTTCCGGTGGCGCCTGCACGCCGGGCGGAATAACGCTGACCGGCCTTTCATCGAGCCGCGCGCCGGTATCGACCGCGGCATAAATATCCGGGCTGTACGTCGCGCCGGTCACCTCGAAAGTGCCGTCGTCATTGTCACGGGTGCCGGTTACGCGGAAGAGCGCAATAAACAGATCGTCAGCATCCACACCCCAGCAGCACTCCACCTCAGGCGTTTCACTGTAGGCAGTGGTGACGGTGACGATATTGCCGTTGACCGCCTGCACGGTCCGTGCCTGCGCCACACCTGAGGGCAGGTTAAGAAAGAGCCGGTTGCCGGCGCTGACATCCGCGGCACGGTCAAGCGTGATATTACGACCACTCACCGCGCTTACCCTGCCGCCAATCACCCTGCCTGCCAGTTCGTTCGCGGCCACGCCGATCACCTCGCCGACAGGGGGAACATCCATACCCGTGCTGAACGTCACCACCTCACCGATACCGTTCGTGAGCAGCGCCCAGCGCCCGCGCCGGTTAGCCTCTGACTGCCGGGTGCAGCCGATGGCCGTCATTTCGAGCTGGCTGTAATCGAAGCGCATCGCCAGATCGTTGTCATAAACCACTTCGGGCGTGTCTTTGTAGTGATTCGCCGGATCGGACCAGTTGACCAGCGCGGCGGTGTTGCGCGTGGTTTCGCTCGGATCGGCGAAGGTAAACTTACCGTCGACCACACTGGCATGGTTATAGATGTGCCAGATATCGCGGGGCATATCAGCCAGCACATACAGCTTGTTGTCGCCCCAGTAGGTCATGCCACGGAATATGCCGGCCAGGTCGCGCAGCACCGTCCAGGCGTCATTGCGCTCCTGAATGTAGACGTTGCAGCGAAAGCGCGGCTCCATACCGCTGCCACCTTTGCCATCCGGTACCGGCTGATCGCAGTACTGCGCGATGCGGTACAACTCCCATTTATCAATCTGGGTCGCATCAATCCTCTGACCAAGCCCGAACCGCTCATTCAGCACGATGTCGTAATAAATCCACGCCGGGTTATCGGTCCACGCCCATTTAAACGCGCCTTCCCAGGTGCCCGAGTAGGTTCGCGTTTCCGGATCGTAGGTATCAGGCACGCGAATAATACGCCCCTTCGGATTGCACACGACCTGCGGGATGCCGTTCGGGAACTGCTTCGCATCAAATTCAATGTAGAGCAACGCCGTGTTGGGGTAACGCAGCTTCGCATCGATGATCTCGGTGACCGCCTCAACGCGCATACTGTCCACAACATTCACCGTCGTTGAATCCGGCGTTATCCGGCGCACGCGAATCTGCCAGCCGGTGGTGGCTTTTGGCAGGTCGATACGGTGACTGCGCTCATAGAGGGTGGTGGTCTTGTCATCGACAGCACCGTCGATCACCGTTACATATGCGCCGCCATCCACAGACAGGTCGATCGCATACTCAACGCGCGTACCCACTTTATCGCCGTTATCTTTCTGGTTCAGCAGCGAGGGCCAGCCCAGGCGGATGCGCAGGGCTGAAAGCTGGGTATTGGAGACAGAGCGGACATACGGCACGGCAGCCTTGAGTTCGTAGGCAACCTGCAGCTCATTCTCAACGCCCGGAAAGCCCTGAATATAGCTCTGGTCCTGAGTGCCGGAGCGGAACTCATATTTTACGTTGTTGAAGTTAAAACTGCCGTCGGCATTCTGCAGCGGGGTATACGATGACGCATCGCCAAGATAAATGCTGCGCCCGTCCAGGCCGCCGGCGAACTCCCCCTCGCCGAGCGCGACGAGGATTTTCGCTCTGGCTATCGACTGAATACTGTCCGGGGCTTCCACCGGGGTGCGGGTCTTTGTGCCACCGCCCTTACGCCCTTTGATAATTGTCGTGGTCATATTGCGCCCATAAAAAAAACCGCCCGCAGGCGGCTTTAAGTAATCACGTACCGGCTTACTGCTGATCTTCCGCGTAAATGCCGGCTGAAATGATGGCTCCCCCGATCTCACGCTGGCCGTAGAGAAGCGGTACCGGGTTGCCGCTGGCGGTGGTGTTGACCGGGCCACCGAACGCATAGGAGGGCTTGTTATCCGGATCCTGACGCATCCT
Source organism: Kosakonia sp. S57 (assembly GCF_016516575.1). Taxonomy (NCBI): domain Bacteria; kingdom Pseudomonadati; phylum Pseudomonadota; class Gammaproteobacteria; order Enterobacterales; family Enterobacteriaceae; genus Kosakonia; species Kosakonia sp. S57. The sequence goes on along the minus strand of NZ_JACVUL010000011.1, from coordinate 89,003 downwards.
CATCCCCGCCACCTGCGGCGACAGCAGCTGAACCACGCCCCCCAGCGCCATCGATGCGCCGACCAGCGCAACATTCAGCGCGACCCCTTTACCGATAAGCCCGGCTCCGGCAGGGCCAAGGGCGATACCCCCGGCAATCAGGGCAACCCCGAGCACCGCCTGGAAGATGCCGGCACGCTTGCTGCCGCGGATCACCGGAATGATGCGCAGCTCATCGCCGGGGCCGAGAAGCGAAAACTCTTCCTGGCTGATGTTGCGGCGATCGCGGAAGATGACGAAATCGAGCCCCCTGGCGCGCGCCTCGCGGAGATAATCCTCAAAGCCTTCAACCGTGCTGGACAACGCCCTGAAAACCTCGCTGGCAGAGGACAGTACCCGGCGGTGAGTGCGCCCGAAGCGCTGCGCCATCGATCCGCTCAGTTTGATAACAGTCCGTTTTTCCATCACATCAGGTCCTTGTACCGTAAAACTTTAATGGTCCGGTCACGGTAATAGCCGCCATACGGAATGCGCTGGCTGAGCTGCCCGTACAGGTGGTGCAGCAGCATGTTTCCCTCCAGCAGGACGCCGGCATGATTCGGCACGCTGGCCTGCACCTGCATAATGACCATATCGCCCGGCCGGGAGGGGCCGTCGAATTCCCTGAAACCGCATGCGTACCAGTTATCCATATAGAGGTTTTCGCCCTCCTCCCACCAGTGGCGATCGACGCTGTAGTCGGGCAGCGCGATACCGTGTTCAGTGCGGAAGTAATCCCGGATAAGAGACCAGCAGTCAGCATGCCCGAGAACAAACTGACGCCCTGTCAGCGGGCGATCGCCGCGCGGCATGATGGTGCGGATATCGCCTTCAGGCCATGAAGCGATCACCCACGGCACTTCGGTCGCGTCGCACATCAGCATGTCGAGCTCGCTCGGCTGCGTCGTGGCACCGTCGCCGGGGTGGCTGTGCACCACGGCAACCACCGTGCCCTGCTCTTCGGCTGCCGCGTAATCCTCCGGCGACAGTTCAAACTGCTCCTCCGGGGAGGCGGCCAGATTCCGGCAGGCGATATACTTCTCCACCCGCCCCTTCTGGATCACCACACCGCAGCATTCAGCCGGGAAGGTCTGCGCCGCATGCGCCAGAATCGCGCTGATTGTCTTGTCCCGCATATTACCCCCTCAGAAGTGACGCGCCTGGCATCCCGCCAAAATCGAGCTCGTTGTTGGCGCCGAACCGCGGCTTGCACCCGGTGGACAGCAGGCCTGAGCACACATCTTTCGAAGGATCGTCGACCGGGTTTCCGTCCTTATCAAACCAGCCATTCTGGCCGGCATAGGTACAGCCATTCCCGGTTTTGTACCAGCCGCGCATGCACCAGGTGCACATGGGCTGGATCTGACGCGTGGGGATGAGCTGTCCCCGCAGATCTGCCGGGCTGGACAGTTCAAATTCCACGGTTTCATCATCCGAACTGGATTTACGGTCGATGTAATAGACCTGTTTGCGCTCCTCATTCGGGTTAGCGGCAGGATTGCCGCCGGAGAAGTTGCGGGCATCAAGATAATGAGCGAAGGTCTCGTGGATAATCACTTTTGCCTTAGCCATCCCCTGAAAGCGGCGACAGAGCGCGCCTATCGTGCCGCTGATATTTGCCACGGTCAGTGTTGGTCGGGCGCTCTGCCCGTCGCTGCTGACGGACAGGCCGGTCAGTTCAAAGGGCCACGCACCGTACTCCAGCCCCTGCCACCAGACAGACTTCGGCGGAAGCTTTGACGCATCGCCGCCCGCAGCAATGATCTCGGCCTCTGTGTGAGGGAGGGTTTCGTTGTGAAACCGCAGAATGCCGGCGCCGAACGCTTCGCCGTCAACCTCTATAAGGCGGACACGGCTGCCCGGCTCCAGTTTCTGGACATCAGATGAAATGCTCATGGATGGTATGCCTGAATGAATGTGGTGCTGAGGGTGTAAAGATCTGCGCCGTGGGTGGCTATCTGGAGGGATTCAGACCGCCATAGCCCCGCAGGCTCCAGGGGCGGCTTCCAGATGAAGGACTTCCAGCCGGCGTGCCGGGTCAGAAAGGCCTTTATGGCCAGGACATACTCTTCATCGCCGGTAAAACTCACGCTCCATTGGGGTGTGACCGGGTTGATACCGTCCCCGGCCACCTGCGCATAGTTATCGCCAAACTGCGCCTTACGGGTGCGGAAGCTGGTATCTGCCTGCGCGGCCACCTTCGGGCACCAGGAGAAGGTCTCAATTGCCATATTACGCTCCTTTCAAAAGCCGCCACAATGGCGAGCCCGGCATGCTGGCCTGCTCATTAATCACCGTCACGATTGCATCCTTGAGTTGCCTGCCGGCAGATGCTGCAGCCCCCTGACCTGCCGTCGACTGCGCCCCGCCCTGAATGTTGATATCGCCGAACGACACGGACGGGCCGCCGCCGGAAAACTGCGGCATCCCTACTGCGCGCACAGCAAGATCACCATTAGGTGCCCGTGTGAGTGGCATAATCGCCTCCGGACCCGCCTCGCCAAATACCCCGGCCCCTTTCGCGAAGGCAAACAACTGGGGCGTCTGATAAATGCCGTTGCTGTAGGCGCTGAGAGACGGTGAGTCGTAGACGCCGCCGGCGGCATTGAAGGTGAAATTTGACGCGGCGCTCTGAATGGCCGTCCCGCTGCTGGCCGTTGCGGCGGATGAGGCACCAAAGCTGAAGAGTGAGCCGAGAGAACTCGCGGCATTCGCGACCATCATATTAACGAGAACGGTCTCGATAATTTTCAGGACGTTCATGCCCCAGTCTTTCCAGCTGTCGAGATTGCCGTTGAGCATGTCGGTAATGGTGGTCACCGCCCCGCCCATCGCCTGTTTCATCCCGTCTGCAGCCATTCCGGCGTAGTCCGTCGCCTCGTCCACCCAGTTCGCATAGCCCTCTGACATGCCTGTTAACCAGTCACCGCGCTGCGCATCGGAAGCGGTGTAATATCCCTCCTGGTCGCGCAGCCGCTCTTCCAGATAGCGTCTGTTGAGTGCCAGGCCCTGCTGGTAGAAGGTTTCGTCAATATCCCCGGCCTGCCGCTGCCGGAGCAGATCGGTATTCTTCTGCTCAAACTCCTTGCGGATATTGAACTGCTCCTGCATCCGCTCACGGAACCGGGTGCCCTGACCGTAACCGATGAGCTGTGCATCATTGGCCGCCCGGGCGCTGGCGTTGCTGTCGGCGAGATTCGCCTCGTAATTACGCAGCTGCTCGCGCAGTTTGACCTGATCGATTAAGGCTGCGTTGCGCATCAGTTCAGCCTTCTGCGCCTTGTCCAGGGTGGACAACTCTCCCTCAACCACCTGGTATTTTACCCTGGCGAGTTCGGTGCTCTGTCCCTGCAGGGCGATCTGCTCCTTCTGCTGCTTGATCATCCTTTTATAAGCATCAGCGGCCTTTTCTTCGTCCGTCTTTGGCCCTTTGGGCTGCTTTTTGTTGGCCTCGTTATTGCGCCACTCTTCAAGCCCGTTATTGATGTACTCAAGCCGGTTGGTCTGGAATTGCGGATCAGCCGTCAGACCGAGTTCATCAGCAGCATAGCCAAGCCGTGCGCGCTCTTTTGCCTCGCCTTTCAGGCGGGACAGGGCCAGCTCGCGTCGGCTTTTTTCGAGCGCCTCGGTCTGTTTTTGCGAGGCTTCAGCCTGAGGAACTCGCAGGGGTGCCAGGGTCATCCCCTGACGGGCCATCAGTAACTGATTGCCGAGTCCGAGCAACTGGTTAAATTTTTCATGCTGCCCGTTCATCATCAGCAGAGACTGGTAGGCAGAATTTTGATTAGCCGCTTCCTCTCTAATCAGCGAGACCCGACGGTACTGGAGCCCCTCGAGAGTTTGTTGAATGGAGGCTGCTTTCTCCTGCATCTGAGAAAGTCTTTCCTGTTCAACCGACAACTGCTCAGTTGCAGTCGACAGGTCATCAGTTACAGTCTTCAGAGAGGTAAGGTGGTTGATCATGAAACCACCTTTCGTAGTCGGGCCGGGGTTGTTGATTAGATACTGCGATCCGGCAATCTGCTCTTTCAGACTTTCAATTTTGCTTTTTTGCTCATCGATAAGCCTGTTCTGTTCATCAAGAGCTTTTTTGGCTTTTTCACTATTGTCGGAAGCTTCCGGCAAAGACATTTCCCTGGTCTTTTTGCTTATCTCATCTATCGTTCTGCCATATTCCTGAGCAGAACGGCGAGCCTGTTCCTGATTCTGATATGCCGCATACCATGCCCCTGCGCCAAGCATCACGAGCCCTGGAATGCCACCGATAATCCCCAGAGCACTACTCATGAGCCGCGATCCGACAGCGGTGACACTGTTTAAATTACTTTGGGTCGAGACACGGTTGGCCAGGTTCCTGTCACGCGCAGCCTCTGCCTGTGCCAGTCGTCGTTCAGCAACTGCCTGTACGTCCGCATTTTTAGCCGCTGCAAGACCAGCCTGAGCACGCTCAAGCGCTGCTCTGGCCCTGACTTTCTCAGTTGCTGTGCCTCCGGCAAGAGCCGTCGTGAGCCTGGCCTGTGCTGCTGTTACCTTTGCCTCTGCGGCTGCAATTTTTTCCTGTTGCGCGGCCTGAATATCAGCGCCCTTTGCTCTCTGCAAGGCTTGCTGTGCTCGATAGACGTCAGCTCTGGAAGCCGCCACAGCTGACTGGGCTGCCCTGTCCTGGGCTACAGCGAGGGCAACTTCTGATTTCGCAGCAGAGATCAAAGCACCTGTCGCACTCGTGGCGCTGGTAACTATTCCGCTGAGATACTTAGCCAGGCCAACACCCACCAGCGCACCTGCTACGGTAGTGATAACCGACATATTGTCGGCAACATCACTCAGAGCACCGCTGACGGCGGATGAAGTAAAGGAGTCCAGTGTCTGGGCTACACCATCAAGGCCACCGGACAGCGCATCCGTGGCACCCGTTGCAGCGTTAACTCCTCCGACCCACCCCATGAATGAGTTAGTGACTTTTTGCAATGAGCCTGAAACAGTTTGGGGCATCGTTGCAAACTCACCCTGTAACGCCCCAAGCTGGCTCATTAGTGCTGGCACAACTTTATCGATCGTGAGCTTGCCCTGGTCGGCCATACTTTTAAGATCTTTGCGCGCTACGCCCATGCCTGTGGCAAGGGCACGGATGACCCGATCACCGGATTCGTTGACCGCATTGAACTCTTCGCCACGCAATACGCCCTGAGCAAGTGCCTGGCTAAATTGCGTAATAACCGAACTTGATTCCTGTGTGCTCGCACCTGAAAGCTTGAGCCCGGTTGAAACGGCTTCAGTGATTTTGAGCACTTCTTCAGAGCTATATCCGTATTCGCGCATCGATGCAGCTGCGCGGGCAAAGAGGTTGGCATTATCAGAGAACGCTGTACCCGTGCGCTGACTGATTTCCATAAGCTGACGTTGTGAAGTCGCAAAATCATCAGCCGAAGCAGAAGCCTGTTGAAGACGAGCATTCACTGAGTTCCATTCGTCTGCAATCTGCACCAGCTTCCCTGTAGCAAAAGCCGCAGTTGCCGCAGCTGCGGCTTTACCTGCTGAGGCAAAACCATTAGTGAGATCAGATAACGCCCTTTCACTTTCTTTAGCCGCCGCCGCCGCCTGGCGGCCTCCCGCCTGCATTGTTCTGTAATAGTCGGAGCCCATGCGAGAGGCGCGGGTGATCTCACTCTGGAATGAGCTGGAGTCAGCAGAAATTTTTATAATAAGTTCGCGAAGCGTTGCCATTACCATTCTCCGGACGTAAAAAAACCGCCGGAGCGGTTTTTATTGGCAGAACAACTTATAATTTTCTTTTTCTTGGTGATCCTGTTCATTAATGATTTTCACAGGACCATTAGAATTTATTTTTCCATCTAAAACATCCACATATACATAAAATTGTTTTTTTCCTGTATAGCCACCATAAGAGTTTTTTGCATTTACATATCCACAAACATATCCATCACTTTCACCGGACTGTTTGAAGAAAGATTCGAATTTTGCGCTTTCCGGATCCTTTAAAGTACTTTTAACCAGACCTTCCCCAAGGTTGATATAATCTTTTTCAGACGGTTTGCATCCAGTTAAATAAATAAGAGACAAAAGAGTAACTATTGCGATCTTCATATTCATTCCCTTACTAATAAGTAAGTTAATGCTAAACAGAATAAGTTAATTTGTCACTTAGTTGCCTCTGTAAGCGCCTCCTCAAGCCCGGCAAACGGATCCTTATCTTGCTGCTCTTCTCCCCCCCACTGCAGAATGGCATCAGTTAACGGCACTTTTGCACCCTGCGAGCCATATACGGCAGAGACGATCTGCGCTGCCTGAATATCCGCGCGGATATCGCCGACAGGGCTTATCCTGTCGTATTCAATCCACATCAGCATTTCACTGGCCGTCATATTCTGCCTGAGTTCTGAAAGCGTGCGCCCCATGCGGAGCGCAAGCGACATCAGGAATTTAACGCCGGGGGTGGCGACTTTTCCCGGGCATCATCCCCGGATGCGATCAGATCGAGCGCCTGTTTAAGCAGACGGGAATGCACGGGGCCATAGATGGCACGCACTTCCGCTTCATCGTCCGGGGTAAAAACCTGTTGCTTGTCCTCGTCGCAGAGCACATCGAGAAAAAGCGCGACATCAGCGCGCAGGTTACGGTTCGCGCGCTCCGACACCGAAAGCTCTTCAGCCTTGATGTCAGTACCGGCGATCTCCTGCCAGCGCAGCCAGGCTTCGCCCGAAGGCTCGCGCAGAACGACACTCACGCCGCCCCATTCGGGCACAGTGACGGTTTTATGACGAAACCCGGAGTGTTTCGCAAGGGCAAGCTCTTTAATGGACATGATTTTCCTTACGAACCGGGTTCGATGTTTTCAGGTTTGCCTTTCAGGCGCAGGGAGAAGGTGGCCGCGACCACGCCGTTGGTACCGGATGACCAGGTGTGCTGACGCACTTCAGACAGGAAACGGAAGCCTTTACCGGACGGAAAGATCACCTGAAAGGCATACGTCGTGTCATTGTCATATGCGTCACGCAGTGCATCCTGTGCCGCATTTTTGAAGAAGTTACCGGACAGCGAAATCTCCGATGGAGCCGGCAAACCGTTGGTGTTCTCCTGTTCGGTCGAGCACAGGGTGGTGACGTCGATATCCTGTTTCTGGCCACCAGTGAACTGTACCTCTTTGATCGTGCAGCTCAGATCAAGATAGACGGCACTTGCCATCGTATCTTTCGTTGCCGGCAGCGAAGAAATCAGGATCTTCGTTAACTGCGATTTTTCGTAAAGTGCGGACATAGCTGTCTCCGGATATAAAAAAACCGCCTCGCGGCGGTATTGGGATTAACTGGGTAGGTTTTACTGAAGGACATGGACTTCTGCGGTTGCACGGCGCAGGCCTGTTTCGGGCTCGTAACCCCCGGTCTTGCTCATGCGGGTGAATCCCAGCGGCGTCAGCGCGGCGATCGCCTGTTCTCGCAGCGCCCGGGCCTCATCCACCGAGGACGCATAAACATCAACCTGCAGGGCTGTGTCTTCCTCTGCGGGGCCACAAAGCGTATCGCCATAGACCTGATCCACCAGCGTGAATGTGATCCATGGAGGCGCAACTGCCGGTTCACCCTGGCTGTTAAGCGGCACCACGCCGGGATAAACCTGCCCGTCGGCCAGCGCGCCGATCAGCGCATAAACGTCGGCTTCGGTCATTTTGAAAGCACCCTGTCGATCGCCGCATTGGCTTCGGCGAACGCGGCGTTTACCGCATCCTCCTCGCGCGCATCATAGGCCGGACGGACGAACGGCGCGGGCGGCATGGTCGAGGTACCCATTTCGATAAAGCGCCAGTAAAACGCATTACGCGGATCGCTGGCTTTCATCGTCTTGTCGCTGGCGCCGGTGCGCGGGTTGGTACCGCGGATATGAACGCCGGAAGCAATCGCCCCGTTGCGCTCACGCTGAGTGATGACGACGATATTTTTCTTCAGTTTCCCGCTTTTCACTGGCGCGCGGCTCACCGCCTCATCTTTAAGGATTGTCGCTCCGGCGCGCGTGGCATCGCGCATCACCTTCCGGTTTTCCGCTTTGCTGAGTGTCGCGAGATCTTCGGACAACCCCGCCAGACCGGAGAAATCAAGGTTAGTGCCGATCATGGTTTTACCCCCTGCTTACACAGAATTTCGAGCTGCGTACCTTTTGAATCAGCAACCGGCGGGCCGGTTACGTCGAGGTACTGCCCTTTATACGGACCGGTCAGCACCCTGAGCTTTGACGCTGCAGTAATGTCACTGCGAAAGCGCACCCAGACGCGGATAGTGGCTTCCGCAAGCTCCGCGCCGGCGGAAATAAGCTCCCGACCGCTGATCCCCTTTATCTCGGCAAAAATCTCACTACCGTCATGCCACGTTTGCTGTGGCTGCCCGGATGGTGTCCGGGTGGAAGTGAAGTTCATTATCCGGACGCGCTGATTAAGCCTTCCCGCCTGCATCTGGCCTCCTACACACCATAAATACGGTAAGGCTGCAGCAAAGCTTCGACAGCCAGCGGCAATTCTGCCGGCGCATTACCGCTTACCACCGCCTCCCGGTTGGCGTACCAGTGCCCGACAAGCAGCAGCATCGCCGTGCGCACATCGTCATTGAGAAGCAGACGATCTTCATCATCAGCAAAGCCCGGCTCATCATTGGTTTTGTAAAGCTTTCGCCGCGTCCAGGTTTCAACGTAGCGCGTCGCCGCTCCGGTGTAGATTTCAAGCAGGTTGTCGTCACCTGTAAAATCATCATCGATACGGCAATGGCTCCGGACTATGGACGGTTCAAGAAACGCCATGGTTTAGCCTCAGAAATAGCGGCCCGCAGGCCGCTGTGGTGTTTAGCTGCCGGCACCCGTCAGCGCACCGAACACGAACGCTTCCGGACGATATACCGCCAGCGCCACGCGCTCTTCGCAGCGAATGGAGATCATGTTCTTTTCGAAGTCGTCGGCGTTCTCGGTAGAGATCACAACGTTGGCATCTTCGCGATCGAACAACTGCGCGCCGGAGTTGAATGCGCCGGTCAGGAATTTACCCAGGAACTGAACAGCTTCGGTCGCAACCACCGGCAGGCCCCACAGTGTCGGCGTGGTGAGTTGCGCCGGATTCGCGAGGATATAGCGGCCCAGCTCGTCTTTGGTCAGCTCGATGCGTGCCCAGTCGGTAAAGTGCAGGACGTGGCCAGACGCCGGGAAGCGCGCCAGCTGCGCCTGTAGCATTGCCAGACGGAGCACATCGATACCGGACTGTTTTTCCACTGCAAACGCCGGGTTGAACGAAACCGCCTGCGGGATAATCCCCTTCAGGTGCGCGCCGGTACCGTCACCGAACAGAATCTCCTGCTCTTCGACGTACTTGAGGCCGTAACGCATCTCGGCGTCCACCGTTGACTGCAGCTGTGCAAAGTCATCCAGGATCTGCTTGGATGCCTTGAACATGTGGGCGATGGTACGCACCGGCGTCGTCTCTTCAGCGAACTGGATATCGCTGTAAGGCTTGGTGGTGTTTTCCGGCACAACCGCGGCGTTGTTGGTGAAGCCGGTCTGCTTCACGTAGTAGATGGTGTTCGACTGGGTGCGGCCGGGTGCGATCAAATCGCGGATGAAAAGACGCTGCTTAGGCGTCTGATCGATGCCAGGCAGGCGCGTTGGGGCGATAATTTGCCCCGGAACGTCAACAGTGGTGATTGCCGCCTGCACCGGCACGCTCAGGCGCTTGCCGCCTTCCATGCTGGAGCGGATATCCTTCATCACTTCCGCCGAAACCAGCTGCTGGCCAACCGACTGAATGACTTCTTTCGCCGCGTTGAGCGGCATGCTGGCAACGTGCTGCTCCAGCTCGCCAACTGATGCTTTCAGCGTTTTCAGGGATTCGTTGAGCACATTGTGCTCGAGCGAGATTTTATCTACTGATTCTTTGGTTTCAGCAGACAGCGTGCCTGAATTACGGGCTTCAGCGAGCGCTGCTTCCGCCTTTTTGCTGAAATCAGAGGACACCTCCTCCAGTTTGGCCGTTACCTTCTGCAGGAGTTCGTTTACTTGAGACATGTTTTTTCCTTATTCGCCGAGCGATGCCAGCGCAGATTTGAGGGAGTTAAGTACTTCAGGGCTTACTTCATCGACAGCGCCCGGCTTGTCGTTTTCTTCGGCAGCAGCGCCCGGCATGCTGCCCAAAGCTTTCAGGTGCTTCCGGCGCTCAGATCGGGGCATGCCGCCCTTCGCCAGAAAAGCATCAATTTTGCGGATAGCCGCCGCAGGGCTTTCTTCATCGCTGGTAATTTCATCGGAGGAGAGCAGCGCGTCGGCCAGGCCTCTGGTCACTGAGTCGCTGCCACCGATAAAGGACTCCTTGTCCATCAGCGACTGAATTTCTTCGACTGGCATGCCGGAACGCGCGGCATAGATGTCGGCCATTGCCTTATCGAACGGCTCCAGGTAGTCAGCGTATTCCCGGAAATCATTCCGGTTTCCGGCGGCCATGATCCAGGCGTTGTGGATCATAAGAAACGCGCCGCGGCCTATCTGGACCTCATCTCCCGCCATGGCGATGATGGATGCAGCTGACGCGGCGAGGCCCAGCACCTTCACGGTGACTTTCCCCTGGTATTCACGGAAAAGGTTATAAATGGCGAGACCTTCGAACATATCCCCGCCAGGCGAGTTGATGTGGACTGTCACATCCTCGCCGCCAAGCGAGCGGAGCGCTGCTGCAATCCGGTTAGCGCTCACGCCGTCACCCCACCAGTCCTCTCCGATCACATCGAAGATGGTGATGGTGTTCTCACCCGACTGCGCCGCAGCGCGAATGCTGCCGTCCCAGCGTTCAATAGCGGCTGCAGGCAGATCGCGTTTTCCGGACGCAGAAATCCGCCCCTCCGGCGCCGCCGGAAGAGTGCTCATCTTCTTCATTGGTTCTCCTAAGCCGCTTTTTTAAGCGGTGACTGCTCCGGTGGAATGTCCGGGAAAAGGAAGGCGTGAAGCTTCATGATATTGCTGGCCTGCGCCCCAACGTTGTTCTCACGCAGCTGATCAAGCGGCGTCAGGTTCAGCTGGACAGTGTAAATCTCACCGCCCTCAATCGGTGGCAGGTTCTCAAGCCGGCGCACGTCATTACGGGACATCCAGCCATTCTGCAGCGCTGTGGTGTAGTAGGCAGAACGCCCCGCGCTGTCGGCGCGCAACAAGCCTTCTACAGAGAATTCTGCGAAAAGTTCATCATCACTGTCCAGGAGGCAGCGTGAAATCTCCTGCTCAATATTCACCAGCAGCGGGCGCAGCGTGTTGGTCAGGAACTGCAGGTTCATGCCTTCGACGCTGGATGCCCAGCTGCTCTGTTTGTCGGCATGGCCGACCATGAACGGCGGGACGCGAAACCAGCGGCAGATCTCTTCAATACTGAATGAGCGGCTTTCCAGCATCTGCGCGTCCTCAGGGTTCATCGTGACACCCTGATATTTCATGCCGCCCTCCAGCACCATGATCTTGCCCGCATTCTTCGAGCTGGTGAACGCCTGCATATAACTGCGCAGACGCGCGCGCTGATCGTCATTGAGCGCTGCATCGGAAGTGAGAAACCCCGAGCTCTGAATGCCATTTTCGAAGATTTTTGCGGCCGACTGCTCCACCGCCAGCGCCGCACCGATCACATCGCGACCGGTCATCATGGGCATCATCCCGCAAACCCCGTCGAGTCCGAATCCCCGGATGTGCATGATGTTTTTTACCGGAATGACGCGCTTTGTTTTGCTCTCGGTATAGGTGTATTCCAGCGCACCGCTGTCGAGCCGCTTAACCACCATGTTCTGCGGCAATAAAGGCACCAGCGATACCAGCTTCTGGCCGATGTATTTTTTTTCGACGAACGCATTACCGCGCAGGCAGATGCTGGCGACCACCATCAGCATGAAGCGCGATGGCGTCATTTCCGCATTCGGGCGGCGGCAAAGCACTGAATAGGCCGGATGGTTAGTTGCTGGCTTGCGGGAACCGTCTGCCTGCCGCTCGTAAATCTTCAGCGGCAGGGTAGAAACAGACTCGCTGAGCAGTCTGACGCAGGCCCATACCGCTGAAAGCCGCATGGCTTTGTCAGCAGTGACGACCTGCCCGCTGCTGCTGGTACCAAACCATTCCTCCCAGAATGTTCCGGTGGTCAGGCTGATGGGCACACCCAGCCAGTTGAGCAGAGCGCTTTTCACCCTGCCCGGCTGCTTATTTTTATTCATCAGAAACCTACCATGATGGGGTTATCGAAGAAGCCACTCAGATCCTGCCGCGTATCAGGCAGCATGGCGCGACCGATATTCATAATCAGGGCAGTTGCCCCGTCTATTTTATTTTCGCTGTGCTCCTTGATGGGGCGCACAACGTCATCATTACCAGGCAGGTGTTTACCGACGACATTGGAAATACACCAGGTGAGGATGGGATGACCATCATGATGGAAGCGCCCGGCCTCTATCGCCGCCTCAAGCTCCTTCATGGGGTCTGACATGTTGGTGTAGTTCTGCACGATCGTTATCGGGCTAAGCCCCTCATCGGCCAGATGATGAGAAAGGTTTGTGGCGCCATGCGGGTCTATTGCGGATTCTTCTACCGGGTTCTGGCGGTTGACTGCTTTCGCCTCCTCAAGGATCACCCGGTAGTCGATCTCTGCGCCATCCGTTAACTGCAGGTGATCGCTGTTCACCCACTTCTGGAATCGCTCAGCGGTACGCTGCTGATCCGTATCGGTGCTGTAAACCGTGTCGTATGGCACCCAGAAGCGTGGCGCCACGCAGTAGTAATGCCGTTTACCGTCAATATCGCGGGTGAAAATCCTCACCATGCTGTTCATATCGAGCTTACGCGCAAGGTCAAAAGACAGATAACAGGGCTGCCCCTCAAACTGCTCAAGCGAGAGCGTTTCATCCTCACAGTTGCGCCAGCTGACCAGGTTGAAGAAAGCCGCCCGGGCTGAAACCCATATATTCAGGTGCTTTGTCTTGAATACGTTGGCCTGACGGGCGTTGTTCATCGCCCTTTTCTGCTGGCTGAGAAGGAAATCGCTGTACACCGATACCCCCATGTTGGGATTTGCCTTGCGGAGTACCGCCGGGTCGGTCCAGTCATCGCCTTCGTCAACGGTGTAGATCACGCCGAAAAGCTCTTCGTTCGGTACCGTGCCGTTAAGCATCTCGATCACTTCCCGACGCTTGTCGTAGCATGGTCCCTCGATGTTGTAGCCCGCCGTTGTGATTGCCCACATCAGGGGCTGGCGCCGCGCACCCATACCGGTCAGCATCGTGGTATAGAGCGCATCGGTATCATGCTCATGGTATTCATCCACTACCGCGCAGCTTGGCGACGAACCGTCACCGGGATTGCCGATCAGGGGTTCAAAACGGGCGCCGTCCTCCGGCCGGTTCATGTTCGACGCGTTTACCTCGACGCCAAAAGCATCACACAGCGCCGGCGTGCGTTTGCACATCAGCCGGGCCGGGCGGAAAACCTCCCAGGCCTGCTTTTCTGTCGTGGCACCGGAATAGACTTCAGCACCAAACTCGTCGTCACAGGTGAAGCAGTAAAGCGCCACACCAGCGGAAATCGCCGACTTGCCGTTTTTACGGGGGATCTCGGTGTAGACTTCACGGAACCGGCGAAGCTTAGTCCCCTTCTGTACCCAGCCGAACGCACAGCACACGATAAAAAGCTGCCATGGCTCCAGCGTGATCGGCATCCGTTTAAATGCCCATTCACCTTTGGTGTGGGGGAGCAGCTGAATAAACTTGGCTGCCTTTTCAGCAAGATCCTTGTCAAATCGGTACCGGAATTTCTTTGTTTTCTCTTTCGCCAGATCATCAAGATGGCGCTGGCACGCATCAACGACATACCTGCAGGCCACAGTCCTTCCCCGCACGATGTCGCGGGCATACTGATTTGCGGCGTTCACGTTCGGATAGGATTTACGGGTCATAGGTTCTTGAATGGGTTATCAGACTGTTTTTTGTTTGCGCCCATCAGCCGTTGCCTGCTGCTGGGATCCAGCCCGAGCATGCCGCCGAAGGAGGCCATCTGCCGCATGGCTTCATTTAGTACCGTCAACGCCGGGTTTTTGATCACACCGCCCATTGCGCCGGTAACGGTTATACCGTTGTCAGCAACGTGACTCTGCGCAGCGCGGGCGTTGGCGTACGCCACACAAAACATTTCGAGGTTGTGTAAATCTGTCGCGCATAAAACCGCCTGCGCGCACAGCTCCTTAGAGACCATTTTCCACATTGTCGCAGCGTCTTCGCTGAGCCACTCCGGCGGGTCAACGCCGGTGATGGGGGTGAAGGAAGGCTCTTCTTTATTGAGGGCGCGCTTACCCGGATTACCGGCCAGCAACTTCCGGGCGGTCGGCTTGGCGCGGCGTCCGGATCGGCCCGTCGCTCCAGCCATAGACGCTCCAGTTAAATTTTATATTTCGCGGGTGTGAAAATCTGACTGAGGCGGCGGTACTTAGGGTTCAGGCCCCAAAACTTTCGACCCGCCCTCCCGTGGATGAGAATAATTATCATTTACAATGAAATAATTACAAATGCAACTAATTATTGATAATGATTATCATTTAAGCCTTTCCCTGCCTGTTTTCGACTTATGGCAGGGCCAGCACAGCGCTTCGAGGTTCGAAGGGTCGTCAGTGCCGCCTTTTGCTTTAGCGATGATGTGGTCGACAGTCTTTGCCGCCGCAATCTGTCCATTACGCCTGCAGTTCTGGCACAGATGTTTGTCGCGTGCCAGAACCTCAGCCCTGAGCACGTCCCACTTGCTGCCGTAGCCACGCTGGTGGCGATTCTGTCCGCGCTGGTGCTGCTGCCAGCCTTCGTTTCTGTGCTGCTCGCAGTAACCTGAGCGGTCGGTGGTTGTTCCGGCGCATCCACGCTTACGGCATGCGCGCGGTATTGCTGCTGGCATCAGGCAATCCTCCATGCGCGTCGGCGTTCTGTGCGCGGTACCGCATCAGGGTGCTGCTCAACGGGTTTACCATCTGCGTGATCGACAAGCGACCAGCAGGGATAGATGACCGCCCCACCCCACGCATCACCCACGGCGTAATCAGCAGGCTTGCCGCTGTCCCAGCGCGCCAGCACTCGGGTGATATGTGAGGGAGGTACGCTGTAGCACACACCGTGAATGAGCTTTGGTAACGTGATGTAATCGGTCCGCGCCTTGTCGGCAACTATCAGCCGCTCGGCAATCAGCATCTGATATTGTGGCGGTCGGCCGGTACCGAGATAAAAGCTCAGCATGTCTTCAGGGAAGAGGGAAAGCCAGAGGGCAACCTTTTCCTCAAAGCTAGCTACCGGCATCGCGTCATCTTCCAGCACGACAACATGACAGGATTGATCTGCTGCCCACTCCATCGCGCGGCGATGATTCCAGTTGGCACCCCTGTCGTGCTCGTCAACCAGCAGGTGAGCGCCAAGAGAGACAGCCAGCCTTTCGGCCTGCTCTCGCCGGGCGTGATGTCCGACCACAACGAATTTCACTTGTGCTTCCAAAAGGCGCACTCCTTACCAATGCCGTCAGACTTGAAAATGCTATGGACCTGCGGCCCGGTCACGATGCGATCGCCAAAGCGTTTAGCCACAATGCCAAACGCCAGCATATCGCCGACCGCTGGAGGTGCGTTCTCTGTCTTCCAGAAGCGGTGGCACTCCAGCAGGTAATACAGCCGCACTATGCCGTGCGCAAACTCCATCACGTCAGCGCGCAGCCCGCCAAGCAATCCGGCATTCAGCATCACATCGTCGCGATGCTCATCGAGGAAGTCCTGATAGATGCGCTCCGGGTGGTGCTGGCGTGCCCAGGCATCGGCGTAGGTCTTTGGTTCAGAGCCGACATACACCTTGCCCGGCACCATATCTGCCCACGGCTCGCGGAGCATTTCGACATCGGTACCGTCAGTGCACCAGACGAAATGATACTCAGGGTGATCGCGAAGGTGCTGCCAGATATGGAGCCAGCGCCGGAAGTAAACGTTCATCTTCACGGCGGGGACGCGACACAGTTCAACATCTGCCGGTGCGTTCGCCAGCTCATCAGCCACCACTACCCGGCCGCAGCCGCGCAATGAATCAGCCCACTTCGCCAGCAGGTCAGGTAAGGCAGTCATTCTGGTACCGCGCTGCGGGTCGGGCTCACTGGTCAGCAATGTGGTGATTACTACATTGTGTTGTGGGCGATACGGGGCGTAGCCGGTGTAACCGGTATCGCGGCGCGCATTGTGAATTTTGACGTTGTGCTTTACCTGCTCTTCCCGATCCGGACGTGGTACCGAGCGCTCCACCAGCTCATGCTCATCGAGTGAGTGAATCAGCTTTTCAGAGCCGACCACATCAGCGAATGGCCAGCATGTCATCCCGGCATTGTGGATGCGCAGGGCGAGATCGCTGTGCTCATACATGCCGCGACCGTAAATAGGGTCAAATCCGCCGACACGCTCTATGGCGCTACGGTGGTAATAAAGCATCACGCCGCGCTGGCCGGTGTAGGCGATATGCTGATTGTCGCGATACAGCACCGCGATATCGTTCAGCTTGCGCGCGCCAGCCAGATCGAGAAACTGATAAGCCAGATGTGGCTCGGGTGATTCAATGTAGGGCAGCCACCAGCCATCAGCGATCGGCCAGGCGTCGTCGTCCCACAGGAAGAGATGCTCACACCCGGCATCCATCAGCGCAGTAAGGCTGGCGTTCTTCGATGCCACAATGCCCAGCGATTTATCGTGCCGAATCAGATTAACGCTGGTGGGCACCGCCGCTGGTGGCTGTGAACCATCATCAATGACGACCACCAGCGCGCCGACAGGTAAATGGTGGAGATGATGCTCCAGCGCCTTGCTTAGAACAGCAGCGCGATTGTGCGTAGAGATGGCTATGCCGATACGGCTGGTGGCTGGAGTGCAGACAGGCGCGTACGGGACACCATCGATAGTGACCTGCATAAAGCTTCCTTTTAGATGTGAGCCTGTCGCATTGGGCGGGAGTCCTAGAAAACAACTTATGACAAACTCACGCTGAACGATCTCGAAAAAATTTACTAATCAACTTCATTATCTAAATTATTTTTTGAATTATTTTTAAAAGGTATTTTCGCTAAGGAACTTAGGCGCTCGCTACGAGTCATATACGACGGCAGATTACCATGATAAGGTTCCTCCCCTAATAGCCACTTATTTAAAACTTTTTTAAGCTCCTCATTCTGCTCTTTCAAAGCATCCAGCTCTGACTGCACACTTCTTGTTTCTAACTGGTATTGTCTTAATTGCCCAACCTCATTTTTAAGGTTTTCAGTCTCTAATATTAACTTCTGGTTTTTCTTATAATTTTCAGCGGCTTTAAGGTTTAGTTCAGAAATCTCCTGTTTCGTCTTAGCATTTTTTGCTTCGATCTTAACTTTCTTTCTTTCTATAAGAGTTGCTTTTAATTCCTTTCCTGCGTCTCTTTTAAAACTAACATAAGAGTGATAGTAGGCATAAAAAGCATTAAACAACGGTACGACAAAAACAAAAAAAAGCATTGAAGCAAGCGGATTAATAACTTGACGGCATATATCTTTATATGCAGACACCTGACTAATAACAACATTTATCTCTTCTTTTGAAAAGATAAATATTGAGATAGGAATCCAGTTAAAACCTACCCATGAAATAATGAATGCTAAATAAAATGGGCCCTTTACTCGCTCCGAAAAGTTCTTGTAAAGATCTGATACTACTTCTTTGATTTCTGCCATGTCAGCTCCTTATTTCTGACATGATACCCATCAAAAGTAGCTCTCGTAAATGGGTTCGCATTTAGCCTTAAAAATCATTAAACGTTTATCTGCATTGTTCTTTGATGTACTCCTGCAGATAGCCAACCTGTTTGGTTACTGTGGCTATTCGTTCTCTGAGGGTAAAATAATCCCGTTGAGCAGCGTCAGTAAGTCGGGGGCTGGAAGCATCGCCCATGCTGCTGGTGCCGGGCGCTCCGCTCGCTGGACATCTGGCGTTGAGCTGCAACCGGCGCTTGCCAGTAGCAACATCGCGCTCAAGCTGATCGATAGTGGCTTTAGCATCTGCCAGTTCTCCCGTGTATTTGGCATCAAGTGCAGCAACGTTACGCTGGCGCACCTTCATGTCGGCGATTGTGTTGTTAGCCAGCTTCAGGTTGTGGGTAGCTTCGTTACGCTGTCGCTTATAGTCGATAGCGTTATTGCGGTAATGGTTAATCGCCCAGGCGAGGGACAGAACGCAGGCGAGCAGGAGCAGAGCGGCGACCGCTTTCCAGTTAGAGATCATCTTTGCTTTCCGCCAGGCACAAAGAGCGCTCCATCTCCCGCCGGTTCTGCAATCCTTTCCATTTCATGCCACCAGCGTAAACCCAGCGGCGCATTTCTTCGCATGCCCCTTCCTGATCCCCGCGGTTCAGTTTTCTCAGCAGCGTTGATTTGGAAAAAGCATCCGAACCGACGTTAAACACGAAGCTATAAAGCGCGGCGCGCTGGTACTCGCCCAGGGGCACTTTCACAAGGTTGTCGACGGTGCGCTTTGCCGGCTGCAGGTCTTTCCACAGCAGGCGATCGCATTCGCGGTCGGTATAGGTCTTGCCCCGAATGATGTCGGTACCAGTGTGACCGTCGCAAACCGTCCATACGCCAGCTACGTCTTTGTAAGCTTCGTACTTCCGGCCTTCGACGCCATCTTTACCGCCAATGAAGATAGTTGCTATCGCAAGCGCGCCTGCACCGGCAGCGCCGATCAACTTTCTGCGAAGCGGAGTAGAAAAAGGCATCACTCCTCCTTAAAAGCTGATGGGTTGGGCCAGCGCCGATAAGACTCGATCTGCGCCAGGGTGGTTTTGCGTTTGTAATACCAGTTGATGCCAAATGTCAGAAGCGCCACAACGATGCCGGCAATTACGCCAACGGCACTCCATTCATCAGGGCTTAGCCTGGTCAGTACTCCATTGGCCACCGTCCCTGCTGATGCGCCATAGGCAGCGCCAGAAGCTAATTTGCTCATATTTGACATGTCTCTCACCTCCGATTACGTCGGGGTGCTGTGCGCCTGAAATAGTCTGACCATAGGTTATGGAAATTCATACCTTAGAGAAAATATCAAGGTCAGAAATGAAAAAACCCCGCATTTGCGAGGTTTTAGGTGATAAGCGTCGTGTCGTTGTGACAACTCTTATCACATTACTTGATTTATTGCGGACCGCGAGAGTATTTTTTAAATCTTTCTTGCTTTTTGATTCGGAAGCCTATGGAAACCACCTTCGACACAAGAGATGAGTATCAAAGAAAAACTATCGCAGAAAGACTCGAAAAGCTGCTGGGTTCGAATGTAGATATTTCGCCAGTAGTAATAGATGGCTACTGGGGTACAGGAAAAACAGAGTTTAGCTTGAAGTTATGCCATTACCTTTCCAAGCAGGAGGAGAAGAGACTTATAGTATATATTGATGCCTTCAAGGAGGATCATTGTGAGGATCCACTATTGAGTATTACTGCGGCTATAGCTAATGCTCTTCCAGATGATGAGGAAAGAGATGAATTGATAAAAAAAGCAGTCCCGGCAATAAAATTCGGTGTTAAAACGGCTCTTAAAGCGGGTGCGGGATGGGTTCTACGTCAGAACACAGACGTTCTGGCAGAAGAATTTCAGCAAGTAATAAAAGAGACAAGCGATGCAGCTATTGACGGGACTATCGAAAGATTGATATCCGAGCACATGGAATCTGAAAATAATATAAAAGCCCTAAATAGTAAACTTAGAGAGATTTCTAAAAAGAAAAAAATAATATTAGTTATTGACGAGCTAGACAGATGTCGACCAACTTATGCTGTGGAAATTTTAGAAAAGGTCAAACATATCTTTGATGCACCAAATGTAAAATTTGTGCTTGTTGCAAATTTATCACAACTAAAAGCTGCAATTAATCATGTATATGGCTCGTCAGTTGATTCTCAAAATTATTTAGATAAATTTATAAAATACATCATAAGACTACCGGAAACATTCAAACCAGATGGATTCAACTCTTTTCATACATCGCATGCGCATTGGAACAATCTAATAGAAGGAAGCGAGCTTACACAGCCAGTAAGAATGGCAATAAGTAAGAGAGTAGAAGAAATACTAGATATCAGATTATTATCGCTACGTGAAATAGAAACCCTGCATAGATACCTTGAGGTTTTTCAAATAGTTAGCGAAAATGAGATCAACGACCAGAAGATATACGCATCTAATATCACAAGATTTGTCGCCGTTTATACTTATTGCTTTGGAGATAAATCAAAATTAAGAAACCTCAACACCAATGAAGCAATATTAGAAATAGCAAAAACCCTTCACATTGATAAAATAACGATACCTAAGGATTATTATTACAAAACCCCACATTACATAGTAATCTTTTACGGATTAATCAAAGACAATCAGTTAAATATATCGAAATTCATCAACCCAAGCGATGACTCCTTATCTAGACTAGAAGACTTATCTGAGAGGATAACTAAAGAAAGCTTTCATGATTTTAATTATAAAGCCACATTTCAATACGCACTAGACAAGTTATCACTATCCTTTTAAAACATACAGAGCCCTGAATAAGGGCTCTTTTCTTTCACACATCCATATTTAAATTCACACCAAGCATAGCTAGACAGCCATCAATGAAACCTTCAGCCATTTTCATTTCAGTTCGTATTATTTTTTCATCTTTCTTTTTTGCACGAGCTATGCTGCGCTTAGACATTCTATAAAGATAATGTGCAACTAATAGCGAATGCTCATATGGTTTTTTCTGTTTTAGTCGGGCTAGACAACCTTCTATTACTAAAGCATCGTCATCTGTACATGAAAGTCGAGACTGGGTTGATGCAGGTAACAACCCCTTAAATCCTGCCGCGATAGGAGAATAGTCCACACCTGCACTATCTTTAGCTGCCCAAGCCCCCCACATTTCTAACACCTTTTGAATATCACGCATTACTCATCTCCACAATTTACGCCAGCGCGCCGATAGCCAGTGCGCGATCGATAAAACGAAACAGCAGTACCAACTGGCTGCCGTGCTTTTCTTCAAATGCCACGGTGTCAGCGTGCAACGCGTCGTGATGCGCTCTGCAAAGCGGGACACAAACAGGTCGTGCGCCTTGGTGCCCATTCCACCCTGCCCGTGGCCTATCAGGTGATGGGGGTCGTCTGCCGGGTTGCCACAGCACATGCACTGCTGCGTTTTAACCCAGCGGGTGTACTTCTCACTCTGCCAGCGGCGGCGCTTCGGGCGCAGCATGAAGGATTCCGGCGTTTCGGGATCGACATTCAGCGCTAGCACCTGCTTAGCTACCTCCTCCACTATTTCGCGCCCAAGGCGTTCGCCGGGCACAAGTTCTGTTTCGCGGGTGACGGAACGGATCACCGGCTTCGGCATTCTCAGCACCTGCCGGGCGGCATCTTCCGGCAGGGCATCGGCCAGGCCATTACGCGCGAGCCACCAGCAGAACTCCGGCAACGTGAGCGTATGCGAATCGTCGAAACCCAGCTCGCGGCGGGCAGTAGTGAGGATGTAAGCCGCGCAGTTCGCCCGCGCCATGTGCGCCAGCTGCTCAGTTGTCTGCTCCCGCAGCAGGTTGTCGCAGTGCCAGCACAGGCGAAGCGCGCCGGGCGCGTGGCGCATCGTGGTGATGTTCTCGGCATGCCAGGACTCGTGTGGCCACTGGCATTCACCCCTCTCCATCAGCCAGCTTTCAAGCCCGCCAATGCCGCCGGCGCGGCGCAGCACCGCATCGTTTTCAAAAACACCGGCGAGTGCGGGATCTTCAACCAGCGGCTGCTCTGCTGGTGGCAGTTCGCCGTTGGGCATACCCGCCAGGCGCTCCGGCTCATTTTCCAGCAGCATGCGCCCGCGGCGGAAATGCATCAGCAGGCTGGCGCCCGGCCTGAACATAACGAGACCCAACTCATTAACTACTACCGGATTCAGCAGCGCCCTCATTTAAAAGTTCCCAGTGTTGTCGATTTGAACATGCTGATCGTAATCTCGACGCTGCCGCCCTTCACTATCGGCCCCCACTCCACCAGCATCTTTTTCACCTGGCTGTCGTCCTCCCACACGCCGGCATGCGTCAGCGCGTCGAATAAAGCCTTGTTGTAGTTGTCGATGTCCCGGCGGCGCGCGTCCGGAGGGAATAGGAGGATCTCGACTGCAGCTGGCTCGGTCGACGGCTTCGGCAGGCGGCGCAGCTGCTCGATGATGGCCGCACAGGCAGCACTCTGGTATTTGCGCCCGTCAGCGCTGATGAGATGACGCCCCTTCAGTGGCCCCTTATTCGGAGCACGCCAGTAGGTGTTCACGCTCGGCGGAAACGGCAGAATCAGCTTCATAAGGCAACCCCGCGCATTTTCAAAAACGAGATCGCCTGGTCTCTCGCATGTTCTTCACCGGCCACCAGCGAGCGCAGCAGCGAAACTGCCTCATCTTCAGCGACCGGGGTGTTGATGGAGATACCACGGCACACGCCCGGAAATAGGGTTATAGCGCCTTTACGCTCGAGGGATCGCAGCACTTCAGTTGCCGCGTTCGGCGATGCTGCGCCCATCAGATCGGCCACTTCCTTTTGCGTCGGCGGGATCCCATGCTCTTTATAGAAAGCCACGATCAGGCTCAATATTTGCTGCTGGCGGGCTGTTAAAAGGTTCTTTTTCACACTGCCTCCTCAGAGAATGGCCACAATGTCAGCAGCGTTTTCCCGCGTGCTGGCTTTGCTGGAAATGGACCGACGGGCGCTGACGTGATGCAGCGTGAAGCAGTGCTGCTCGTAAAGCTCAATAATCCGTGGCGCCGTTGAGTTGCTGATCACCACCCGCGCGCCGCGCTGATGCGCCGCAACACAGGATTCAGCCAGCGCCACCTGGTCAGCCCATGCGAAACCGCCAGCGGCATAGTTGGTAAACCCCGCCGTGCCCGGCAGCGGCTCATAGGGCGGATCGCAGTAAACGACATCGCCCTCACCCGCCAGCGACAGTGTGCGACGATAACCGGCGTTCATGAAAACGCAGCTGGGCGCCACAGCTGCAAAAGCCAGCAGCTCTTTATCAGGGAAATACGGGTTGGCTTTTTTACCCCAGCCAACGTTGAACTCGCCGGCGCGGTTATAGCGGATCAGGCCGTTGAAGCAGTGCCGGTTCAGATAGAGGAAAGCGGCGGCGCGCTCCGGTCCGGTCATCTGCTGCGCGTTGAATGCCTGGCGAACGGCGAAGTAACCCGGCTCGTCATTCATTTCGGCAAACAGCTGGCGCGCCAGCACCGTTACCTGCTCTGGCACTACGGCAAGCATCTGATAGAGGTTAATCAGATCCGGATTGGCATCTGCCAGCAGGAATCTTTCGTACTTAGCTAAGTTGAGAAAAACCGAGCCACCACCGACAAACGGCTCAACCAGCCGGGCGCCCGCCGGGATGAGGCTATCCAGTTCAGGCATCAGCGAATATTTACCGCCAGCCCATTTCAGGAATGGACGCTGCCATGCGCGCGGCGCTGCTTTTTCAACTGGCAGACCAGCAGCTATACGCTCACCAATCCAGCGCATTACCGGTACAGCCATAGAGTTGCCGATCGCTTTATAGCGCGGGCCATCAGGACATTCACTTGCTCCTTTCCCACGCCACGCAATCAAGGTGTGATCGTCAGGGAATCCCTGAAGGCGCTCGCATTCGACTGGAGTAAGACGGCGCACCTGCATGCCAAATTGTACGACGTCGGCAGATGAGCGAGAGTCCTGGGTAAAAGCAACATCTTCCTGAAAACCCTTACCCTGCGGGCCAGCGGAATCATGCCGACCAATAGATGCGTGCTGTATGCAGATTGCGGGCGCCAGGTTTGTACCACTGCTTGCACTGGTCAGGGTTGGTGCCTGCTCTTCGGCATAGCCAATCCCGCCAGCCTTGGAACCTTGTCCTGCTTTAAATGCATAAGCGATTGCAGGAGGCTGACCGCTATTGGCGTGGCTGGTGTCGTGATTGCCGGCGCGCATGGTCGGGGATAAATCAAAGGATGCATCAGCGCCATGATCCTTATAGCTGAAGGCGATGCATGCGTTTTCCTGTCCGTTGTTGCGACCAAGCGTGTGCGCCAGTTCGCGGTTAACGTCTGGATCTTGAGTGCCATGCACAACATATGTCTCAAGGTCTTCAGCTGTGCTGTCATTCTCTTTGCCCAGCAAAGTACGGGATAAATCCGCATAGGAATTAGAAACAAGCCCCGATCCGCGCTGGCTGAAAATTTCCTGATTACTGGTGCCAATGCCACCAATGTTGTTTGACTGGTTCAAGGTTGGATGCGGGTTGGCGGGGTTGTCCCAGTGACTACCGACTTTAAAGCACTCTCCAACATTACCGGCAATTTCCGGTTGCGATTCTCTGCGCGGCGCAGAATCCCGGCGCACGCCGTCGAACTCAAAAAGTACTTCTGCGGGATCGAACCCTGTTCGAGCACTTGCGACAACGAACACACGCTTGCGTCGTTGGGCCACTCCGAAGTATTGGGCATCTCTGACAACCCAGGCCAGCGCGCGCTGTGGTCCATAAACACAACCACGCTGCGGCCATGCTGCAATGTGATGACCGGCTTTTTTGCTCCAGCGCCAGAACTGGTTACTTTTTCCTGCTGCAGGTCGGTCACCAGGTTCGATTGCTTCATCTTCTCCAGCCAGACCGGCAAGGAAGCAGCCGAAGGCGTTGTCTTTGCTGCTGAGCACGCCGGGGACGTTTTCCCAGACGATAATGGCTTCTTCTTCACCGGCTTCGCGGCGCTTGTCATCGATGGCATCTGCCAGCTCCACATAGGAAAGGGTTAATTGCCCGCGCGCGTCGGCGAGGCCGTTACGTAAACCAGCAATGCTGAACGCCTGGCACGGCGTACCGCCAACCAGAACATCCGGCGCTTCGACCTCACCAGCGCGCACCGCGGCGGCGATTTTGGTCATATCGCCAAGGTTGGAAACTTCAGGCCATCGGGCGGCCAGCACGGCTGACGGGAATTTTTCAATCTCGGCGAACCACGCAGCTTTCCAGCCAAGCGGTGCCCATGCCACTGTTGCGGCCTCGATGCCACTGCATACAGATCCGTATCTCATCCGCGGAACCCCGCCGGAATTGAGGTATCTGGTGTGCTCATCATGTTGATATCGCGCTCGCGCGTTTTATCCCATGAGTCACGCGATGGACGCCCCTTTGCCTCCCAGCGCGTTGCGCTTTGCAGATACCCTTCGAATTTGCTTGGGCGAAACAGGGTCTCCGGGCGCATGTACTGGTACTGCTTATCGTTTTCGTGCCAGTGTTCATGCTTCAGGTCGATAACGAGTTTCAAATCGCTGACGCTGTAACCTTCACGCAGACGGGCACGGATGTTCTCCAGCGAGCTGCGTGATTTCTGAAAACGGGAGCCGCTCACCTGATTGAGATGAGTCAGAACCTCAATAGCGAGATCCGTTAAAACAATTTCACGGTCGGGTTGCGCAGCAACCTGACAAGAAGGGTTTTTATTATCTGATGGATCAGTAGTTGAATTTACTGACGGATCCCCCCCAGATTCTGACGGGTGAAACCCGCCGTTTTTGCCAGATTTCGACGCGTCAGATTTTGAGGCATCAGAATTTGACCCGTCAGATTTTGAGGTGTCAGATTCTGACAGGTGAGAAAAGGCAGCGGCCTGTAGCTTTTGCACGTTGAGCTGATAGACGTTCGACGCGTTACGGTTGCCTTTGCGGCG
Organism: Kosakonia sp. S57; assembly: GCF_016516575.1. Lineage (NCBI taxonomy): Bacteria > Pseudomonadati > Pseudomonadota > Gammaproteobacteria > Enterobacterales > Enterobacteriaceae > Kosakonia > Kosakonia sp. S57. The sequence goes on along the minus strand of NZ_JACVUL010000011.1, from coordinate 63,195 downwards.
CTGCTGACGGGAAAGCCAGCCATCCTGTTCAAGCTTGCCGATCGCCGTGCGTACGGTGCTTTCACCCGCGCCAAGCTGGCGCGCGATGGTCTCGATAGAAGGCCAGCACACCCCGTCGTCGTTGCTGTAGTCGGCCAGGCGCGCCATGATGGCAACGCTGGTCAGCTTCATGCCAGCGGCGGCACAAACGTCCCAGACATAGCCTTGTAATTTAGTGCTCATGGTCGTCCTTTATTTCTCTGAAATCGCGCTTGAAGATATGGAGTGGTTTGAAGCATTCGTGGGGGTAGTCAGACCGCAGATAGATAACGCGGCGCGATTCTGGCTCCCACCGTATGACACGGACGGGGATGCCTCTTCTGTCACGGAACCACCTGTCGACTTCTCGCATTCGGCTTTCTCCGCCTGGCTGTTAAAATCACCTACAACCCACTCAGCAAACGGGTAGCTGACAGGCTCAACAGCGCCCTGTACTCTTACCCCATACACGAACTGCACCGGGCCTTTACCGCCGGTAACAGGAAGCGCTACAAGTTGCGACCTGCGGTACTGTGTTGTTAAACTGTTCATGCGTAGGTATCTCCACACTTTGATCGACACGCCACGACGCCAGGGGCTGCAACCCGCTGGCGTCACTTCTTTTTGCGGCTGAATAACGCGATAATCGCGGCAATCTCTTCTTCACGCGCAACCTTGTGGCGGCGGTGACATTCCATAATTTCTGCTGCTTCATCCTGCTCAATCACCCCATCTTCCAGCGCCTGCTGAATGATCTGGTCTACATGTCCGCGCGCAGCTGCTGTTCTCATCGAACGGCTGAAAAGGTCAACGCGATCGAGGTCCTCCATGCTCGGCTGTTCCACCAGCAGGCACCCGCGGCGCCGGGCAAAATAGTCAGCCAGGCAAGAGGTGTTGGAGATGTCTTCCATCGCTTCCAGCTCGGACGCCTCGAAGAAGCGGCAACCATTCTTCTCATAGAGGTTGTTGTTGAACTGCGTGACGCTCATGCCAAGTGCACCAGCCATCGCCTCGCGCCCACCCGGATAGGCTTTACACATCGCCTTAACAACTGTTTTTAAAGTGTGCTCTACCATCTTGTTTTTCCTTTGGTAGTTACGGTTAAGCGGCCGTTTCGTTAGGCTTCTGGTACATCTTCGCGTCGTACTTCAAAACACCATTTGTGATTCGCTCGATGACGAAAGCCTGTTTCTCTGGAATTACATCGCCCCAGCGGCACACGGCAGGATGAGAAATGCCAAGAGCGGTGGCTGTTTTTGAGATACCGCCAAAGTGATTCACAACATCGGTTTTACGCATAATTCCTCCTAAATGATGACGCCTTAAAGGTAACAAAAGGTACATCAAATAGCAAACAACAGTTACCTCTCTTATGGGTAACATTAGTTACATGAAAACTGAAATGAAAGACCGAATCCGGGCACGACGATTACAACTGGAAATCACGCAGCAATCCTTAGCCAAACGGCTTGGGGTTAGCAGAGTTTCGGTTACGAAATGGGAAAATGGATCGACGAAACCAGATGGTGAAAATCTTCACCAACTTGCGTTATCGCTCGCCACCAGCCCTGAATGGCTGCTGTACGGTAAGAGCGATGACACAGCTGATGACACCAAGCTGATCCCCTTCATTAAGGCACCCACAGCCGTACCGATTATTTCTGCCGTTCAAGCTGGTCATTGGACCGAAACTTATGCTGATGCGAGGCTATCTGACGTGATTTCATGGACGCAAACCACTGCTGATGTTTCCAGCGAAGTTTTTGGTCTGATTGTCAGAGGTGAGTCAATGACAAACCCTAACGGACTACCATCGATACCTGAAGGTTCTATCGTTATTGTCGAACCAAATTACGGTCAGATGGATGATCTTTATGGAAAAATCGTTGTGGCGGTGCTGGACGGCTCATCAGAGGCGACAGTTAAAAAATTAGTATGGGATAGTCCTCAAAGCTATTTGATGCCCCTTAACCCCGCTTTCAAACCGATACCGATAGATGGCAATTGCCGAATAGTTGGTAAGGTTGTCCAAATTACCCAAAACCTTTAAACCTGTAGCCATCATACGATGGCTATTTTTTTACCCCTCAATGTAACTTTTGGAACATAGACGCTTGACGATAAAGGTAACTAAAGGTACCTTTAATTCACGGCGTATGGCACATGCGTCGAAGCGGTCCACAGCCTCCCTTGAAGTACTGCATTGGGCTTGTGGGTAGCCGGAATGTGCAAGCCAGGCATGCGCCATACGGCGACTCACCATCGCGGCGATACGGTGTGACGCCTGGGAAGAGACCGGGACACAACGATGAGAGCACTATCTGTGAATAAGCACATCGATCCGCAGTGCGGAGATGATGCCCAACCGATAGCTGTTAGAAGCATCATTTAGTGCTCTTTTTGTTGTGGTGAATGCGGCTCAGCGCGCGCGGGACAGTTAACAACGTCTTTATCAGGTGGTTTGGTACCCGATCGCACGTAACTGGATGCGATCACCGGGAGGCACCCGGCACCACAAAGAATAAATGCAACGTGTAGTCATTGGCGGCACCGGATCCTTACCCGTGAGGGTGCCGCACTTTTTTCGCATAGATGCAAGCGCGCTCCGGCACTCTCCCTCAAGTGTCTGGTCGTTAATGCAAACTCCTTCCGGAGCGCGCTTACATCTGTGTGGAGATACCAGGGCGGTTGCAGCCGCCCGCTTCATTAAGCGCCCTACTCTGTTCCGGGCGTTTATTAAAGCGAACCCATTTTTATTAATCGCCAGCTGGCGAGGGATTCTTGCAACCAAAAATCGCGCGTTGCAGCGCGTAGGAGATACCAACATGCGAATGAATGCCAAAGAGCTGGTCGCCGACGCCAGAGCGACAGCCCCTACTCTGCCACCAGCAGCAGCAAAGTTAATGACCGCTATGGCAGACCGCCTCAATGTTCAGTTCGTGGCGCTGTGCGAATCCAGGAGCGAGGCGAAACAGCTGGCTGCGGAGAATGCGGCGCTCAAAGCTGGTATTGGCTTTTTCAGCTACGACTCAAGCGGATGCTATGAAGAGCATGATACCGCTGAAAAGGCAGCTGCTTACGCGGAAGATTCAATTGCTGAATACCGAGACAATGCGCCTGATGGTTGGTCAGACGAAGTTGGCAGCGTCGTATGGGGAGTGATCTTGCAACGTGCAACGATGACAGGACTAAGACCTGCAACAGAAGATGACAACTTAGCTTCGCACATTGAAGAATGGTGTGATTACACGCTCCTTCCTGACATCAAAACCCCCGCCACTGATGCATTCCTCTCCTCCCTGCGCGCAGAAGGGGTGGAGGTGCTGCGGCAGCATCCGGCAATCCAACTTTGCAGCCTGACCCATGTGTGCGATGAAGTGGCCGCCCAGCTGCGCAGCAAATCGGAGGTGCAGCCGTGAGCGAACTTTCAATCCTCGATATGTGCTGTGGCAGCCGCATGTTCTGGTTCGATAAGGCTGATGATCGCGCAGTGTTCAGTGATATCCGCGCTGAACAACACACTCTTTGCGACGGACGAAGCCTGGTCATTAACCCTGATGTGATAGCCGACTTCCGCGCGCTACCGTTCGCTGATTCATCTTTCCCGGTTGTGGTATTCGATCCGCCGCATCTCGATCATGTCAGCGAAAACGCCTGGATGGGTAAGAAATACGGTCGGCTTAATAAAGGCACCTGGCGTGACGATCTGCGCGCAGGCTTTAAAGAAGCCTTCCGCGTGTTGCGGCCACACGGAGTGCTTATCTTCAAATGGAACGAAACACAAATACCGGTGAGCCAGATTCTTGCGCTTACTGACCAAAAGCCAGCTATATGGCAGCGCACAGGCAAAGCCGATAAAACGCATTGGGTGATATTTGTGAAAGGCGGTGAAGCATGACAGCAGAAATCATCGACCAGGCCAACGCTCTGGTAGAGCTCACCATGGAGCATGCCTTACAGCGTATTCGCATCGACCGTAACGCAGTGTCTGCAGAGCAATGCGAAGCCTGTGGCGTGGACATTCCTGAAGCGCGCCGCGCTGCTGTTCCGGGCTGCAAAACCTGCGTCGATTGCCAGCAGTTGAAAGAGCTGCGGGGAGGCATACATGCTCGCTAAATTAATCGCGCTGCTGAACGGCATCAGGCCGGAAAGCAAAGAGTTTGATTACACCCGGCAGTACTGGGGTCATGCCTTGCATTTCGTTCGCGGTTTCAAGCCAAAGGGGAAAATGGAGATCACCGGCCACTTCTTCGGCGCAGGCCTCATTCATGAGAAGAAGCCCAAGAAAGGCGACACGTTCACCATCGCTTTGACCGGAAACCGGATCGGTGTTCTTCGTTTAAAGGCGATCGAGTTTTACAACGATCCGCGCGACATGTTTTACGCCACTGTTACTTTCGAGGGGTTGAAATCATGACAGCACAACTGAGCCGGGAACGGCTGGAAAAAATCGCATCATGGCACGAAAAGTTTGGCACTGGGCATAACGTGATGTTGCCTGCTGAAGAGGCAGAAGCGATGGCCCGCATGCTTCTGGCGCGAATAGACGGCGAGCCTGTTGCAGATGTCGTAGCGTGGTCATCACCTAACAAAGAAAGAAAGTGCGATATTCGCTGGCGACGCCATGATGTAGTTCCTGGGCCGCTCTACGCCGCACCGCCAGCGCCGGTGATGCCTGGTGAACTACATCCGGACACGCAAAATCTTGTCGCTGACTTCTGCGCCGCTCTAGCAGAGAAGCTATACAAAGCGCAGTTGAAATACGGCTACGACGCAGACTGGAAACAGGACGGATGGCCCAGCCAGTGCCAGGCGCATTTTCATCAGCATATCGCCAAGGGAGACCCGCGCGACGTAGCGGCTTACTGCGCGTTTATGTGGTACCACGGATGGAAAACTGAAGCTGCTAAGCCAGCGACGATGGCTTTGCCTGACCGCGAACAGGTACGCGTCGACCATGCCAAATGGTCACAGGAGACATTTGGGAACGTTGGACCTATAGGGCCGCTGATGCATCTGTCAAAAGAGGCTCTGGAAGCCGCAGCGGAGCCAGGCGACCTATCAGAATGGGCTGATATGCAGTTTCTGCTGTGGGACGCACAGCGCCGCGCTGGCATCACTGACGAACAGATCATGCAGGCCATGATTGACAAGCTGGAAGTGAATAAGGCGCGCAAGTGGCCGGAGCCTAAAGACGGTGAACCACGAATGCATATCAAGGCAGCGCCTGAGCAGGGGGATTGAGGTGGAAACTATTCAGGATATCCGTAACCAGTTAGAGGCGATCGTTGTTGCCGCTCACCGCGTCGCATGCTCTCTCGATCTCGGCGAAGAACGCACCGAAGCTTTCGAGCTATATGAGGCGCTGCGCAGGCTTCAACGCCGTGGCGCTGCCAGTGAAATGCTGGCAGCTAGCAATCCCCTTCTAAATTTTCCATGTGAGGATGGCGAGGAAGATGAAGACTGGGACGAGGACGACTAATGCCCAGCAAACTGAAGCTGCGGCGCCAGCGCCGCCTGCGCGAAGATGTGATCTGGTGGCGCGCTGAAGCAATGGACTGTAAAGCGCGCGTGCTGGAGCTGGCGAACCTGCTGGAAGAGGCACGCCGGCAGCGCGTACCGATGCCGGTGCTGGTACCGGCCAGGATAATCAAGCAGGTGGCTCCGGCCACCAGCGAACCGAAGATTTGTATCAGCTGTAACGACGGCGCCCGCCACGGGTGCTCGTCATGTGCCTACAGACTTAAATAACCGGTTGCAGCCGGTGTGGAGAATCTATGCTGAACCTCGACTGTGTACCCATCTCAGCTTATTGCAAAGTAACCGGCGAGACACCTGAAGCCATCACAAAACGCGTGCAGCGCGGCGTTTGGTTTGAAGGCGTTCAGGTGCTGAAGGTTGAAGGCGTTAAGGAAAGATGGATTGATCTGGATGAGGTATCCAAATGGGCAAGACAGAATCGCCAAAACTCCCGCGTGGTGTGACCGTAAGAAAACACAACCAGGGCGAGACGATTAATATCACTTTCACTTATAAGGGGGTCAAATGTCGTGAGCCCCTTTCAAATCTGGAAGTGAATAACAAAAACCTGAAATATGCCGAGAGAACTCTCGGCGAAATACATAATAAAATTGAGCGAGGGACATTTATTTATGCAGAATATTTCCCTCGCTCATCCAGACTGAAGATATTTGGTAACGCTGCTACTGGTAAAACAGTAAAAATGTATCTTGATGAATATCTCTCAATATGCGAGACACGAAAATTATCACCCTCAACAATCAACGGTTATAGAAAATGCCGCAGTGCGTTAAGTGACCTTCATTCATTTCCTGCAAGCGAACTTACGCCTGCTGCAATGAAAGCGTGGATCCAGAGCCGCACTACGACACTGAAAACAATAAGGAACCAGCTATCTTTTTTACGCTCAGCTCTTGATGAGGCGGTAACAGATGGCGTGCTGCAAATTAATCCTGTATCGCTGGTGACAGCTTCGCGGTACCAAAGCGATAAATCGACCACAGATAGTGACTACATAGTCGATCCCCTATCGCCTGCAGAAGTGGATGCACTTCTTGCATCAGCAGGTAACAAGCAGTGGGAAAACCTGTTCATGTTCGCCATACAGACCGGTTTACGCAGTTCGGAACTCTGCGCACTTCGCTGGCGCGACATTGATTTTATCGGCAAGACTGCACATGTTCAGAATGCGAGTGTTGTAGGGGTGATCAAGGGGACAAAAACGAAGGCGGGTACACGTAAAGTTGAGCTGAATGAGATAGCCATGGCGGTGCTTGCCGCACAGAAAGCTTTTACCTTCATGAAGGATGCAACGATTTTTGAGGATCCCAAGACGAGTAAGCCATGGGCCAGCGCTGACGCCATTAGAAAAAAAGCGTGGGTGCCGACGTTACGCAAAGCGGGGATCCGATATCGCAACCCTTACCAGACCCGTCACACTTTCGCCACACGTCACATAAGCCAAGGAGCGAACCTGTTCTGGCTTGCTGGTCAGATGGGGCATAAAGGGCCAGAAATGCTTTTCAGGCATTATGGATCGTATCTGAAAGAGTATGACGGGAACACGGAAAAAAGACCCAAGCTGGTCGGCGGCGGGACATGAAAGGAGCCGTAAAGGAGCCGTGGAAAATTTAGCAGAAAAAAAGTCATTATCATTCAGTTAATTGCAATATTTCGGACACGGGTTCAACTCCCGCCAGCTCCACCAAATAATAATCCGGATACGTCCGGTAAAGTACAGAAAGCCCGCATAGCACAAGCCTTGCGGGCTTTTTTGTATCTGTCGTAGTCCGGGAACATCCGGCTAAATCCGGTGATTATTGGTATACATTTAGGTATACGGTAGGATGTATACCTAAAAGCGTATACCAATTATTGAAGGAGCGGCCACAGTGGCACGAACAACACGCCCCCTAACCAACACCGAAGTTATGCGCGCTAAAGCGATAGAGAAGGATCTGACGTTGCATGATGGTGATGGACTTTTTCTGATAGTAAAAACTAGTGGCAAGAAACTCTGGCGCTTTCGCTATCAACGTCCAGCTACAAAACAACGGACAATGATGGGACTTGGTGCTTTCCCTGCCCTATCGCTTGCTGATGCCCGAGGGTTAAGAGCGGATTACCTTGCCTTTTTAGCTAATGGAATTGACCCGCAAATTCAAGCTGAAGTTGCTGAGGAAAAGCAGCAAATCGCTCTAGAAAGTATTTTTTCGACAGTCGCTGCTAACTGGTTCAAGCTCAAAAGTAAAAACGTTACCCCTGATTACGCTAAAGATATATGGCGCTCACTGGAAAAAGACGTATTTCCTACCATCGGGGAGATCCCAATCCAGCAAATCAAAGCTCGAATACTAGTTGAAGCCCTTGAGCCAATCAAAGCACGTGGAGCACTTGAGACAGTGCGTCGGCTTGTACAGCGTATTAACGAGATAATGATTTATGCTGTAAACACTGGTCTGATTGATGCCAATCCAGCTTCAGGTGTTGGAATGGCCTTTGAGAAGCCTAAAAAACAAAACATGCCGACGTTGAGGCCAGAAGAATTACCAAAGCTGATGCGTTCTTTGGTCATGTCAAATCTGTCTGTTACGACTCGCTGTCTCATTGAATGGCAGCTCTTGACTCTAGTGCGTCCTGCTGAGGCTTCCGGTGCTCGTTGGGCAGAGATCGATTTCGATGCAAAGCTCTGGACTATTCCAGCCGAACGGATGAAGGCGAAGCGTGAACACATTGTTCCCCTCTCATCTAAAGCACTAGATGTTTTGTGTATCATGAAGTCAATTAGTAGCCACCGAGAATACATTTTTCCCAGCAGATGTGACCCAAAGCAACCTATGAACAGTCAAACGGCGAATGCTGCTTTAAAGCGTATAGGTTATGGGGGTAAACTTGTTGCCCACGGGATGCGTTCGATAGCTAGCACGGCAATGAATGAATTTGGATTCAACCCAGATGTGATTGAAGCTGCACTTGCTCATATTGATAAGAACGAAGTTCGACGTGCGTACAACCGTTCAGTTTATCTCTCTCAGCGTGAAGAGTTGATGGAATGGTGGGGAGAGCAATGCGTTTCGCAGCACTCATCTTTTGGAAGGAAGTGAGCTATCCCCAAATTTGGTAGTTTTCTTCATTTGAGACACATAGCAAGGATTTGAAATGTACATTCAAGATATTCCTAAAGATTCAAAATTTTGGGTTGTTCGATCTGGCGATGGTGGCATGTTTTATGATCACTTTGTTCATAATTCTATAGCAGCTATTGGGCATATTGATGCTATGGATTTTAACGATAAAATCCTAAGCAATAAAGATGAAGTGATTAAACTTGTACTCAATTACAAAAACGTTTTGCTTGAAAAAAAGGAAAGTCTAGCATCTGCATCTAATAAAGCTGGTCAAGTTCTACGTTTCATTAATGAAATGTCAGTCGGCGATATAATTATCACCCTAGATGCGAAGAGAATAATTGTTGGTAAAATCACATCTGATCCTTATAAAGACATAGAAGATGTAACATTATTAAATGTTGATGGTACAACAGATAAAAAATTACTTAAATTTAGTCTCAGACGAAAAGTTGAATGGGGAAAAACACAGTTCCGGGACAAACTCCCATTAGCCATAAATAATAGCTTTAGAGCTAATCAAACTGTGTTCTCTGCAAACGAGCACTGGAAAGAACTTAACCACTGGTTATCTGTTGCATTTATTTCAGATGATGAAGCTTATATTTCCTCACGTATTGAGCAAACAGAAGGCATTAACAACCTTGACATTGCACAATATTCTATAATCATAAATAAAATTGAAGCTATTGCTCAAACGATCGTCAACAATGACAACGTTAATATCAATAATGAAGAACTACTAGCTCTTTTTGAAGCTACATATAAAGAGCTACGAAAAAGTAGAACATTTACAGTAACGACACAGCAGGTATTTCTTTCCCCTGGCGATCTTTGGGCAAAAACATCTGGAAGTCGTATAAAAAGCCTGTTAGTTGTCTGCTCATTTCTTATCATGTTCGACATCGAGCCAACTTTCGCAGATGACAATGACAAACTATTTTTCGACAACAATTACGAATCAATATCATTGTTAATTGATAAAGTAAAATATGATGAAAACTTTGAGGAAGTAAAAAGCGGATTAGCATTAAAAGTCCCTCAACAGAAACTAAATAAGAAAAATAAATCCGCAGATCCTCAGGAAGAAAGCTATGATGATGATGGTGATGATGTAGAACCTGATGACTTTGAAGGTATTTAAGAGGATGGCGATGGGGTTCATAAAAAAATGGTGGGATAACCATGATAAATCTAATAATTTTTTATCAGGCATCCATTATATAGTCATTTCGCTAGCCATCATAATTGGTGGCGTATGGGCTTTGTATACCTTTAACGCATTGCAGATGGCTAGCAATGCGGAACTCCAATTGCAAAAGGCTAACGAAGAATTAAAGCAAATAAAAGAGCAAATTAAGGGAACTGACTCTAGCAGCATTGCTATTAATGTTACCCCGTTAAAAACTCAATTAGGAATGGTTATTAATGTAACCATAAAGAATAACGGTAAGCGCCCATTATCTTTCGAAACATCTAAAGGAGCTTTAACTGTATATAAAGTGAGTGCAAATGGCGATACGGTTGAACAGTCTCAATCTTTTACACCTAATCTCTATACTGTTTTGAGAGATAAAGAAAACGCCCCAAAATCCAAAAGCAAGTCATTACCTAAGACTCATGTTTTGATTGGAGCAGAAAAAACCCTTAGTTATATCGTCGGGTTAGATAAGCCAGGTGTGTACTATATTACATTCAGATCAACTCCAGACGATAATTTTGATGGAAATAATTTAAAAAACAAAAAACCTATAGAATGGTTTGCCTCTTCGTATGTTGAAATCACATCTCAAACATTTAAATAAGCAAACCAAACTAACACCCCACCTTTATTTCGAGTTCGCACGAAAAAGCACATGATAAGAACAACCCCTCCGCAATTAAAGGTGTATCAAAGCCAATAGTCAGCCGCAGGGTTGTTCGCTCCAAGGAACGGAGAATACAGCCCTCAGAGATGCAAAAAATATACACCAGAAAACGATTCCTCCATCAATGACCATCACCTCCTGGCACTTTTCACGCACTAATCTCAGATGGCCTCAAACGCACAACACGCCGCTCCAGATCGCCAACACCTCATAACCCATTCGCATGCAGTTTAACGACTAAGCACCATGCCAGGAAAAATAAATAATAATAAATAACCCTCCCAGAGCGCAGTGCTTTCCCCTCCTCGCCTGCCCGCTTCATGTGCCGCTTTAAATGCAGGTGCATGGCCGGGCTCAGGCCGCGCCGGGACTGGCACGGGCGGGCATGAGGCGGGAGCAGAAATAAATGCAGTTAAATGCAGCATATGCATGCAGGGTATTTTTTTAATTATTTATGGATTTTTCGGCTATTTTTAGCGGCGGGGAGGTGCGCCCTGCAGGGGATGGCCGGGCGCATTTTTCGGGGAGTTATGGCTGCTGGCTGTCCGTGCGCGACGCTTTATCAGGCCTGATGCCGACGGCATTCAGTACCGCGCAGCCTTCATGATTAATCCCGTTACCGGCGGCCAGCCAGGAGGCGAGCGCATCGCGCAGATGATGCGTTGCCCGGTCGAGCGCCCGGTGTTGCAGGTGCGCCGGGAGGCTGCGGATATGTACCAGCTCCGGGGCAAGAATGGCGGCCAGCTCTGCGCCGTGCTGATGCATAAAGCCATCAAGCCGGTGGCTGATGCTGAGTGCCTGGACGGTCTCATGGGCGCGAATGTAATTTTTCGCGGCCTGCCGGGTTTCCTCCGGGGCACCAGGTGTTTCCCGGCGGCTCAGCCACACGGCACGGTGGTGCAGGCAGGCCTCTGCGGCCAGCGTCAGGGTGTTGGTCATGGTCTCTCTCCTGCGGTTAAAAGCGCCACGGCGTTTTCCGGCATGGCCGGCTGACGTATCACCCCGTCGAGCGTCTCGGAGGTGCGGAACGTGGCCGAGCATTCAAGACTGGTGCACTGGTGATAGCGCTGCTTGAGGTTGTCCGACACATACCGGCTGGTACGGGTGTGCGCGGGTTGCTTGCAGTACGGGCAGTGAAACATGGCTCAGCTCTCCGCCTGCTTTTTCCGGGCGGCCAGCTCCGCGGCAAGCTGATTACGCTTAACCGGGCTTTTATAGAGCACCATGTCCACGCCGGTCAGCGGCGGGCGGTGCAGGCCGAGCTGAGAGATAACCGGCTCATTGTCCATGTCGAAGGTGTAGAACTGTGCCTGTAAGGCAACATGCTGTTGCAGCTCCTCAGCCAGGACGTCACCCGGACGTGGCTCACCGTTCAGCTCCAGCTCACGCAGGCGCAGACGGTAAGCGCGTACCAGCGCCGGGCTGATGGTGTTCATCGCTTCTGACCAGGCCGCCTGTGCGCAGACGGTAAGCGCTGTCGCATGTTCATCGACATACTGTCTGCCGGTCGCACATGCCTCAAGCATGGCACGGGATTTGTCTGTTTCCAGTTCGGCAATCAGGCCGGAGAACTCCTCTGCCAGCTCGCGCCCGGCCATGCGGCGGCCGTGTTCGGCTTTCAGCTCCGGTGTCATGGCTCCGCCCAGGCTGCGCAGGCGGGTACGCCAGCTTTTGTCAGCCTCCGCACTTTCCTCAAGCGCAGTCTGCCGTTCCTTTTCGCTGCGTGTGATGGCTGCGTTGATGTCGTTCAGCGTCATCATGCTGCCGGTGTGGGCGGCTTTCGCCTCTGTAAAGCGGGAGAGCGCTTCACTCACGGCGGCGGCATTCTTCTGCGCAGCCTTTTCAGTGGTGACCGCAACGGCATTCTCGATAAGGGCGCGGTCAGGGGCAGGCCGGGTGCCGGCAACGGTTTTCATCAGGGCGGTGATAATTTCAGTTTTCATGGCGGGCTCTCTCTTTTCAGTGTGAGGGCATTCTGCCGTGGCCTGCACAACATCACGAGCTGTTGCTGTTGTGGCCGGGATGGTACAGAAAGCCGCTGAAAAAATCGGCTCGCCAGAAAGAGGTCGCAGGAAAACCCCTCTCCCTGTTTGTTTTTCTGTATTTAACTCTTCACACTGTTCACCAGAAATATAAAAAGTAACTAATACAGTAAGTTAAGGGGTGAACAGTTGAGGGTCTGACTGTTCACCCACTGTTCACCACTGTTCACCGGCTGTTTTTGGGGACACTCACCGCATCTATACTTTATTGCGATAAAAAAAAGGTTATCTATAACCATAATTGATTAGCAATGTGCCAGACTGTTATCAAGAAATGTCAGAGATTGTCAGCGTTTGCCACTGTTTGCCATTTGCATGTTAACGAATTGTTAAGTTAAGAATGACAGAATAATTACCTGTTGCTCCGGCAGAAAATATTCACAAAATAGAGCGCTACCTGACGCCGGAAAGACATGACCGGCACCACACGGACTTTATGAGGTAGCCCGATGCACACCGCTTTTTCTTCCCCGATTTCCGCCCCTGCCGCCCCGCTAATGCCGGGGACTGCCCCCGCTCAGGAGCGTTTTCTGCGCCTGCCCGAAGTGATGCACCTCTGCGGCCTGTCGCGCTCCACTGTTTACGATCTCATCAGCCGGAATGCCTTTCCGCAGCAGGTCTCCCTGGGCGGCAAAAATGTCGCCTGGCTGCACAGCGAAATCACCGCCTGGATGACTGCCCGTATCGCCGACCGTAACCGGGGCTGTGACGCATGATGATGTCCGCCCTGCAAAAACTGCCTTTCCCTGGCTTGCTTCTTCCGGCTGTTTCCAGGTATAGTTTTCCCGCTGCCGCAAAATCGGCAGCCGGGCGTAGGAACCCGTGTAATTCACAGGCGACAACAGACGCGCCATGCGTCTTTTTTTATGTCGTGGCTCAGGCACACCCATTTATCGGGCTGTGGTGTTTATGCACACACCATGGTTACGTACAGATAATGGTGGTCCGGGCGGGGCAGCCCTCGGGCTGGCCGGTATTCTGTGAAACCGGTATTCCTACCCCCGTCCGGGTCACCACCCATGAGCGTAGGAACTCCGGTGGTGGCATTAACCGCTATTCACAGGAGGCTGCCACTATGGCCACGACCCTCACCCTGTCACACCCGCAGTTTGTCTACGTCTTCGCAGCCGTTCGCCGCGCAGACCGCACACCCCGTATCTGTATGCTCCGCACCGTTGCCGGTGACGAGCGCGCTGCACGCCGTTCCCTTGTCCGGGATTACATTCTCGCCTTTGCCGGGCGTCTGCCGGTGGCGGAGGTGCGCGCGTGAAAGACCTGACCCTGACGCTCACCCGTGATGAGCTTGCGTGCCTGGAGCACCTGCGCAACGTCGGCCAGTTCGTGAATGCCATGACGCTGTTAAATGACAGCGTGACGGTCAGCCGGGAAACGGCGCACCAGGCGCAGCTCTCCTCCGTGATTTACCTCATGACCACCCAGCTCGACGGCGTGGTGGAGCGCTGCATGCAGCGCTGGCTCACCGAGGAGGTCGGCGCATGACAACCCCGTTAACACCTGTCCTGCGCGCCGCGCTTTACCGCCGCGCCGTGGCCTGCGCCTGGCTGACCGTGTGCCACCGTCAGCACCGCTACCCGCACCTCACCCTCGATGCGCTGGAGTCGGCCATAGCCGCCGAGCTGGAGGGCTTCTACCTGCGCCAGCACGGCGAGGAGAAAGGCCGCCTGATTGCCTGCGCCCTGCTGGAAGATTTAATGGATGCCGGTCCCCTGAAAGCCGCCCCGTCGCTGTCCTTTCTCGGTCTGGCCGTGATGGATGAACTCTGCGCCCGCCATATCAGCGTGCCTGTCCTGCACTGAGGAACACACCAATGAAAATGAACGTAACGGACACCGTTAACATGGCGTGTGGCCACTGGCCGCGCATTCTCCCGGCGCTGGGCGTGCCGGTCATCAGAAACCGGCATCAGGCCTGCCCCGTCTGTGGCGGCTCTGACCGCTTCCGCTTTGACGACAAGGAGGGGCGCGGAACGTGGTTCTGTAACCAGTGCGGCGCGGGTGACGGGCTGAAACTGGTTGAAAAGGTGTTCGGTGTGACCCCGTCCGAGGCCGCCGGGAAGGTGAATGCCGTGACCGGCACCCTGCCGCCGGTTGTTCCGGCAGCCACCGCGACCGCAGACGCCGGAACGGACGCCGCGCGAAAAGCGGCGGCAGCACGGGCGGCTGAGCTCATGGCATCTGCCCGCCCGGCCACCGGCAACGCTTACCTGACCCGCAAGGGGCTGGCTGACCGCGAGTGCCTGACCCTCAGTGCCACGCACAAAACCGGGGGCGTGAGCTACCGCGCCGGGGATGTGGTTGTCCCGCTGCATGACGACACCGGGGCGCTGGTTAACGTCCAGCTCATTAACGCTGACGGGGAAAAGCGCACCCTGAAAGGCGGGGCGGTGAAAGGCGCATGCCATATCATTGACGGTCAGAAACAGACCGGAAAACGCCTGTGGATAGCAGAGGGGTATGCCACGGCGCTGACCGTGCACCACCTGACCGGCGAAACCGTGATGGTGGCGCTCTCGTCCGTGAACCTCCTTTCCCTGGCGAGCCTTGCCCGCAGTAAGCACCCGGCCTGTGAGATTATCCTTGCGGCTGACCGTGACCTGAGCGGTGACGGTCAGACAAAAGCCGCAGCGGCCGCAGATGCCTGCAACGGCGTGGTTGCCCTGCCGCCGGTGTTCGGGGACTGGAATGATGCGCTCAGTCAGAAAGGCGAGGAGGCCACAGGAAAAGCCATTTACGACGCCATCCGCCCGCCGGTTGCAAGTCCGTTCGACACCATGAGCGAGGCGGAATTTACCGCCATGAGCTCCAGCGATAAAGCCCTGCGGGTGCAGGAGCATTACGGCGAGGCGCTGGCGGTGGATGCGAACGGCCAGCTCCTGTCCCGGTATGAAAACGGTATCTGGAAGGTGATACCACCCTCAGACTTTGCCCGCGACGTGGCCGGGCTGTTTCAGCGCCTGCGCGCCCCGTTCTCGTCGGGGCGTATCGCCTCGGTGGTGGAGACCCTGAAACTGATTATCCCGCAGCAGAACGCACCGGCGCGCCGTCTGATTGGTTTCCGTAACGGGGTGCTGGACACGAAAACCGGCACGTTCAGCCCGCACAGCAAATCGTACTGGCTGCGTACGCTGTGTGACGTGGATTTCACCCCGCCGGTGGCGGGCGAAACGCTGGCATCCCATGCCCCGCATTTCTGGCAGTGGCTCGACCGTGCTGCCGGGGGCAGTGCTGACAAACGCGATGTGATACTGGCCGCCCTGTTTATGGTGCTGGCGAACCGCTATGACTGGCAGCTCTTCCTCGAGGTGACGGGACCAGGCGGGAGCGGCAAGAGTATTCTGGCCGAGATTGCGACCATGCTCGCAGGAGAGGATAACGCCACCTCGGCGACCATCGAGACGCTGGAATCCCCGCGTGAACGTGCGGCACTGACAGGCTTCTCACTCATCCGCCTGCCTGACCAGGAGAAATGGAGCGGGGACGGGGCAGGACTCAAGGCCATCACCGGGGGCGATGCCGTGTCGGTTGACCCGAAATACCGGGATGCGTATTCCACGCATATTCCGGCGGTGATTCTGGCCGTGAACAACAACCCGATGCGCTTCACCGACCGCAGCGGGGGCGTTTCCCGTCGCCGGGTGATTATCCACTTCCCGGAGCAGATAGCCCCGGCGGAGCGCGACCCGCACCTGAAGGACAAAATCGCCCGCGAGCTGGCGGTCATTGTGCGCCAGCTTATGCAGCGGTTCAGCGACCCGATGAGCGCCCGCGCTCTGCTCCAGTCGCAGCAGAACTCTGACGAGGCGCTGAGCATCAAGCGCGACGCTGACCCGGCCTTTGATTTCTGCGGTTATCTGGAGGCGCTGCCGCAGACTAACGGGATGTTCATGGGCAATGCCAACATCGTTCCGCGCCAGCCCCGCAGCTATCTCTATCATGCCTACCTCGTGTATATGGAGGCAAACGGGTTTAAGCATGTGCTGAGCCTGAAAATGTTCGGAACAGGGCTGCCGATGATGCTGAAAGAGTACGGCATAAGCTACGAAAAGCGGCACACAAAACACGGGACGCAGACCAATCTCACCCTCCGGGAAGACAGTAACAGCGACTGGCTGCCGAAGTGCGACGAGCCCGCAGCGACATAACCTCACCAGACCGGCAGCCGCCGGTCTTTTTTTATCTGACATCCCCGGTGGTGAACAGTGCACTGTTCACCCTTCACCTTCCGTTCACCACTCAACCCACTGAAAGTAAAGGGTAAAATAGAAGGGTGAACAGTGTGAACAATAAAACCAAAAAAAACTTTTTACCCCCCTCACTCCACATCCGTATGCTGCATTCCTTTGCCTCAATACGTAAGTCCGCGCACGGGTGAAGAGTCGAGTGTTCACTCTTCACCAACTCTTCATCACCTATCCGTATGATAAATATAGCAAAAAACACAAGGTGAACAGTGTGAACAGTTAAACCGAAAAAAACTTTACCCCCCCCTGTTGGCCAATAACTTGCCGTGAGGTGAAATGACGTTCTTATCGAGTAGAGCCGTAAATCTGATTTAAGAGGTTAGTACTTGCTGATGCGGGGGTATCAATACTATTGACCTATAGTATGGCTAGAGCGGAATTTATACGAAAGTCTGATATATATTTGAAATCAGGAGCGGCAAGAATACCGCTCCGAATAAATAATGAACCTCAAAATGTTACTAAGGATTAGCATACTCTAAAATCTCTTCCCCCATGAGAGTACAATCATTGAGGAAGATAAATCTCATACGATACTTACCTTTATATATATAACCCCAAGTCTGCAATACATCGTAGTACTGAGATTTATTTTCAGGATTTTGCATTTTTGCTAATGCAGTTACATCTTTATCAACCTCGGCCCTATCATCATTGTCTCTATAAAAAGCCAACAATTTTTTTGATTCAGTGATTGCCTGAGTTTTACAAGTTAATTCAGATTTTTTCGTGGCAGCAAAGGATGAGCAACTCATCGAAAAAAGTAATAACATCATAATGCCGGTTGATATCTTCATATTATTCCAAGCTCTCTCTTTGCTCTTATCAATGCCATTTTTCTTTCTTCAAGGCCATTATAGCCACCATTAACAAGGAGTGTGACTTTATTTATGTCATCCCTATCTGCTGCAGTATTAACATGTCTGAGATCCCAGTAATAACGAGCAGCTTTAACTGCAACATATGGATTTCTCGCGACCATCGTGGGATCGGTTATGTAATCCTTATCAAACTCGCTTCCGAAGTTAGTATAATTATCTCTACCTGTCAGATGTAATAATCCACGACCGATGAATTTAGGGCCATCACCTACTTCTGTATTACCCAAATTACGTCCAATCCGGGTTCCTGCATCATATTCTCTGCCACCATCTCTTGGAACCTCAGTAAAGCTAGAAAAGTTCGCAGTTTCAACACAAGCCTGGGCAAGAAAATGAGCGGCTCTTAATTCGGTATTGATCGCATAGACGGTAAACCATTGATTTAAATGCGGTACTATGGCATGAACATTGTAATATTGTGAATTTAGCAAGGTTTCTTTATGTCTGTAATGCCTGGCTATATTCCAAAGCATGTCTGCTGTAATATCAACCATTTGCCTATTCCTTATTTTATCTCCCATAGCCATTTTAACTAACGAGCTTAAACATTTGGCAGCCATTTTTGCTTTCGTTTTCAATCCAGGATAATTCTTACCACCCAAAATCGGGATTACTTGAATGCAGTTTTCAGGAAATGCTTAATCAAGCCGAATCCCTGTCTTGGACGCATTATCGGAGCTTTTCGCAGGGCTCGAACTTTAGGGCTATGATTACAAATGGATGGCTCATGTACCTAAAGAGTCTGGCCTGAACTGGGAAGAGATCTTAGTGATTTTAGATGAGGAGGTTGCTCCTACGTCGCAAGCCAACCTGCTCTACAGCCTAACGCAGGTTATGAACGGTTGATTAGAAGAAGAAATCAAACAGGTCGTCACTGAGTATGTGAGCAAAAAGCTTAAAATTGGCGAGCGCGTCATTCCTGCACGGTTGCTGTTAAAAAAGCGGCTTAAACACATTTAGGGTGAATTAATGAAGCTTTCCGTTGAGCTGGAAAAATGTTTCTGAGAGGAGCCTTAAGCTAAGCGATTGGTATACGCTTAGGTATACCAAGGAAAGTTGAACTCGCTAAAAACAAATTAATTCAATGAATTACATGAATTATTCAGACTCCGCCAGCGCAGCCACTGGGCATGCCCCCAGAACCAGGTCCACATCTCGCTATGGCGATAGCGCTCCTCCAGGCTGAAGGTTTCATGCTGGTCAAAGCGCAGAAAGCCGAGACAGAGATCCTCCTCTTCCCAGCGCTGGTTGGGCAGTAACCAGTGCGAAACGCTGATCGGGTTGGTGTTAACCGTACAGCCGCGGTAGCGCAGGCTTTTGATCAGCTCGTCCACCAACTTTTTCATCTCGGTAGATCGAAAGTAGGTGATATTGAGCGTGGCGGGCAGCAGCGCCTGGGCCACGGGCTCTGTTGGCGGCAGTAACCACTCCGGCAGCGGTGCCAGCGTCTCTTCCCGCTCCATCATCGCGCGGGCGAGCGACTGCGCAATCTGGCGGATCACCGCCTGCTGGGCGAGGCTCAGGCGGCCGCGCCGTTGATTAAAGGTGACATAGTAAAACGCATCGCTGCTTTCGCGGACGATCATCGGCTCGGGGGATAAATGTGAGCGCGGGGTATCGAGGCGTACCAGCGCTGGCGAGGGGGTGGCGGCCAGCGGCGTGTTGTAGACAATCTCGCTCGCCTGCGGCATTTCACCATGCCAGCCGGGCGCACGGGTGAGGGTCATCTGCGCATCGGAATGGCTGCCAAGCTGAAAAGGCCCGAGGCCGACCACGCCGTTTTCCGGGTGCGCCAGCGCATAGACCGGGCTTGCCAGCCGATAGAGCAGCATCGCATCCGGTTGGCTGAGGTGCATGATCAACACATAATCCTGCACAATCACATCCGTCACGTGGGGTAAGCCAGGCCCGCCCGCGTAACGCTGAAGCGTGGTCTGCAACTGCGCAGGATCTAACGCCTCGCCGTTGTGCCACACCAGCCCGCGACGCAGCATAAAGTGCCAGCTCAGCCCATCGTCACTGACCCGAATGGTGTGGGCGAGACAGGGAACCGGCTCGGCCTGCTCCGGCAGATGGCGCGTCAGCCCGGCATGCACCATTTGTAGAATATGCCGCCCGGCGCGATCGGTATGAATAGAGGGCACGGGCGCCTGTAGCGGGCGATAGAAGGAGATGTGATAGTGAAAGCCGTCGCGGGAGTAACAGGTTCCGTGATTTTCCGGCACGCTTTTCGCCTCTGCCGCAGGGGTATTGCTGCCAAGCATATTCTCCAGCGCTGCCACGCTCATCTGGCACTGCAACACGCCGAGTGCGCCCCGCCCCGGTCTGGAGCGCTAGATGAGCCACCCCTCCTCCTGCATCTCTTGCAGCAGGGAGCGCGCATAGCGCGCCGTGCAGGCTAAGGTGTCGGCGATGTGCGCCAGGGATAACTCATGTCGGTGCGTACTGTATTTCGCCAGCAGCCGGTTATAACGGCGCAGCAGGCTACCCTTCTCAATAGCGGAGTAATAAACCATTGGTTATTCACCATGATAAACAGATGACGCAAGGGGATTCGATACGATGGAGAGTGCAGTAGTGAATATAGCATATTAGATAAATCTTATGATTCCGCCCGCCTTCGGCGGCGCGCTATGAGATTTTTCACTTTTTTTTCGCTGTCCGCGAAACCTTTTCCTCTGCGCCAGCGAACTGTAGATGAACGCACACTTAACGTTGACCTGGAGCGCATGATGACCCCGATGAAAAAACTCTTTTTGAGCCTCTCTGCCGCAGCCCTGCTGAATGTTGCCAGCGCCCAGGCGGCGCTGCCCACCGGTTCGCAGGCACCTGATTTTCAGTTACAGGGCGCGCTGGCGGGAAAACCGCTCACGTTCTCACTCAAGCAAGCGCTGCAAAAAGGGCCGGTGGTGCTCTACTTCTTCCCGGCGGCATTCAGTAAAGGGTGCACCATTGAAGCCCACGCCTTTGCCGAAGCGACGGACGATTTTAAAAAGCTCGGCGCGACGGTGATTGGCGTTACCGCCGGTAATACCGATCAGGTGGATGCCTTCTCGAAAGAGGAGTGCCGCGATAAATTTACCGTTGCCGCCGATCCGGGCGCAAAAGTGGCGGCGCAGTACGACACGCTGATGGAGATGAAGGGCAAAACCCTCTCCGATCGTACCTCTTACGTTATCGCGCCGGACGGCAAGATCCTGCTGAGCTACACTGACAGAAACCCGGAAACGCATATCCAGAAAACGATGGACGCGGTGAAACAGTATGCGAAATCCCATTCGTAACTAACCCTTTTTCCGGCAGAGAATCACTATGTTAACCGCCATGCTCGCCGCCTTCGCAGGCGGCATTATTCTCAACTTTATGCCCTGCGTGTTTCCGATTATCTCGCTGAAAGCGCTGGGCCTCCTGCGTCATACCGGGGATCCAGCGCAGACGCGCCGCGAAGGGCTGGGTTTTTTGCTCGGTACGGTGGCGACCATGCTGATCCTCGCCGGGATCCTGCTTGCGCTACGCGCTGGCGGCAGCGCCGTTGGCTGGGGCTTTCAGCTGCAATCACCGCTGGTTATCGCCGCGCTGGCGCTGATTGTGCTGGCGGCAGCGCTTAACCTGCTCGGCGTGTTTGAAGTGGGCCTCTCCGTGCAGCGGGCCGGGGAGATCCACGTCGAACGCGGGGCGTTTATCCGCGCGGCGCTGACCGGCGCGCTCTCTATTATTGTTGCTACCCCCTGCGCCGCACCGTTTATGGCGGGGGCCATTGGCTATGCACTGGTGCAGCCCCCCACCGTCGCGCTGGCGATCTTCTTCGCCCTCGCGCTCGGCTTTGCCGCACCGTTTAGCCTGATTTCGCTCTTCCCCGCTCTCGGCAAATGGCTGCCGCGACCCGGCGCGTGGATGAACACCCTGAAACACGGGCTGGCCTTTCCGATGTTTGGTGCCTTCGGCTGGCTGGTGTGGGTGCTGGCGCAGCAGGCGGGCACCACGGCGCTGGCGGCGATCATTGCCGCCTCGGTGGTGGTGAGCTTCGCCGCCTGGCTCTATGGCATGGCGCAGCAGCGTCGCTTCGCCGGGCGCGGCCATAAAGGGTTGTTCGCCGCCACCGCACTGCTGATTATCGCCGCCCTTGCCCCGCTGCCCTCGGTGGTGAACAGCGGCGCGGCACTGGCCTCGTCGCAGGTAGCGGAGACCAGTTGGTCGCCACAAAAAGTGGCGGAGAATCGCGGCCACGGGAAAGCGATTTTCGTCAACTTCACCGCCTCCTGGTGCATCACCTGCCAGGTGAATGAGAAGACCTCGCTCTCAACCGAGGCGGTCAAAACGGCGCTGGCGAAAAGCGGCACCCTCTACATGGTGGCGGACTCGACGAAATTTAATGCCGATATTGATGACGCGCTCAACGAGCTAGGCCAGGGCAGCCTGCCGCTCTATGTCGTCTACCCGGCGGATGGCGGCGCGCCGACCATCCTGCCGCAGGTGTTAACACCCACAATTGTGGTCAATGCCCTGAACGCAGCGAGCGGCAAAAAAACCTAAGGCGGATGATGGAAAAAGCGGAGGCAGCGCGGGAAGAGTGGCCGCATCTGATGGCCAGGGCGCAGGCTGGCGACAGCCAGGCCTACACCCGGCTGCTTAAAGCGCTGGTGCCGGTTATCCGCACGCTTGCGCGTAAGCAGGTAGCCGATGACGAGCTGGTCGAGGATGTGATTCAGGATGTGCTGCTGACCCTGCACCGGGTTCGCCACACCTATGATCCCGCTGCGCCCTTTTTACCGTGGCTGATGGCAATCGCCCATGCCCGCACGGTGGATGCGTTGCGAAAACGCGGCCGCCATCAACAGCGGGAAGTGGCAGACGAACTGCTGCCGGAGCCGGTCGCAGACGCTCACCCAACTCTGCATGAAGAGGAGCTGGCGGCGCTGCTCGCCCAGTTACCCGTACGCCAGCGCCAGGTGATTGAGCATTTTCACCTGCGCGAAATGAGCCTTGCTGAAACCGCGACGCGGCACAACCTGACGGTCTCCGCCGTCAAATCGCTACTGCATCGCGCCCTGAATAATCTTCGTCGGTTAGGAGCCCTTCATGGCCGATCATGAGTGGTTAATTGAGAAACTTGGTCGTTCGGCAGAGCCGGTAAAACGGCCCTGGCGCAGCGGCTGGCGGGTGGCAAGCTGGCTTGCCGTGGCATTGCCATGCGGGGTGATAGTCAGCCTGCTGTTAAACAGAACAGAGACCGACTGGTCGCACGCAGGCGCTGCGTGGGCGATGCTGCAACTGCTGCTCACCTTTGCCACCGGCACGCTGGCGATCCGCAACGCCTTTCTGCTCAGTATTGCCGGGCAGCGCCCGCTTGGCTGGGGCTGGTTTGCGCCGCTGGTCAGCCTCTGGCTGGTGACAACGTTTTTGAACCTGCATCTGCATCGCGTTCCGGCGAGCGGCATGGTCGAGGGGCCAAACTGCTACCTCTTTATGCTGGCGGTGAGCGTGCCGATGGCGGCAATCGTGGTCGGCTACCTGCGCCGCACCCGCACGCTCTTTCCCGCCCGCAGCCTTGGCGCCGCGGGTGCAGGGGTCGCCTGTATGGCGCTGACCCTGCTCTCGCTCTGCCACCCTACGCACATCAGCGCGGCGGATCTGCTGATGCATATCGCTGCGGTGAGCACCATTGTGCTGCTCACCGTGGTGCTCGGTTACCGCTGGGTTTCGCTGCCGTAGCGGTCACTTTTTCGGGAAGATCCACAGCTGATCGGCAGGCAGCACCACGCGGTAGTTTTGCGCCGTGCGTGACTGGGTGCCGTAGACGCGCACCACATAGTCATCAACCGGCGTGCGGAAGAGATACTCCCAGCGGTCGCCAAGGTACATGCTGGTGAGCATCGGCAGATCCAGCGAGTTATCCTGCGGCGTCTCGGTTAGCCGCAGGCTCTCCACGCGGATCACCGCCGTCGCCTCCTGCCCTACGCTAACGCCCGGCCCGGCAACACCCCACAGCGCCCACTGCGCCCCTTCGATACGCGCCCGGCCGTTGGAGACTTCCGTCACCTTGCCATGCAGGCGGTTGTTGCTGCCCATAAACTCGGCGGTAAAGAGTGTTGAAGGCTTGCTGTACATCTCCTGCGGCGTGCCCTGCTGCTCAATTACCCCATTGTTGAGCAGCAAAATGCGGTCGGAAATCGCCATCGCCTCATTCTGATCGTGAGTCACCATCAGCGCCGACAGCCCGAGCTTGACGATCAACTCGCGCAGGAAGACACGCGCCTCTTCGCGCAGCTTGGCATCGAGGTTAGAGAGCGGTTCATCGAGCAGGATCACCGGCGGGTTATAGACCAGCGCGCGGCCAATGGCGACGCGCTGCTGCTGGCCGCCCGACAGCTGGTGAGGGTGGCGCTGGCCGAGCGCGCCAAGCCCGAGCTGATCGAGCACACTCTGCACCCGCTGGCTAATCTCATGAGTGGCGATTTTGCGCAGCTTCAGCGGGTAGGCGACATTCTCAAACACGGTTTTGTGCGGCCACAGTGCGTAGGACTGGAACACCAGCCCGAGGTTACGCTCCTCCGCCGGCACTTCGCTGCGCGGTGTGCCATCGTAAACCACATTTTTGCCAATGGTGATGCGCCCCTGGGTGGGCTTCTCCAGCCCGGCAACGGCGCGCAAAAGCGTGGTTTTCCCGCTGCCGGAGGGGCCAAGCAGCGAGACCACTTCGCCACGTTTGAGATCCATCGACACGCCCTTTAACACCGGGTTGTCGCCGTAGGTCAGGTGTAAGTTCTCTACCGTTAGCTCAATCATGTAATTTCACTCCAAAACGCAGGGCCACACCAAGACCGATGACCACCAGCAAAATATTGATAAACGAGAGGGCCGCGACAATATCGATAGCGCCTGCCGCCCACAGCGACACCAGCATCGAGCCGATGGTTTCCGTGCCGGGCGAGAGCAGATACACCCCGGTGGAGTATTCGCGCTCAAAGATCAAAAACATCAGCAGCCAGGAGCCGATCAGGCCATAGCGTGACAGCGGCACCGTCACATGGCGGGTCACCTGCCCCGGAGTCGCGCCGGTGCTGCGCGCCGCCTCTTCCAGCTCCGGGCCGACTTGCAGCAACGTCGAGGAGATAAGGCGCAGGCCATAAGCCATCCACACTACGGTGTAGGCCAGCCAGACGCTGAAGATGGTGTTGCGCAGCGAGCGCAGCCAGACAATCAGGTTGTCACGCAGCCACTCAGAGACCGGCAAGCCCGACAGCCAGCCGTTTTTCAGGGATTGATCGAGCCACATCGGTAAGAAGAGGAAGACCCACAAAAAAGCGAGACCGGCGAGCAGACCCGGCACCGCGCGCGGCACCAGCACGCTGTAGTCGAGGAAACGGGTGACGTTATCCTGCTTGCGGTGCATCGCGATGCCGACAAACAGATAGCAGATCACCGCCAGCGCGCCGCCGAAGACGCCAATCGCCATCGAGTTGACGATCGCCCGCAGCAAGTTCGGCTGCTGCCAGATATTGCGGAAGGTCTCCAGCGAGACGTTATCCCACAGCGGAACGCCAACCCCCCAGTGGGAGATAAAGGCGCGCAGCACCACGCCCAGCAGCGGCACACCAATCGTCACCGTCAGCCACGCCACCACCACCGCACCTGCCACCCAGCGCCATTTGCCCAGCGGCAGCGCGCGCGCCTGCGACGCTTTGCCTTTCATGGTGACAAAGCGGTTCGCGGTGCGCATTAAGCGGCGTTGCAGCATCACCAGCGGAATGGTGATGCAGATCAGCACCACCGCCACGGCGGCCATCAGGTGATAAGAGGGCGTGCCGAGCTTGTTGGTCAACTTATAGAGATAGGTCGCCAGCACCATGTTGCCTTCGGGATCGCCGAGCACCAGCATCAGGCCGAACACCTCCAGCCCGAGGAAAAAGAGCAGTACGCAGGCGTAAAGGATCGACGGACGTACCATCGGCAGGCTGACGGAGGTCATCACCTGTAAAGGCGAGGCACCCACCGTGCGCGCGGCCTCCTCGACATCTGAGCCAACGCTGCGCAGCGCCGACGAGATATAGAGATAGGCATGCGGCACGTGCGTCAGCCCGGCGATCACCACGATGCTGAACATCGAGTAGATGTTCCACGGCACAAACCCCAACAGCTGTTGCGCCCACTGCGACAAGAAGCCCACCGGCCCGGCAGAGACGACATAGCCAAAGCCAAGCACCATCGGCGAGACGAAAATGGGCACCAGGATCAGTGGCTCAATAAAGCGCCGTCCCGGCAGGTCAGTACGCACCATCAAGAAGGCGAGAATGCCGCCGAGCGGAATGGCAATAAACACCAGCCCAAAGGCGAGAATAAAGCCGGACTTTAAGGCGAGGTAAAAATCGGGGTCGGTGAAGATAAAGGCGAAGGATTCGAGGCTCAGCTCCTTACTGCGGGAGAAGAAAGGCGCTGAAAGAAAACTCTGTACGACGATAAATAATAACGGAACGTAGATCACCAGGGCGGTAATCAGGACCGTTACGCCGCGCGGTAACCCTTGCCATTTTCTGCGCACGATATTCATAGAAAATCCCTGTGGTCAGAAGATGAGAGTGAAAGGGTTGTGCGCGGACAGCGCCGCACACAACCGGCAACGCCTCTATTTCCCGGCGGCGGTGCGCCACTGTTTAATAAATTCGAGACGCTTTTTCGGCTCCAGATACTCAAGCAGCGACTCATCAACCGGGATCGGTTTCAGCGCATCGCCGAGTAGTTTGGTCATGCCGTCGATATCATTGCTGCCTTCAATATCGTTACGCAGGGAGGGGATATCCGCCTGGCTTGCGAGAATGCTCTGCCCTTTTTCCGACAGCACATAGTCAAACCACAACTTCGCCGCGTTACTGTGCTCCGCTTCGGCACTGATAAAGGAGACGCGCGACAGCACCAGCACGTAATCTTTCGGGTAGGAGACGCCTAAGGATTTATCGGCTTTCGCACGCGCTTCGGCATAGGATCCGAGGATGTTGTAGCCGACCAGGTTTTCACCGGAGGAGACGCGCTCCATCATGGTGCCGGTGGAGGATTGCACCGTCAGGCCGCCTTTAGCGATATCTGCAAGATAGGTGAAATACTCTTTGTCGTGCTTGCTGTCTTCAACGGCGAGCATAAAGCCGAGCCCCGATTTTTCGATATCGTAGGTGGTCACTTTGCTCTTGAACTTATCGGTCTGGCTGGCAATCAGTTTCGCCAGCGCAGTGTGGGAATCCGGGACATCGCCCTGCGGGATCAGGCGTTTGTTGTAGATAAAGACCACCGGCTCGTAGGTGGTGCCGTAGGCTTTGTTTTTCCAGACCGCCCATTTCGGCAGTTTGCTCTGTTCGGGGGAGGCGTACTCATCGGCGTACTCGGTTGCCAGCTTCAGCGCGGTGTCCATCGACGAACTCCAGACCACGTCGCCGCTGCCACCGCCGGAGGCCTGCTCGCTAAGATAACGGTTATACAGCTCGGTGCTGTTCATATCGTTATATTCAACTTTGATACCGGGATATTGCGCTTCAAACCCTTTGATCAGCGGGCCAGCGGCTTTGGTGTCGGTCGTTGAGTAGACCACCACTTTGCCCTCTTTGGTGCCGGCATCGACGATTTTCTGATAATCCGCCGGGTAGCCCGCAGGGACAGCTGCGAGAGCGGCAGAGGAAAAGAGCGCCGCTACTACGCCCGCCAGTACGCTTTTTTTCATCTCCATGAACAAACCCCTATTTATCATTTTGTAAACACAAATTTAACATATAGCGCCTTAGCCACCCGATGCAACGCGCCAGGGTCTTTTTTGCGGGTTTTGTGACATTGAAGGGATTTAAGCCAATTACGCCGTTATTTTACCGAGAGTTAGCGGCATTTTATTCAGAACGGCGTTTTGCTCAGGATGAAAAATGGCGGGGAAAAGAGGTAAGAGTTGTTTACGCTTTTTAACAAATTAATCGCCGAGGATAAGGGGGCGATCGTTCGGGTAGAGCGCTATGCGCTGCGGATTTTGGGGATCATATTTCAGCGCTACGCCGTTTCCAGGCGCGTATCGCATAAAACCATCCATATCTAAAGGCCTCTCAAGACTCGCCTGAACGTCAACGCCTTCGCGTGTTTTGAATGCGAAAGTCAGCTGATAAACCGGCATTTCGCCATCAATGAGATCGGTTTTGCGACGATGGATGATATCCGCATTCACGCCAATACCTGTTTTGCGCACCGCAGACTCCATTCTGAACTGCCGAATGCCGGGCATTATCATCGTCCAGGCTAAGCGCAGCATGCCCACCGCAACCAAAAAGAAAAAAAGGTAGGCCAGGTAGATCCATTCAAACGACATATTCTTTTCTCAACTTTTATCTCGAGGGATGTTAGCGTCTGTTAATCACCTAAAATCAGGGGCTTGTCATTATCATCCATCGCAATGCGCTTTGGGTTTTTAGGATCATATTTCAGCGTCGCGCCGTTGCCAGGGGCATAACGCATAACGCCTTCGGCATCGAGTGAACGCCGCAAAGTCGACTCAACTTCGACACCTTCAAGGGTTTTGAATTTGAACGTCAGCCTGTAAACGGGAATGTTAGCGTCAAATAACCCTGTCCGGCTGCGCGCGATGATATCAGCATTAACGGCAATACCCGTTTTCCAGACTTTTGCTTCAACAAGCATCTGTCGTATGTACGAGCCAAAAGAGGCATAAATATCTTTAAGCACCCATACCAGAAACAGAAAGCTGAAAAGAAAGATCAGGTATATCCATTTAAATTCCATAAAAACCTTCCTTTTAGACAGAACCTATTAAAGTCGTGCAATTCTGGCAAAACGAATGGATGTTAAGCATAAACGTTCTCAGCCCTAATCCAATCAAATTCGTTTTCTCACTAATCGTGGTTTGATCACGCAATAAACCCACCAACAGTGTTGAACAGCTAAACCGGTTTAGTTAATGTTTAGCGGTACTCATTATCGGGAGAAAATCATGTCAGCTCGAGTCTGGTGTCTGGGTGACGCCGTGGTGGATCTATTGCCGCAGGGCGAAGCCTGCCTGATGCAGTGCCCCGGCGGCGCGCCGGCCAACGTCGCGGTCGGCATTGCGCGCTTACAGGGGAATAGCGGTTTTATCGGTCGCGTTGGCGACGATCCCTTCGGCCACTTTATGCGCCAGACGCTGGCGAAAGAGCAGGTCGACACCGCTTTTATGCGTGCCGATGCGCAGCACCGCACTTCAACCGTGGTGGTGGCGCTCGATGAAGAGGGTGAGCGCTCCTTTACCTTTATGGTGCGTCCGAGCGCCGACCTGTTCCTGGCTGAAACGGAT
Source organism: Kosakonia sp. S57 (assembly GCF_016516575.1). NCBI lineage: Bacteria > Pseudomonadati > Pseudomonadota > Gammaproteobacteria > Enterobacterales > Enterobacteriaceae > Kosakonia > Kosakonia sp. S57. The sequence continues at coordinate 34,166 of NZ_JACVUL010000011.1, read as the reverse complement.
CTGCCGCCGTTTGCCCGCGGCGAATGGCTGCACTGCTGCTCGATTGCGCTGGCGGCTGAGCCTTCGCGCTCCACCACCTTCAGCGCCATGGAGCGGGTGCGCGGCGCGGGCGGGTTTGTCAGCTTCGACCCCAATATTCGCCACGATTTGTGGGCCGACAGCGCCCAGCTTCGCCACTGCATTGAGCGCGGGCTGGTGCTGGCAGATGTGGTGAAACTCTCGGAAGAGGAGCTGGCATTTATCGCCGACGCGCCTGCTGAGGAGGTGAGCCTGCCTGAGCTGGCAGCGCGGTATGGCATCACCCTGCTGCTGGTCACCCAGGGCAAAGCCGGGGTGAAAGCCTGCCTGAACGGCAAGTGCTACCACTACCCGACGCTGCCGGTGATAAGCGTGGACACCACCGGTGCGGGCGACGCCTTTGTCGCCGGTCTGCTGTGGGGGCTGGCGCAGCACGGCCTGCCCGATAGCGAACCGCAGTTAGCCGCGCGGCTGGCGAGCGCGCAGATCTGTGGCGCACTGGCAACCACCGCTAAAGGCGCCATGACCGCCCTGCCCTGGCGCCACCAGCTTGAGGAGCAACTCGCCTGACACCTGCGGGCTTACGTCTCGTTTTGCGAGCCGTCTCACATTCACTAAACCGGTTTAGCTAATTTCATTGCGTCCTGAAATTATGCGCGATTATGATTCGACACCTAAACCGGTTTAGCAAAAATAACTCTGTGATGATGGCTCTTCCTTAGGGATGCAAAATGATGAAAAAAAGCACGCTCGCCATAACCCTTGGTCTTATTCTCAGCGCGGGAGCGGCACAGGCCGCCGACCCGAGCATGAGCAGCATTGAAGCCCGTCTTGCCGCGCTGGAGCAGCGTTTACAGGCCGCCGAACAGCGCGCTAATGCCGCCGAAAGCCGCGCGCAGGCTGCGGAAAAACAGGCCCAGCAGTTAGCGGCCGCACAGCAAAAAACCGACACCACCACCACGCAGGTTGAGCAGCGCACCGCCAAACTGGAGCAGAAAGCCAGCGATGAAGGCGGCTTTGAGTTCCACGGCTATGCCCGCTCCGGCCTGCTGATGAGCGATTCGGCGAGCAAAACTCAGGGCGGCCCGACCGTGACGCCAGCCGGTGAGACCGGCGGCCATGTGGGTCGTCTGGGTAACGAACCGGATACCTATGTCGAGATGAACCTCGAACATAAACAGACCCTTGCCAATGGCGCGACCACCCGCTTTAAAGTGATGCTTGCCGACGGCCAGCGCACCTATAACGACTGGACCGCCTCCAGCAGCGATCTCAACCTGCGCCAGGCCTTTACGGAGATCGGCCATCTGCCGAGCTTTACCGGCGCGTTCAAAGACTCCACCGTCTGGGCGGGGAAACGCTTCGACCGCGATAACTTTGATATCCACTGGATCGACTCCGATGTGGTGTTCCTTGCCGGGACCGGCGCCGGGGTATACGACATGAAGTGGAGCGACGAGGCGCGCAGTAACCTCTCCCTCTATGGCCGCACCTTTGGCGATATCGAAAACAGCGAAAATACCGCACAGAACTACATCCTCTCCCTGAACAACTACTACGGCCCGGTGCAGCTGATGGTCAGCGGCATGCGCGCGAAGGATAATGACGACCGCCTCGATCTGGAAGGCAATAAAGTGAAGAGCGACGCGGCGGACAACGGTGTTCACGCCCTGCTCGGCCTGCACAACGACAGCTTCTACGGCCTGCGTGAAGGTTCAGCAAAAACCGCGCTGCTTTACGGTCACGGCCTCGGTGCGGAAGTGAAGGCCATCGGCTCCGACGGCGCGCTGCTGTCGCAGGCCGACACCTGGCGCCTGGCGAGCTACGGCATTACGCCGCTCGGCGGCGGCTGGCACATTGCCCCGGCGGTGCTGGCGCAGAGCAGTAAAGATCGTTACGTCAAAGGCGACAGCTACCAGTGGGCGACCGCCAACGTGCGCCTGATTCAGGGGCTGACGGAAAACTTTGAAATGCAGTATGAAGGGACGTATCAGTACATGGATCTGCGCCCGGAAGGGTACAACAGCCGCAATAACGTGAGCGGCAGCTTCTACAAACTGACCGTTGCGCCAACGCTGAAAGCGGGCGATGTCGGCGAGTTCCTGAAACGCCCGGAAATCCGCCTGTTTGCCACCTGGATGGACTGGGATCACCGGCTGGATAACTACGCCGGTGACGACGCCTTCGGCAGCGCTGGCTTCAAGGCCGGCGGCGAGTGGAACTTCGGCGTACAGATGGAAACCTGGTTCTGATAGCGCGGCCCCTGCGGGGGCCGTTTGCGTAGCTTGAAAGCCTAAAAACAAGACAGAGGTTGTTATGGATTTTGCACAAATTTCCCGCTCGCTGCTCCCCTTGCTCGGCGGCAAAGAGAATATCGCCAGCGCCGCGCACTGTGCGACGCGCCTGCGCCTGGTGCTGGTGGACGACGCGAAAGCAGACACCGCCGCGATAGGCAAAGTCGACGGTGTGAAAGGCTGTTTTCGTAACGCCGGGCAGTTACAAGTCATCTTCGGCACCGGGGTGGTGAACAAAGTCTACGCCGCGTTTATTACCGAGGCGGGGATCAGCGAGTCGAGCAAATCGGAAGCGGCGGATATCGCTGCGCGCAACCTGAACCCGTTCCAGCGCATCGCCCGTTTGCTGTCGAACATTTTCGTGCCGATCATTCCGGCGATTGTTGCTTCCGGCCTGCTGATGGGCCTGCTGGGGATGGTGAAAACCTACGGCTGGGTCAACCCGGATAACGCGCTCTATATCATGCTCGACATGTTCAGCTCGGCGGCGTTTATCATTCTGCCGATCCTGATTGGCTTTACCGCCGCGCGCGAGTTTGGCGGCAACCCCTATCTTGGCGCAACGCTTGGCGGCATCCTCACCCATCCGGCGCTGACCAACGCCTGGGGCGTGGCGGCGGGCTTCCACACCATGAACTTCTTCGGCATCGAAGTGGCGATGATTGGCTACCAGGGAACAGTCTTCCCGGTACTGCTGGCAGTGTGGTTTATGAGCATGCTGGAAAAACAGCTTCGCCGGGTGATCCCGGACGCGCTGGATCTGATTCTCACCCCGTTCCTGACGGTGATTATCTCCGGCTTTATCGCCATGCTGATTATCGGCCCGGCGGGTCGCGCGCTGGGCGACGGCATCTCGTTTGTGCTCAGCACGCTGATTGCCCACGCGGGCTGGCTGGCGGGTCTGCTGTTTGGTGGGCTCTACTCGGTGATTGTGATTACCGGCGTGCACCACAGCTTCCACGCCATTGAGGCCGGGCTGCTCGGCAACCCGTCGATTGGCGTTAACTTCCTGCTGCCGATCTGGGCGATGGCTAACTTTGCGCAGGGCGGTGCCTGCCTGGCGGTGTGGTTTAAAACCAAGGACGCAAAGATCAAAGCGATTACTCTGCCGTCCGCCTTCTCGGCGATGCTCGGCATTACCGAAGCGGCGATCTTTGGTATCAACCTGCGCTTTATGAAGCCGTTTATCGCCGGGTTAATTGGCGGTGCGGTCGGCGGCGCGTGGGTGGTGTCGATGCATGTCTATATGACGGCGGTGGGCCTCACCGGGCTGCCGGGTCTGGCGATTGTGCAGGCCAGCTCGCTGCTTAACTATATTATCGGTATGGCTATCGCCTTTAGCGTCGCCTTCATTCTCTCCTTCTTGCTGAAATACAAAACGGACGCGGAATAATGGCATCTGACTCTCTGCTGCCCGCCATTTTACAGGCGGTGATGAAAGGCCAGCCGAAAGCGCTGAGCGACCCCTTCTACCCGAACTGGCACCTGGCGCCGGTCACCGGGCTGCTCAACGATCCCAATGGATTTATCCAGCTGGGCGGGCGTTACCATCTTTTTTATCAATGGAACGCGCTGAGCTGCCAGCACAACCATAAATGCTGGGGGCACTGGAGCTCAGCGGATTTACTCCACTGGCAGCATGAGCCGATTGCGCTGATGCCGGACGAAGAGTATGACCGCAGCGGCTGCTACTCCGGTAGCGCCGTGGATAACGACGGCGTGCTGACGCTCTGCTACACCGGTAACGTCAAGTTTGACGACGGCACGCGCACCGCCTGGCAGTGTCTGGCGGTGCAGAACCGTGACGGCGGCTTCGATAAGCTCGGCCCGGCGATCCCGCTGCCAAACGGCTACACCGGACACGTGCGCGACCCGAAAGTGTGGCGACACGGCGACTTCTGGTACATGGTCCTCGGCGCGCAGGATCTCACCTTGCAGGGCAAAGTGCTGTTGCTGCGCTCGGAAAACTTGTGGAACTGGCAGAACCTCGGTGAGATCGCCGGCAGCGGCCTCAACGGCCTGGGCGACGCGGGCTATATGTGGGAGTGCCCGGATCTCTTCGCGCTCGGCGATAGTACCTATCTTATCTGCTGCCCGCAGGGGATCACGCGTGATGAGAAACGCTGGCTCAACACCCACGCGAGCGCTTATCTCAGCGGCGAGCTGGATTACGACAACGCGCAGTTCCGCCACGGCGAGTTTCACGAGCTTGACGCCGGGTTTGAGTTCTACGCGCCGCAAACCACGCAGAGCGAAGATGGCCGCCGTTTACTGGTTGGCTGGATGGGCGTGCCGGACGGGGAAGAGATGCGCCAGCCTACCGTCGCCAACGGCTGGATCCACCAGATGACCTGCCTGCGCCAATTAACCTCGCGCAACGGTAAGCTTTATCAACAGCCGGTTGTTGAGCTTCAGGCGTTACGCGGCGAAGAGCAAATCTTCAACGGTCAGGCCGACGCGCTATCGGCGCTGGATGCCGCGTCGCTGGAGCTGATTGTCGAGAGCGCAGGCGATCTCACGTTGAATTTCGCCGACACGCTGATCCTTGAGTGGAGCCAGAGTGAACTGCGCCTCGCGCGCAGAAGCTTTGAGAGCGGCGAGTGGCACTACCGCTACTGGCAAGGCGCGGCGCACAAGTTGCAGATCCTCTGCGACCACTCCAGCGTCGAGATCTTTATCAATGATGGCGAAGGGGTGATGAGCAGCCGCTACTTCCCGCAGCAGCCTGCGCGCTTAACGTTTGCGGGTGATGCAGAAGTGCGGGCGCGCTACTGGTCGTTACGTGCTTGCATGGTAGAATAAGCGCTTGTTTCCTTAAGCGATGCAAAACCGTGAGAAAACCTAAACGCGTTACCATCAGTGATATTGCCGCGCTGGCGGGGGTGTCAAAAGCCACCGCCAGCCTGGTGCTTAACGGCCGCGGCAAAGAGCTGCGCGTCGCCCAGGAGACGCGCGAGCGCGTGCAGGCGATTGCCCAGCAGCACCACTATCAGCCGAGTATTTACGCGCGCTTGCTGCGCGAAAACCGCAGCCATACGCTGGGGCTGGTGGTGCCAGAGATCATCAACTATGGTTTCGCCGTCTTCTCTCACGAACTGGAAAACCTCTGTCGCGAAGCGGGCCTGCAACTGCTTATCTCCTGCACCGATGAAAACGCCAGCCAGGAGACAGTGGTGGTCAATAACCTGGTGTCGCGCCAGGTCGATGGCCTGATTGTCGCCTCCAGCATGTTAAACGACGCCGACTACGTAAAACTGAGCGAGCAGCTGCCGGTGGTGTTGTTTGACCGCCATATCAGCGACACCCAGCTGCCGCTGGTGATCACCGATTCACTGACACCCACCGCCGAGCTGGTCGAGCGTCTGGCGCGCGCCAACCCGGACGAGATCTATTTTCTTGGCGGCCAGCCGCGCTTATCCCCGACCAAAGATCGTCTTGCAGGCTTTATGCAGGGGCTTGAGCGCGCAGGCGTCACCCCGCGCCCGGAGTGGATCATTCACGGCAACTATCACCCGAGCAGTGGTTATGAGATGTTCGCCGCCCTCTGCGCGCGCCTTGGCCGCCCGCCGAAAGCGCTGTTTACCGCCGCCTGCGGGCTGCTGGAAGGGGTGCTGCGCTATATGAGCCAGCATCACCTGCTGGAGAGCGATATCCATATCGCCAGCTTCGACGATCACTATCTCTATGATTCGCTCTCGCTGCCCATCGATACCGTCGAGCAGAATATCCCGCGCCTGGCGCAGGACTGCTTCGAGATCATCACGCAACTGGTGGACGGTAACGAGCCGACCACGCCGCAGCGCATTCTTCCCGCCACGCTGCGCTGGCGTCATCCTTAACGCATCCCTCTGGCGCGATATGACCGCGCCAGCCAGATAAGAATTTGCTTACCGAATAAACTCAGCGGGCGCACGTTGCGCTTGCTTCTTTCCCATTTGTATTTTAGGTTTTACTAAATTTAGAAAAATCTAAAATACAAATGCCACCATCGAATATTACCCAGTTACAGAACCAGGCAGAGCAGGCCGCTGCGCTGCTGAAAGCGATGAGCCACCCGCGCCGGTTGCTGATTTTGTGCATGCTCTGCGATGCACCCGGCACCCATGCGGGCGAACTCTCGGCGTTGACCGGCCTTAGCCCGTCGGCCACCTCGCAGCACCTGACGCGCATGAAAGATGAGGGGCTGATTGAGAGCGTGCGCCAGGCGCAGCGCATCACCTACTTCATCAAAGATCCCGCCGTGAACCATATCGTCAACACACTTAAGGGCATCTACTGCACGGAGGTCTGAATATGTCCTACACATCCATTTCCCCGCACGATGCGCGGATACAACAGCAGCAGGACGTGCCGTTGATTGATATTCGCCAGCCGGATGAGTTTCGTCGTGAACATCTGCCCGATGCCCTCTCCCTGCCGTTGGAGGATCTGCTGGCCGGTAAACGATTGAGCAGTGAAAAACCCGCGCAAACGGTGATTTTCCACTGCCAGTCCGGGATGCGTACCCAGAAAAACGTTGAGGCGTTAATGCAGGCCGCCGCGCCTGCGCAGGTGCTGTTGCTTGAGGGTGGGCTGGCGAACTGGAAGCGCGCAGGCTTGCCGACGGTGCAGGATAAAGCGCAGCCGCGCCCGCTGATGCAGCAGGTGCAGATCGTTGCGGGCAGCCTGGTGCTACTTGGCGTGGCGCTCGGCTATCTGCTCAATCCGGCCTTCTTTCTGCTCTCGGGCTTTGTCGGCGCAGGCTTATTGTTCGCCGGATTAAGCGGCTGGTGCGGCATGGCATTGCTGCTGGCGAAGATGCCGTGGAACCGATCCTGATGTGCGGCATTTCTCCTCCGGGTCAAATGAGTGATATATTTCCCGGCCTACACCCAAGGAGACGCCATGGCGGAATTTGATTCACTCGCGCAGGAAGAGCTGGCGCAGGCAGAGGCTTTGCAGCAACAGGCACGGGATCGTGCCCTGCTCAACCAGCTACTCGACATCTATGGTCAAAAGTATGTGGCGGAGCAGTTAAAGAAAGCGGGCAAATCGGAGTGGAGCCGCGAAGCGCTCAACCGCTGGGTTAACGGCAAAGGCGCGGCGAAAACCCTTACCGCCACCGAAGAGAAGCTGCTGCGTGAGCTGCTGCCCTCCCCGCCCGCGCACCATCCCCATTACCGTTTTCGCTTTATCGATCTCTTTGCCGGTATCGGCGGCATCCGCAGCGGCTTTGAAGCGATTGGCGGGCAGTGCGTCTTTACCAGCGAGTGGAACAAAAACGCGGTGCGCACCTATAAAGCCAACTGGTATAACGACAGCGCCACGCACACCTTTAATCAGGATATCCGCGAAGTGACGCTGAGCGGCAATCCCGCTATCTCTGAAGCGCAGGCTTACGCCCACATTGCGCAGCATATTCCCGAACATGACGTCTTATTAGCCGGTTTCCCCTGCCAGCCCTTTAGCCTTGCGGGCGTCAGCAAGAAGAATGCCCTCGGGCGGGCGCACGGCTTTGAGTGTGAAGCGCAGGGGACGCTCTTTTTCGACGTCGCGCGGATTATCAAAGCCCGCCGCCCGGCGATTTTCGTGCTGGAGAACGTCAAAAACCTCAAGAGTCACGACAAAGGCAAAACCTTCAGCGTAATCATGAATACGCTTGATGAGCTGGGTTACGACGTCGCCGACGCGGAAGCCTCGGGCAAGAACGATCCGAAGATTATCGACGGCAAACACTTTCTGCCGCAGCACCGCGAGCGCATTGTGCTGGTTGGTTTTCGCCGCGACCTCGATCTCGCCGACGGCTTTACGCTGCGCGATATTGACCGCCTCTATCCGCAGCAGCGCCCGACCTTTGGCGAACTGCTGGAGCCGACCGTCGACAGCAAATATGTGCTCTCGCCCAAGCTGTGGGATTACCTCTATCGCTATGCGAAGAAGCACGCCGCCAAAGGCAACGGTTTCGGCTTCGGGCTGGTCGACCCAACGAATGCGGGCAGCGTCGCACGCACCCTGTCGGCGCGCTATCACAAAGATGGTTCGGAAATTCTTATCGATCGCGGCTGGGATAAAGCGCTGGGCGAAGCGGACTTTACCCATGCTGAGAACCAGGCTCGCCGTCCGCGTCGCCTGACGCCGCGCGAGTGCGCCCGCCTGATGGGCTTTGAGAGAGTGGGCGAGAAGCCGTTTCGCATCCCGGTTTCCGACACCCAGGCGTACCGCCAGTTCGGCAATTCGGTGGTGGTGCCGGTCTTTGCCGCGGTGGCAAAACTGCTGGCACCGCGCATCGATCTGGCGGTAAAACGACGCAAAGAGAAGAGCAATCTGTGACGCAGAATACACTTCACTCGGCCTGAGTGAAGTGTTTGATAAGCGATCGTAAAGTTAAGGCAGGCCAGGTCGATAATTCTTGAGCAATCCCGACTCTCTTACGGACTATGGCCATGCTCAAAAACATACGTGTTATCACCGGCATTATTATCGCCCTTTCGGTATTTTGCCTTCTTCAACTGGTCACCGGGGGTCTTTTTTACTCGGCGGTCAATAACGACCGGGTGAATTTCCAGAACACCGGCGTGCTGAATGCGCAGCAAGAAAACCTTGGCGACAGCGTAAATACGCTGATCAAAACCCGCGTCACCGTCACCCGCGTGGCGATCCGCTTTCTGAAAAACCAGCGCGATCCGGCTTCCCTCGCCAGTATCGAAAAGCTGCTCAACACCGCAACCGATTCCCTACAGAAATCTGAAACCTATTTCAATAACTATAAAAGCACACCGCGCGTCGCCGGGCAGGATAGCGTACTGGCGGACGACGTCGCGCAAAAGATCACTAAGATGCACGATGTGTTGCAGCAGTCGATCGCCTTCCTGCGCGCCAACAATTATGAAGCCTATGGCAACCTGGATGCGCAGCAGGCGCAGGATGATATGGATGCCAGCTACGCCAAATGGCGTACCGAAAACAACACCTTCTTGCAGGCTGCCGCACAGCAAAACCAGCACAGCTTTACCAGCATGCAGTGGACGCTGGGGGTGATTCTGCTGGTGGTAATTGCGGTGATGGTAATGATCTGGCTCGGCCTGCAGCATCTGCTGCTGCGCCCGTTGCACAGCGTGATGAACCATATTCGCGCCATTGCCGGTGGCGATTTGACACAGTCCATTGCGGCGCAAGGACGTAATGAAATGAGCCAACTGGCGGGCGGTCTGCATGAGATGCAATCTTCGCTGGTGAAAACCGTCAGCGCGGTGCGCAACAGTTCAGATTCGATCTATACCGGCGCCAGCGAAATCTCAACCGGCAATAACGATCTCTCTTCACGCACCGAGCAGCAGGCGGCGTCGCTGGAAGAGACCGCTGCCAGCATGGAGCAGCTGACCGCAACGGTGAAACAGAACACCGATAACGCCCGCCAGGCGTCGCAGCTGGCAAAAACCGCGTCTGACACCGCTGCACGCGGCGGCCAGGTGGTGAGCAATGTGGTGCGCACGATGAGCGAGATCTCCGACAGTTCCCAGCAGATCGCCCATATTACCAGCGTGATTGACGGGATTGCCTTCCAGACCAATATCCTGGCGCTGAACGCCGCCGTGGAAGCGGCGCGCGCGGGCGAACAGGGCCGTGGCTTTGCTGTGGTCGCAGGCGAAGTGCGCACGCTGGCAAGCCGCAGCGCGCAGGCGGCAAAAGAGATCAAAACGCTGATTGAAAACTCCGTAAACCGCGTCAACTCCGGCACCACGCTGGTGGCGGAAGCGGGCGATACCATGAAAGAGATCGTCAATGCCGTTACCCGCGTGACGGATATTATGGGCGAGATCGCTTCGGCATCCGATGAGCAGAGTAAAGGTATTGAGCAGGTGAGCCTGGCCGTGTCGCAGATGGATAGCGTCACCCAGCAGAACGCCTCGCTGGTGCAGGAGTCCGCCGCTGCGTCCGCGGCACTTGAAGAGCAGGCCGAGCAGCTGCGTCAGGCCGTTGCCGTGTTTCGCGTCAACGGGCACAGCGCACTGCTTAACGCCAGACCAGGTAAACCGAGCGTCGCGCCGCTGCGCCCGGTGGCTACCGCCAGCACTGGCAGCGGTGACGGCAACTGGGAAACCTTCTGACAGACACCCGCGCGATGAAGCTGTCGCGCGGGTTACGCTGCCACCCACTGCGTGATCTCGTGGTGTAAGTGTTCGATATACCGCGTCAGTTTTGGAAGCGGTCGGCTGTCCTGGCGATAGACCAGGTTCACCGGCCGCGGCCTGGGCGTGAAGGGCTGCATGATGCGCACCAGCGTGCCGTTTGCCAGCTCCTCGCGTACCAGGATTTCAGGCTGCAACAGCAGCCCCGCTCCGGCAATAGCCGCCATTCGCAACCCCTGCCCGTCATTACAGCGCAGCACCGGATCGCGCTGCCAGCTCATCTCTCCCGCTTCGCCCGGCAGTTTCCACTCATTGCGCCGGTTCCACACTCCGTTCGACAGACAGCGATGATCGCGCAGCGCCTCGGGTGAGGATGGCTCGCCATAACGCGCTAGATAGGCAGGCGCGGCGCAGATCACCATCCGGTAGAGGCAGAGCGGTTTTACCACCACATCCTCACTGTTCACCGCGCCGATACGGATCGCCAGATCGAACCCCTCCTCCAGCAGATCAACGCTGCGATTACTCAAATCGAGATCGACCCGCACCTGCGGCCACGCCGTGAGAAAGGTGGCGGTGATGGGTGCGATAACGCAGCCGCCAAAAGTGGTTGAGGCGCTGACGCGCAGCGTACCGGCAGGTGCCGCGCGTAGCCGCTCGACCAAGGTTTCGGCAATATGCACCTGCTCCAGCACCCGCCGCGCCTCCTCATAGAAGACACGACCGGCATCCGTCAGGCTCTGGCGTCGGGTGTTGCGCGCCAGCAGGCGTGTCGCGAGGCTATTTTCGAGTTGAGCAATGTATTTCCCGACCATTACCGCCGAGATCTCCAGCCTGGCGGCGGCCTGAGTAAAGGACCCCGCCTCTGCCACGGCGATAAACACCGCCATACTGCGCAGCTTATCCATAGTGCAAACCATTAGTTAGGAATGAATAAACATTCAGAGCATTTATCTTATCAATGATTAGCGAAAAAATGACCACTCCGCACACCGAAGGAGAGTTGAAATGAAGATTATCGTAATCGGTGCTACCGGCACCCTTGGCCGCGCAGTGGTGACCGAGCTGGGTCAGGATAACGAGGTGATAAGCGTCGGGTTAACGCATGGCGATCTACAGGTCGATTTAACGCGTGATGAGAGTGTCGAGGCGCTGTTTGCGCAGACCGGACGCGTTGACGCGATTATCGCCACCACCGGCTCACTCTTTTTCGGCCCGCTAACGGCGATGCGCGCAGAGGATTTTGCTTCCGGCCTTAACGACAAACTACTGGGGCAGGTTCGGCTGTCGCTTATAGGTCAGCACTATCTCAATGATGGCGGCTCGATCACGTTGACCAGCGGCATTATCGGCAGTGAACCCATTGCGCAGGGGGTGAATGCTACCGCGGTCAATGCGGCACTGGAGGGGTTTGTGCGTGCCGCGGCGTGCGAGTTACCGCGCGGCTTACGCATTAACGTCGTCAGCCCGACGGTGCTCCGCGAATCCGTTGAAAAATATGGCGCCTTCTTCCCGGGGTTTGAAAGTGTGCCTGCCGCGCGCGCTGCACTGGCCTATCGACGCAGTGTTCACGGCGTGCAGACAGGCCGCACCTTTACCGTCGGGTATTAAGCGCGCTGGCTCTCGTCGCCCGCCGGTTTCAACAGGGTGGTGAACTGCGTCCACTGCTGCTGTAACGCGCCGATGTGGTTTTTCTCAAGCGCAGTGACAAACGGCAGCGAACCGCTGTTTTCCACCCGCTGATTCATCTGCGCAAACCAGCTGTTACTGTCGTCAGCGCTGGCGGTGATCGCCAGCATCGCCTTGCGGTCCGTCTGTGAGGAGTGGGTTCCGGCATCAAGCTGTTCGATCGCCTGCTGGCTCTGTTTCGCCTGAGCGGTGTCGCCCATGCCTTGCGCCAGCTCCGCCGACTGGGTCAGCGCCGCGCGGTTGGTCTGATCCGCCTGCTCGCCTTTTTTAGCCACAAACCCGGCGACGAAATCGCGCGCCTGCTGCTGGTAATCCGCCGAGACAAACTTATCCACCACATAATTGAGTTTCGCCTGGGTCATCGCCACGTCCATCCCGAGGGTGGTCTCATCACCGCTGCCTTGCGGCGAGGTCAACGCCTGGTGTAGCGCCGTAGCCATATCATCAGCATTGATGGTGGAGTGCTGGAAAAAGTCGATAAAGCTTACCGCGTCGTTGGCCGTGGCCGGGTCGCCATAGAAGGCGCTGGCAAGGCTCGGCCCGCGTGCATAAGAGGCCATATCGTTATTACGCACAACGGCCATCTCGCGGGCGACCTTTTCGCTCTGCTCTTTGGTGGGTTTTGGCTGGCTCTCTGCGCCGCGCGCCAGCGCTTCTGCAGAGATGGAGACAGAGATCGAACTCTCGGTGACAATCTCTTTGCCACCAAACGTTATCGTTTTTGACGCACGCACCTCATACTGCGACTGCGCTGCCGCAGAGGCACTGACTTCCTGAATGCTCATTTCGCTTCCTTAAAGTGATTGCTAACGTGATATTTATCGACGTCATCACCATTCTCTTTAAGGTTTTGGAGAAAAAATGTGCACTTGAACGGCGTGGGGCGGAGAACCGCCCCGGAAGGATCAGTCGCGGGACTGCACCCAGAAGGCGTGGATCAGGCCCGGGATGTAACCCAGCAGCGTGAGCAGAATGTTAAGAAGAAACGCCAGGCCTAAGCCTTTCCCGAGCAGCACGCCCAGCGGCGGAAGAAGAATCGTAATGACAATACGCCAAAAGCCCATAAAGCCTCCTGTGCAAAGTAAATTCCAGGTGATTGATAATTTACACAATCTGTTTAAGCGTAGCCGCTACATCCCACAGTGCCAATCAGCCATCAAGAGGTTTACCCTCTTTTACGCTGTACCACTCTCACTGTTCAGTCTATGTTTACTCTTACAACCTCGTTACAAAGGAGAGACGTATGTTTGCTGTAGGCGATATCGTTCAACCGCGCATTGGCGGCCCGAAACTCAAAGTGCTCGAAGTGCATGATGACCAGATTATTGCGGTGCCCACTCACGACGAACAGGCGGAAAAGCTGACGCTTAAAGCCAATGACGTCGAGCTGTACAAAGAAGAGGGCGACTTTGGTGTCTGCTGAGTTATTGCGGTGGGCTCGCCCGCCGCGTAACGGCATACATACCCACTTCTGACGCGTAAAACCCCAACCCCTCCAGACCGCATCATATGCTGCTAAAAACGCCTTACTAGCATAAAACATACTGCCTCAACGCTTTTCACTCTTCGCCAAAGCATAGCGCGCTACGCTGACCGCTACGCCCTGCCGTGAAATAATGTAACTTACTGAAAATAAATCACTTCCAACACCAACCCAACAATAATAGGGCAATGCGGAAGATTGCAGCAGATGCAGAGCACTTTATCCAGGCGGCGGTCAAAAATAAAAATTAATCGCTAGTTGAGAGTTTCAAATCAGACAGATACGCTATGCGCGTAAATAAGTCCGTTTTAAAACGCTACACCTCTTCATTGCGCCATCATTTTTCAAGGAGCTTCATCATGTTCTCTTCGCAGTCTCGCCTGCGCCACGCCGCTGCGGACACTTTCGCGATGGTGGTCTACTGTTCAGTAGTGAACATGGTGATTGAAATATTCCTCTCCGGAATGAGCTTTGAGCAGTCCCTTTCCTCTCGTCTGGTGGCGATCCCGGTTAACATCATTATTGCCTGGCCTTACGGCTTCTATCGCGATCTCTTTATGCGCTATGCACGCCGCATAAGCCCCGCAGGCTGGATGAAAAATCTGGCGGATGTGCTGGCGTATGTCACTTTTCAGTCGCCGGTGTATGTAACGATTTTGTGGTCGGTAGGGGCAGACTGGCAGCAGATTATGGCGGCAGTCAGTTCAAATATCGTGATATCGATGTTGATGGGTGCGGTGTACGGCTACTTCCTCGATTACTGCCGCCGTCTCTTCCGGGTGAGTCATTACCACCAGGCGAAAGCCTGATGGCAGCTCTGGGTTAGTGCTGTTCGCCGAACAGGCCGTTCAGGAAGCGCTCGAGCGCCATACGCGAACTGAAACCATGCGGAATGCCGTAATGGTCCTGTTCATGACCGCCCAGATAGAGCGGGAAATTGTGGTAGTGATCGCACAACTTAATGTCCGATGCGGGATCGGCCAGCGATGAACTGCGCTCTTTCAGGGTGGGATGGATAATCAGCGCCGTGCGGCCCATACGCGCTTCACGGTTAACATATACATAGTTTTCGCCACGGCGATAACCGTACGCTTTGTTGGTCGCCACATCCATCGTAAAGCCGACATTCTCCAGCACGCGCGCCACTTCATCGGGTCGTAAATACATAGATTTTCCTCATCATCTCTCAACTGCTTCGCAACCTTACAGTACTGAGCATGGTCAGTGACTCAGAAAATTCCACAAACTGCGCGTAAATGGGCGTTTGCCGTTTGGCCTGTAAAATTATGGTCTACGCTTAAAAGCACACCAAAAAAAGGGAGGCTACTATGTTAAACAGACCCACACGCCGTGAAGTAGATGAAGGTGTTGATGATATCAATAACGATGTCAACCAGTTAGCTGATAGCCTGGAAGATTTGCTTAAATCCTGGAGCAGCGACGCGAAAGAGGAAGGCGAATCTGCACGCCGTAAAGCGCAGGCGCTGCTGAAAGAGACTCGCGCCCGTATGCATGGTCGCAACCGTGTGCAACAAGCGGCACGTGACGCCGTCGGCTGTGCCGATAGCTTTGTGAAAGACCGTCCGTGGTGCAGCGTCGGTGCTGCTGCTGCCGTTGGTATTTTTGTCGGCGCGCTGCTCAGCTTCCGTCGTTAATTTATACAAATAATCTGAAACCTCTGCCCATCCTGCCGGATGGCAGGGGTTTTTCTTTGTCCTTTTTCCGCCCCGCTTTACAATACGCGGCGACATTTCGCCCTTACCCATTCAGTCATTCTCCTGGGCACGGCCTGTGTCTTTTTCCCATATATTGTATGGTTGATAAAATTCATAACTACATCTAGTATCTCTTCTTGTACTCCATACACTAACTGACGCGACTTATCGCGCCGCTCTATTACTTTTAACGGAAATACGAATCATGCGCATTACTATTTACACTCGGGATGATTGTGTTCAGTGCCACGCCACCAAACGGGCGATGGAGAGCCGCGGTTTTGAGTTTGAGATGGTGAACATTGATCATGTGCCGGATGCCGCAGACCAGCTGCGCGCGATGGGTTTTCGCCAGCTGCCGGTGGTGGTTGCAGGCGAGACAAAGTGGTCCGGTTTCCGCCCGGATATGATTAATCGTCTCAGCGCAGCCGCATGAGCACGCTCGTCTACTTCTCCAGCAGCTCGGAAAACACCCATCGCTTTATTACGCGTCTGGGGCTGCCGGCGGTGCGCATTCCGCTTAACGAGCGTGAGCGTATTCAGGTAGACGAACCCTATATTTTGGTGGTTCCCAGCTATGGCGGCGGCGGTACGGCCGGTGCTGTGCCGCGCCAGGTGATCCGCTTTTTGAACGATCCGCATAATCGGGCGTTGATTCGCGGCGTGATCGCCGCCGGCAATCGCAGCTTTGGCGATGCGTTTTGCCGCGCGGGCGATGTGATCGCGCAAAAATGCGCGGTGCCCTATCTCTATCGGTTTGAATTGATGGGTACTGCGCAGGACATCATCAACGTGCGAACAGGAGTAAGCGAATTTTGGCAACGACAACCGCAGCGCGCGTGATGCAGAGCACGCCCGATTTCCATGCACTGAATGCCATGCTCAATCTTTACGATCGCAATGGCCGCATTCAGTTTGAAAAAGACCACCAGGCGGTGGAGGCGTTTATGGCGCACCACGTTCGCCCCAACAGCGTTCACTTTGCGAGCCAGGATGAGCGCCTTAACTGGCTGGTGGCAGAAAATTATTACGATGAGAGCGTGCTCGCGCGCTATGAGCGGGCGTTTGTCATCGATCTGCTGGCGAAAGCGAAAGCGCGCGGTTTCCGCTTCCAGACCTTCCTTGGCGCCTGGAAGTTCTACACCAGCTACACGCTGAAAACCTTTGATGGCAAACGCTATCTGGAAGATTTTGAAGATCGCGCCTGCATGGTGGCCTTAACGCTGGCGCAGGGCGACACCGCGCTGGCACAGGAGTTGGTGGAGGAGATCCTCTCTGCCCGCTTTCAGCCCGCGACGCCGACCTTCCTTAACTGCGGTAAAAAGCAGCGCGGCGAACTGGTCTCCTGTTTCCTGCTGCGTATTGAAGACAATATGGAGTCGATTGGTCGCGCGGTGAACTCCGCCCTGCAACTCTCCAAGCGCGGCGGCGGCGTGGCCTTTTTGCTCTCGAATCTGCGCGAAGCAGGTGCACCGATCAAGCGCATTGAAAACCAGTCTTCCGGTGTGATCCCGGTGATGAAGATGCTGGAAGATGCCTTCTCCTATGCCAATCAGTTGGGCGCACGCCAGGGCGCAGGTGCAGTCTATCTCCATGCCCATCATCCCGATATTCTGCGTTTTCTTGATACCAAGCGCGAAAACGCCGATGAGAAGATCCGCATCAAAACCCTGTCGCTGGGCGTGGTGATCCCGGATATCACCTTCCAGCTGGCGAAAGAGAACGCGCAGATGGCGCTCTTCTCCCCCTACGATGTGGAACGTCTGTATGGCAAGCCGTTTGGCGATATGGCGATCAGCGAAAACTACCACCAGCTGGTTGCCGACGAGCGGGTGCGCAAAAGCTGGATCAACGCGCGCGACTTCTTCCAGACGCTGGCAGAGATCCAGTTTGAGTCCGGTTATCCCTACATCATGTTTGAAGATACGGTTAACCGCGCCAACCCGATTGCCGGGCGCATCAATATGAGCAACCTCTGCTCGGAGATTTTGCAGGTTAACAGCGCCTCAACCTTTGATGACAACCTCGATTACGCCGACACCGGGCACGATATCTCCTGTAATCTCGGCTCGCTGAATATCGCCCACACCATGGATTCGCCCGATTTCGGCCGCACCGTTGAGACGGCGATCCGCGGTTTAACCGCCGTCTCCGATATGAGCCATATCCGCTCGGTGCCGTCGGTGGAAGCGGGAAATGCCGCCTCCCATGCGATTGGGCTGGGGCAGATGAACCTGCACGGCTATCTGGCACGCGAAGGCATTGCCTACGGCAGCCCGGAAGGGCTCGATTTCACCAATTTCTACTTCTACACCATCACCTGGCATGCGCTGCATACCTCGATGATGATCGCCCGCGAGCGCGGCCAGACCTTTGCCGGTTTCCCCGCCTCTCGCTACGCCAGCGGTGAGTACTTTGACCGCTATCTTGAAGGCGACTGGCAGCCGAAAACCGATAAAGTGCGCACGCTGTTTGCCCGCGCCAATATCACCATCCCGACGCGCGAGATGTGGCAACAGCTGCGTGAAGAGGTGATGCGTTACGGCATCTATAACCAGAATTTGCAGGCGGTGCCGCCGACCGGGTCGATCTCCTATATCAACCATGCGACATCGAGTATTCACCCGATTGTGTCGAAGATTGAGATCCGCAAAGAGGGCAAAACCGGGCGCGTTTACTACCCTGCCCCGTTTATGACCAATGAGAACCTGGCCCTGTATGAAGATGCCTACGAGATTGGGCCAGAGAAGATCATTGATACCTACGCCGAAGCGACGCGCCATGTCGATCAGGGTCTGTCACTGACGCTCTTTTTCAAAGACACCGCCACCACGCGCGACATCAACCGGGCGCAAATTTACGCGTGGAAAAAGGGCATTAAGACGCTCTACTACATCCGCCTGCGCCAGCTTGCGCTGGAAGGCACCGAAATCCAGGGCTGCGTCTCCTGTGCGCTATGAGGAAAGCATGATGAACCCACTCTCCCGCGTCAGCGCGGTGAACTGGAACAAAATCCAGGATGATAAAGATCTCGAAGTGTGGAACCGGCTCACCAGTAACTTCTGGCTGCCGGAAAAAGTACCGCTGTCGAACGATATTCCGGCCTGGCAGAGCTTAAGCCCGGCCGAGCAGCAGCTGACGATCCGCGTCTTTACCGGGCTGACGCTGCTCGACACCATTCAGAACACCGTTGGTGCACCGGCGCTGATGCCGGATGCCGCCACGCCGCACGAAGAGGCGGTGCTCTCCAACATCAGCTTTATGGAGGCGGTGCATGCCCGCTCCTACAGCTCTATCTTCTCGACGCTCTGCCAGACGCGGGATGTTGATGTTGCTTACGCCTGGAGCGAAGAGAACCACGCCCTGCAACGCAAAGCGCAGATCGTGCTGGGCCACTATCGCGCTGACGATCCACTGAAAAAGAAGATCGCCAGCGTCTTTCTGGAGTCGTTTCTCTTCTACTCCGGCTTCTGGCTGCCGATGTACTGGTCAAGCCGCGGCAAGCTGACCAACACCGCCGACCTGATTCGTCTCATCATTCGCGATGAAGCGGTGCACGGTTACTACATCGGTTATAAGTATCAGAAAGGGTTAGAGAAAGTGAGCGAGGCCGAGCGCGAGTCGCTGAAAGCTTTCGCCCTCGATCTGCTGATGGAGCTATACGATAACGAGCTTGCTTACACTGACGATCTCTATGCCGACAGCGGCTGGGCCGAAGAGGTGAAAGCGTTTCTCTGCTACAACGCGAACAAGGCGCTGATGAACCTCGGGTATGAGGCGCTCTTCCCGCCGGAGATGGCGGACGTCAATCCGGCGATATTGTCGGCGCTGTCGCCCAACGCCGACGAAAATCACGACTTTTTCTCCGGCTCCGGCTCGTCGTATGTGATGGGTAAAGCCGTCGAAACGGAAGACGAAGACTGGAACTTTTAAATATTCTCTCCTCTCGCGCTGCGGGAGGAGAATATCCCCTCGTTTTTTAATTCACTACTATTTATTCCGCCGCATTTAAGCTGATTCTTAGCAAAATAACTATGACGGTCTGCGCTGTCATGGTTTGTTCATATTCCGCAAAATCATCTCCATTCAGGCTCATTTTTCTGTCCAATTCAAAAAAATGATTACCCGCGCCAGCCCTTATATCATGGGAAATAATGCCATTTGAGTGCATGGAAATTCTGTAAAGCGCGGCACAGAAGGGTTGTCTCAGATGAAGAGTGTGGTAGGGTATGACCAGTCAAATATATTCATTGGGTAGCGTATCGAAATAATAAATAACAGGAACTCTATTATTGCATGGCAATTAAATTAGAAGTTAAGAATCTCTATAAAGTATTTGGCGAGCATCCGCAGAGAGCTTTCAAATATATAGAAAAAGGACTTTCGAAAGAAGAAATACTGGAAAAAACGGGTCTGTCGCTTGGCGTGAAAGACGCCAGTCTGGCCATTGAAGAAGGCGAGATATTCGTCATCATGGGGTTATCCGGCTCGGGTAAATCCACTATGGTACGCCTTCTCAATCGCCTGATTGAACCCACCCGCGGACAGGTGCTGATAGACGGCGTCGATATTGCCAAAATATCCGATGCCGAGCTACGCGAGGTGCGCAGAAAAAAGATTGCAATGGTCTTCCAGTCATTCGCCCTAATGCCCCATATGACGGTGCTGGATAATACCGCATTTGGTATGGAGTTAGCCGGCATGCCCGCGCAGGAGCGCCAGGAAAAAGCGCTCGATGCGCTGCGCCAGGTGGGGCTGGAAAATTACGCCCACGGCTACCCGGATGAACTCTCCGGCGGTATGCGCCAGCGCGTCGGATTAGCCCGCGCATTAGCCATCAATCCCGATATCTTATTAATGGATGAGGCCTTCTCCGCGCTCGATCCCTTAATTCGTACCGAGATGCAGGATGAGCTGGTCAAGCTGCAGGCGAAACATCAGCGCACCGTTGTCTTTATTTCCCACGATCTTGATGAAGCGATGCGCATTGGCGACCGGATTGCGATTATGCAAAACGGCGAAGTGGTGCAGGTCGGCACGCCGGATGAGATTTTGAATAATCCGGCCAATGATTATGTGCGCACCTTCTTCCGCGGCGTTGATATTAGCCAGGTGTTCAGCGCGAAGGATATTGCGCGCCGTACGCCCGTGGGTCTGATTCGTAAAACGCCCGGTTTCGGCCCGCGCTCGGCGCTGAAAATGTTGCAGGATGAGGACCGCGAATATGGCTATGTCATTGAGCGCGGCAATAAGTTTGTCGGCATTGTCTCCATCGACTCCCTGAAAGCGGCGCTGGCCGCCGCGCAAGGGCTCGATGCGGCGTTGATTGACTCCCCGCTTGCGGTGGAGGCAGACACGCCGCTCAGCGAACTGCTCTCCCACGTCGGACAGGCGCCCTGCGCGGTGCCGGTGGTGGGGGAAGAGCAACAGTACGTGGGCATCATTTCGAAACGAATGCTGCTGCAGGCTTTAGATCGCGAGGGGGCAAACAATGGCTGATCAAAACAATCCGTGGCAGAGCGCACCGGCAACGGACAGCGCCGCACAGTCGGCTGATGCGTGGGGCGGCGGCGCAGCAGCACCTGCCGATAGCGGCAGCGCTGACTGGCTTAACAGCGCCCCGGCACCCGCGCCGGAACACTTCAACATTATGGATCCATTCCATAAAACGCTGATCCCGCTCGACAGCTGGGTAACGCAGGCGATCGACTGGGTGGTGCTCCACTTCCGCCCGCTCTTCCAGGGCATTCGCGTGCCGGTGGATTACATTCTTAGCGGCTTTCAGCAACTGCTGCTCGGCATGCCGTCGCCGGTGGCGATTATTCTCTTCTCGCTGATCGCCTGGCAGATGAGCAGCGCCGGGATGGGCGTTGCAACGCTGGTATCACTGATTGCCATCGGCGCGATTGGTGCCTGGTCACAGGCGATGATTACCCTGGCTCTGGTGCTCACCGCACTACTGTTCTGCGTGGTGATCGGCTTGCCGATGGGGATCTGGCTGGCGCGCAGCCCGCGGGCGGCGAAGATCGTTCGCCCGCTGCTGGATGCGATGCAGACCACTCCGGCGTTTGTCTACCTGGTGCCGATTGTGATGCTGTTTGGTATCGGGAACGTGCCGGGCGTGGTGGTGACGATTATCTTCGCCCTGCCGCCGGTAGTGCGCCTGACGATCCTTGGCATCAACCAGGTGCCGGCGGATCTGATTGAAGCCTCACGATCCTTTGGTGCCAGCCCGCGCCAGATGCTGTTCAAAGTTCAGCTCCCGCTAGCAATGCCAACCATTATGGCGGGCATCAACCAGACCCTGATGCTGGCGCTGTCGATGGTGGTGATCGCCTCGATGATCGCCGTTGGCGGGTTGGGGCAGATGGTGCTGCGCGGTATTGGTCGCCTTGATATGGGCCTTGCCAGCGTCGGCGGCGTCGGGATTGTGATCCTCGCAATCATTCTTGACCGCCTGACTCAGGCCGTGGGTCGTGACTCGCGCAGCCGCGGTAACCGCCGCTGGTATCAGACCGGCCCGCTAGGCCTGCTGACCCGCCCCTTCGCCAAATAATTTTGCTGCCCGGCGCACCGGCCGGGCAACAACATCACACCTGAAAAATAAGGAATAACGATGCGACATAGCGTACTTTTTGCCACAGCGTTTACCACCCTTCTCTCCACCAGCGCTTTTGCCGCCGATCTGCCGGGCAAAGGCATTACCGTTAAACCGTTTCAGAGCACCATCGCCGAAGAGGCGTTCCAGACGCTGCTGGTCAGCCGCGGCCTTGAAAAGCTCGGCTATACGGTCGAAAAACCGGATGAAGTAGATTACAACGTCGGTTACACCTCGATGGCAGCAGGCGATGTCACCTTTACCGCCGTCAACTGGCAGCCGCTGCATGATGATATGTATGCCGCCGCCGGGGGCAATAAGAAGTTCTACCGCGAAGGCACCTATGTGACCGGCGCGGCGCAGGGCTACCTGATCGACAAGAAAACCGCCGATAAGTACCACATCACCAATATTGAGCAGTTAAAAGATCCGAAAATCGCCAAACTGTTCGACGGCAACGGTGACGGCAAAGCCGATATGATGGGCTGCTCGCCGGGCTGGGGCTGTGAAACGGTGATTAACCACCAGCACAAAGCCTATGGCCTGGAGAACACCGTCACGGTTAACCACGGTAACTACTCGGCGATGATGGCGGACACCATCACCCGCTTTAAAGAGGGGAAACCGATCCTCTACTACACCTGGACCCCGTACTGGGTGAGCGATGTGCTGAAGCCGGGTAAAGATGTGGTCTGGTTGCAGGTGCCGTTCTCCTCCCTGCCGGGCGAGCAGAAAAATATCGATACCAAACTGCCGAACGGCATGAACTACGGTTTCCCGGTGAACACCATGCACATTGTTGCCAATAAAGCCTGGGCGGAGAAAAACCCGGCGGCGGCGAAGCTGTTTGCCGTTATGAAACTGCCGCTGGCGGATATCAATGCCCAGAATGCGATGATGCACGCCGGTAAAGCCTCCGAAGCGGATGTGCAGGGCCACGTTGATGGCTGGATCAAAGCCCATCAGCAGCAGTTTGATGGCTGGGTGAAAGAGGCGCTCGCCGCACAGAAGTAACGCACTGACTCTTTGACCTTCTCACGCGCCATCGGGTTCTCGCCCGGTGGCGCGTTCGTTTATCCAGCCCGGGTGCACAGATAACAACACACGCCGCCGGGCAATTGTCTATGATGGATTTCTGACAAAGAACCTCATTGATAGTTGATACCTATGACAAAAACTCACCACGGACTTAGCCCGGCGCTGATTGCGCTGATGTCGATGGCAACCGGACTCGCCGTTGCCAGCAATTACTACCCGCAGCCGCTGCTGGATACCATCGCTAACGCCTTTTCGATCACCGCAAGCCAGGCCGGATTTATCGTCACCGCCGCGCAGCTTGGCTATGCCGCCGGGCTGCTGCTGTTGGTGCCGCTTGGCGATATGTTTGAGCGGCGCACATTAATTGTGGTGATGACGCTACTCTCAGCGGGCGGGATGCTGATTACCGCCAGTAGCCCATCGCTCGGTTTGATGATTCTGGGTACCGCACTTACCGGCCTCTTCTCAGTGGTGGCGCAACTTCTGGTGCCGCTGGCCGCGACGCTTGCGACGCCAGAGAGCCGTGGGCGAGTGGTCGGCACGATTATGAGCGGCCTGCTGCTGGGGATCCTGCTTGCGCGCACCGTCGCCGGGCTGCTGGCAAGCCTCGGCGGCTGGCGCACCGTTTACTGGGTTGCCAGCATATTAATGGTGCTGATGGCGCTGGCGCTCTGGCGCGGCCTGCCGAAACTCAAGTCGGAAACGCACCTTAACTACCCGCAGCTGCTCGGCTCCGTCTTCACCCTCTTCGCCAGCAATAAACTGCTGCGCACCCGCGCGCTGCTTGGCTGCCTGAGCTTTGCCAACTTCAGCGTCTTGTGGACTTCAATGGCCTTTCTGCTCGCCGCGCCGCCGTTTCACTTCTCTGATGCGATGATCGGCCTGTTTGGCCTGGTGGGCGCCGCCGGTGCATTAGGTGCACGTCAGGCGGGCGGGCTTGCGGATCGCGGCAAAGGCAACCTCACCACCACAGGTGGTCTGGTGCTGCTTCTGCTCTCCTGGGTGGCAACCTGGTTTGGTCACAGTTCCGTCTTCGCGCTGATTATCGGCATTATCGTGCTCGATCTCACGGTACAGGCGGTGCATATCACCAACCAGACGATTATCTATCGCGTGAACCCGGAGGCGCGTAACCGGCTCACAGCTGGCTATATGACCAGCTACTTTATCGGCGGTGCCGCAGGGTCGTTGATTTCGGCCACGGCGTGGCAGCATGCGGGTTGGGCTGGCGTCTGCGCTGCGGGCGCTATCCTCGCCTTGCTTAACGTGCTGGTGTGGTGGCGAGGATATCGCCATACGGAGGCGCAGAGCTAAGCAACCGCTCACGTTTAGGCAATTCGGTGCCAAACCGGGGTGTTAACACGTCCGTCACTCTGCTAAGGTTATAGGACTTGTTTATCCCGGTTATATTAACGTGGGTGATATATAACAAACTTTATGGATATGGATCGTTCATTGAATTACACCGCCGGGCCTGAAAAGGTGGCATCGCACACGGAAGGCATCACAAACCGCCTGTCCTCTATTGTTAGCCACCCCGCCGTGGCATTTTCCTTCGTTTTATACGCCCGCTTCGCCGGTCGCCACCTCTGGCATCGTCACCGCCCTGTCTTCTTCACGCTAGTGAGCGCACTGCTGTCCGGTGTCGCCTGGAAATTTCTGCCACATGCATAGATAGAGCAAATTTATTAGCACAAATAATACATTTACTTTATTTGTCACCGTCGTTACTATATCGACTGCAATTAATGAGGTTATACCCAAATGGATAGTTCGTTTACGCCCATTGAACAAATGCTTAAGTTTCGCGCCAGCCGCTATGAAGATTTCCCGTTTCAGGAGATTTTATTGACCCGCCTCTGTATGCACATGCAGGGCAAGCTGCTGGAAAACCGCAATAAGATGCTGAAAGCGCAGGGCATTAACGAGACATTGTTTATGGCGCTGATTACCCTGGAGTCGCAGGAAAATCACAGCATTCAGCCGTCGGAGCTGAGCAGCGCGCTGGGATCGTCCCGCACCAACGCTACTCGTATCGCCGATGAGCTGGAGAAGCGCGGCTGGATCGAACGCCGCGAAAGCGATAACGATCGCCGCTGTCTGCATCTGCAACTGACCGACAAAGGACACGAGTTCCTGCGTCAGGTTCTGCCACCGCAGCACAACTGCCTGCATCAACTCTGGTCAACCCTGACCAACGCTGAGAAAGATCAGCTCGAGCAGATCACCCGTAAGCTTCTGTCGCGTCTCGACCAGATGGATGAAGAGGACGTGGTCCTCGAGGCGCTGCGCTAACGCGATAAACAGCTTTAGTTTCCAGGATGAGCAATGTGAAGGGCCAGCTAAGCTGGCCTTTCTGACGAAAGGTCGGTACACGCCGACATAACTAAAAATAAGATCGTGGAGAGAATCATGAGCGCAAATGCGGAGAGCCAGACCCCGCAGCAACCGGTCAAAAAGCGCGGCAAACGTAAGGGATTGCTGCTGTTACTGACCTTGCTCTTTGTTGTTATTGCCGTGGCATACGGAATTTATTGGTTTTTAGTCCTGCGTCATTTTGAAGAGACGGACGACGCCTATGTGGCGGGGAACCAGGTACAGATCATGTCGCAGGTCTCCGGCAGCGTGACGAAAGTCTGGGCCGACAACACCGATTTTGTGCAGAAAGGCGATGTGCTGGTCACGCTTGATGAGACCGATGCCCGCCAGGCGTTTGAAAAAGCGCAGACCCAGCTGGCAACCAGCGTACGCCAGACCCGCCAGTCCATCATCAACAGCAAACAACTGCAGGCGAGCGTTGAGCTGAAAAAGACCGCCCTTGCCCAGGCGCAGAGCGATCTTAACCGCCGCGTGCCGCTCGGTAGTGCGAATCTGATTGGCCGCGAAGAGTTGCAGCACGCCCGTGATGCGGTTGCCAGCGCGCAGGCCGCACTGGATGTCGCCGTTCAGCAATATAACGCCAACCAGGCGATCGTGCTGGATACGCCGCTCGAAGAGCAGCCCGCGGTGAAGCAGGCAGCAACAGAAGTCCGTAATAGCTGGCTGGCTTTGCAGCGCACCAAAATTGTCAGCCCGCTCACCGGCTATGTCTCCCGCCGCGCGGTGCAGCCTGGCGCGCAGATTTCTGTCACCACTCCGTTGATGGCGGTGGTTCCGGCGACCAACCTCTGGGTGGATGCCAACTTTAAAGAGACGCAGCTTGCGCATATGCGCATTGGTCAGACCGCGACCATCATCAGCGATTTTTATGGCGATGAGGTGGAGTACAAAGGCAAAGTGGTCGGTCTCGATATGGGTACCGGCAGCGCCTTCTCACTGCTGCCCGCGCAGAACGCGACCGGGAACTGGATCAAAGTGGTTCAGCGACTGCCGGTGCGTGTCGAGCTTGATGCCCAACAGCTGGCAGATCACCCGCTGCGTATTGGCCTGTCAACGACGGTGAAAGTCGATACCTCCGCGCGCGATGGCGCCGTGCTGGCGAAGCAGGCACGCACCACGCCAGCGTATGAGAGTAACGCGCGGGAGATCAATCTTGAGCCGGTCAACACGCTTATCAATAACATCGTGAAAGCCAACGCCGGGTAATCTTATATGAGTGCCATGCAACAGAAACCGCTGGAGGGCGCGCAGCTGGTCATTATGACCATTGCACTTTCACTCGCGACCTTCATGCAGGTGCTGGATTCCACCATCGCCAACGTGGCTATCCCGACGATCGCCGGTAACCTTGGCTCCTCGCTGAGCCAGGGGACCTGGGTGATCACCTCCTTCGGGGTGGCGAACGCCATCTCAATTCCGATTACCGGCTGGCTGGCAAAACGCTTCGGCGAAGTGCGGCTCTTTCTCTGGTCGACGGTGGCGTTTGCCATCGCCTCCTGGGCGTGCGGCGTCTCCAACAGCCTTGGGATGCTGATCTTCTTCCGCGTTATCCAGGGGATTGTTGCCGGGCCGCTGATCCCGCTTTCGCAGAGCCTGTTGCTGAGCAACTACCCGCCGGCGAAGCGCTCTATCGCGCTGGCGCTCTGGTCAATGACGGTGATCGTCGCGCCGATTTGCGGGCCGATCCTCGGCGGCTATATCAGCGATAACTACCACTGGGGCTGGATCTTCTTTATCAACGTGCCGATTGGCGCGCTGGTGGTGCTGCTTACCCTGCAAAGCCTGCGCGGACGTGAGACGCGTACCGAGCAGCGGCGTATTGATGGCGTAGGCCTCGCATTGCTGGTGGTGGGTATCGGTAGTCTGCAGGTGATGCTCGACCAGGGGAAAGAGCTGGACTGGTTCAACTCGACCGAGATTATTGTGCTGACGATTGTCGCGGTGATCTCCCTGAGTTTCCTCGTGGTGTGGGAGCTCACCGACGATAACCCGATTGTCGATCTCTCGCTGTTTAAGTCGCGGAACTTTACCATCGGCTGCTTATGTATCAGCCTTGCCTATATGCTCTACTTCGGCGCAATTGTTTTGCTGCCGCAGCTGTTGCAGGAGGTGTATGGCTATACCGCAACCTGGGCCGGGCTGGCGTCTGCGCCGGTTGGCGTGATCCCGGTACTGCTGTCGCCGATTATTGGCCGCTTTGCGCATAAGCTGGATATGCGCAGGCTGGTAACCTTCAGCTTTATTATGTATGCGGTGTGCTTCTACTGGCGCGCCTATACATTTGAGCCGGGAATGGATTTTGGCGCGTCAGCGTGGCCGCAGTTTATTCAGGGCTTTGCCGTGGCCTGCTTCTTTATGCCACTGACGACCATTACTCTCTCCGGCTTGCCGCCGGAGCGGCTGGCCGCGGCCTCGAGTTTGTCGAACTTTACGCGAACGCTGGCAGGCTCGATCGGCACATCCATCACCACGACGCTGTGGACCAACCGGGAATCGATGCACCATGCGCAACTGACGGAGTCCGTTAACCCCTACAACCCGAACGCGCAGGAGATGTATAACCAGCTGCAGGGAATGGGGATGTCGCAGCAGCAGTCATCAGGCTGGATTGCCCAGCAGATCACCAACCAGGGGCTGATCATTTCGGCGAACGAAATTTTCTGGGTCTCGGCGGGGGTCTTCCTGATACTGCTTGGCCTGGTCTGGTTTGCCAAACCTCCGTTTGGTGCAGGCAGCAGCGGCGGCGCGCATTAACGCCAAATAAAAACGCCTCCGCAGGGAGGCGTTTTTTTATTTCACGATACCGAGGATCTCAAGCGTCATGATTGACGCCACGCCCGGTGGCACCATGCCCGGGATCCCCTGCTCGCCGTATGCCAGCTCGGCGGGGGTATAGATTCGAATCCGCCCTCCGACCACCACTTTTTCAATCCCTGCGCGCATCAGCGGCGGCAGCTCGCTAATTCGCCCGCTGTGTACCGCACCGCGCGACAGCACCTTGCCGGAACTCAGCTTCTCATCAACCCGAAAGCGGATCACATCGCCAGACAGCAGCGCAACGCCCTGCCCTTTCTTCTCCACCAGATAGATGATGCCATTGGCAGTGCGCTCAGCGCCTTTCAGCTTTGCCGCCTCGGCCAGCACGTTTTGTGCCTGTTTCCGGTTCTGCGCCAGCTCGTTTTTCTGCGCATCGCCCATCTTTTTATTCAGGCTTTGCAGCACCTTTTCGATATCGTCACTCTTCATCTGCAGGCTGCCGGCGAACTTATCCTGAAAGCCCTGCAAAAACGCCTCTGGCAGATATTTTTGCCCGGAGTGGGTCAGCGTGACGCTCTCCTGCTGCGCTTTCGCCGCAAACCAGGCGCCCCAGGCGTAGTTCATTCTGGCGGCGGGCGATCTGTTCTCTGTCAGCAGATAGTGGCTCTGCGCTTTTTGCGGCGCTAACAGCGCAGCACTCTTCTGCTCAGCCTGCGCGCTCTCCTCTGTGCGCTGCTTAAGCTGCGCCTCCAGCGTGGCGATACGCGCGGCCTGATCGCTGACCTGCTTCGTGGCGAGATCAAGCTTGCTGCTTATCTCCTCTTTGGCCTGGATGAGTTGCTTCACCTGCTCCGCGCTTTGCGATGGCGCGGCGGTGTGCTGCTGGCCCTGCTTTTCCAGCGCCTCCAGCTGCTGCTGATGGGTTTTCACCTGCTGCTGCAGATCGCTATTCGCCGTGCGAAACGCCTGTAGGGCTTGCGTGTCATCGGCGTGCTTCTGGCTCGTCTGCGCCAGCTGCTGCTGGCTGGCCTTGAGCTGCTGTTCAAGCTGGCTTTTCTCATCACGCAGATGTTTTAGCGCGTCGCTCTCATCGGCAAGCTTCTGCTTCGTTTCGGCAAGTTGCTGAATATGCGTCTGCAACTGCTGTTTTAACGAGGCACTCTCTTTTGCCACTGCGTCCTGCTTAGCGGGCAGTACAACCGCTGTGGCGCGCTGCTTTTTCTTCAGCGCGGCGATCTGGCGTTGCGCTAACGTAAGCTTACGCTTTAGCTGCGCGACTTCCGCACGCTTCGCCTCACTCTCTTTCACCTTACTCTGCACCTCAACCGGTGGTGCAGGCGTCGCGTTCGGCTGTGCCGAAAGTCGATCGTTAATAAACGGAGAGTGAGGAGTAACGGCGATAATCTTCTCTTTATTTAACTGCTCAAGTAATGCAGCCGGATCGGCTCGAACCCCGGAGGATGAAATAGCTGATAGCAATACAGCTGATGAATATAATAATTTTCTCATAACTGTTTCAGTGCATTTGCGCGCCGGGACATATTCACGAATACCGCGCTGCGTACGCGCGAGCAAACAACTTCAATTTTGTTATCAATTTCCGTCTTCATTATTTCCGCCGAGTTGTTATCAATAATCGGCTGATTTTTTTTGTAGACTTCATAGCTTTGATTAAGGGTGGTGAACTGCTGCTTATAGGTTTCAAATGCCGTTTTGTCGAGACCCTGCAGAGCGGTAAGCAGTTCGTAGCACTGCTGTGTCTCCTGCTTCTGCGGCGCGTCCTGCACCAGAGCAGGTGCTTTTGATTTAACGCAGCCGGTTAATGTAAGTGAGAGACAAAAAGAGAGACATACGTAAGAGATGGGTGAGCGCCGCATAATATCCTCGTTATTCAGGCATTCTTTTCACTGAAATAGATGCAGAAAATAAATACAGAAGGTAACACGTTCGCCTAATAGCGACGTGCGGTGCAAACTATCATGGCAAGATTGAAATAACAATAAGAAGGCGTGGCGGCAGCAAGGATATTACTTATATATTAAGCGCGGGTAATAATTAAGAGAATCAAATAGAAATAATGTATAAAAAATTTCTTATAAATATGAGGGCATATAATAGTGCCGCTTCCTGTTAACCAGAAAGCGGCATAGCAAACTAGATATGCAGTTCCTGCAACTTCTCTTTCGGCAGAGCCAGGTCATCATTGCTGTTGACGCGCACATCGCGATCGAGAATGTGACGCGCGATCTCCTGCGCCTCTTCCAGCGAGTGCATCTGGTATGTGCCGCACTGGTAAACGTTCAGCTCAGGGATCTGATTCTGCTCTTTCACTTTCAGCACATCTGCCATCGCCGCTTTCCAGGCATCAGCGACACGCTGCTCATCCGGCGTACCGATCAGGCTCATGTAGAAGCCGGTGCGGCAACCCATCGGCGAAATATCGATAATTTCTACGCCATCACCGTTGAGGTGGTTGCGCATAAAGCCAGCGAAAAGGTGCTCCAGCGTGTGGATCCCTTTCTCCGGCATAACTTCTTGATTAGGAATGCAAAAACGCAGGTCGAATACGGTGATGGCGTCGCCGTGCGGCGTGTTCATTGTTTTAGCAACACGGACTGCAGGCGCTTCCATACGGGTGTGATCGACAGTGAAGCTATCCAGTAACGGCATTTAGTCACCTCCGACAGTGATTTTTTTTAAAATAAACTGAACTCTTTATTCGCGGGCGAGTCTGAATATATGAAAGACGCGCATTTGTTATCATCATCCCTGTTCTTCGAGAGATGAAATTTTGGCCACAGCGATGTGGCCTTTTTCTTTTCTGCTAGGCGTGACGCGCAAGCAGCGCTTCAAACGATTCGTTATCCCCGGCTTCAATCTCCGCCTGGCGCGCCAGTGAAGCGTGGCATTCCGCAATAAAATCCTCTTCATGCAGAATTTCCAGCGGCTCTTCGCGCAGCTGCGAACGGTACTGCTCGCTCAGCGCTTTACCTGTTCCGCCCATGCCTTCATCAATCATCGAACGCAGAATACGCGCCGAGAAGGTCAGCTCAGGATCGTCAAAGCTGGCGACCAGCTGATCGCATACCGCTTCATACTCATTGCCACCGTACACGCCATCCAGCGTTTGCGCTACCCGTTTCAGATCGTTAAACAGATCGCGTCCGACATCGGCGAGCGGGTATTGCGCGGTTTCACAGCCTATACCGAGCGTCAGGCCCGGCTTACGGCCTTCGAGGATCACGCGGTTCCAGTTAGTACGCGTACAGAGCAGTTCATCGCTGCTCATCTCCGGCGCATCGGCCAGCACACACCAGACCATAAAGAGATCGAGGAAACGCACCTGCTGCTCATCAACACCAATCGCGGTGAACGGGTTGATATCCAGCGAGCGCACTTCGATATATTCAATGCCGCCGCGCAGCAGCGCATCCGACGGCGTTTCGCCGCTACGGGTCACGCGTTTCGGGCGAATCGGTGCGTAGAGCTCATTTTCGATCTGCAGAATGTTGGTGTTGATTTGCAGATACTTGCCCTCTTTCTGCAAACCGATCTTCGCGTACTCTTCCGACGGCGTTTTGATCGCGCGCTTCAGCGCGACCACGTAATCATGAAGATTATTGAAGGTAATATTGAGGCTGTTCTGCGACTTATTGGTGTAGCCCAAATCGCTTAAGCGCAGCGACGTGGCATAAGGCAGATAGAGCATGCCGTTGTGCATCTTCTCGAAGGGCAGCGACGTCTCTTTACCTTGCAGGAAGGAGGAGCAAATAGCCGGTGAGGCACCGAAAAGATAAGGGATGACCCAGCCGAAGCGATAGTAGTTGCGGATCAGGCGGAAATAGCCCTCCGAGACCGCTTCTTTATCGGTGCTGCCGCTTTTCGCCTGCCAGAACGCCATCGGCAGCGAGAAGTTATAGTGCACGCCGGAGATGGTTTGCATCAGCGCGCCATAGCGATTTTTCAGCCCTTCGCGGTAGAGGGTTTTCAGGCGACCAATATTTGAGGTGCCGTACTGCGCCAGCTCAATTTCCTGCCCCTCTTTGATGTAGCAGGGCATGCTCAGCGGCCAGAGACGCTCATCGCCAATCTGGCGGGCGGTATAGCGATGGATGTCGCGCATGATAGTGAGCATGCGGTCAATATCACCCTCAACCGGGGTGATAAACTCCAGCAGCGCTTCGGCAAAATCCGTCGTAATCCATTTATGAGTTAATGCAGAGCCAAGCGCTGCCGCGTGACCGGTTGTCGCCAAAGACCCATCCGCGTTAACGCGCAGGGTTTCGCGCTCAAGGCCACGTTGGATGCCTTTGAGCGCCTGAGGATGTTTTTCCAGCCAGGACAACGCCTGTGATACGTCCGGGATCAAATTGACCTCCCGCCTGTAATAATCGTTTTATTAAGCATAATTGTAATGGTTGACGATGAAAGGTCACTCACGCAATCCAATTAGTGCCACCACGTCATACCCTGAAGCGTTACGAGGGCGAGAGCCACATAGCGCAACGCTTTGCCAAGGCATAAAAAAAAGAGCACTGGCCCCCACGAAAGGCGTAGCCATCCCGCAAGTATGCACAGCAGATCGCCTATAACAGGCATCCAGCTCAATAACAGCGCCGCGGCGCCGTAACGTTTGAGCCAGCCGGTCGCCCTCTCCTGCCAGCGCGATGCTTTACGCTGCGGGAAGAAGCGCCCAAGAATAACGTTAGTCAGCCCTCCAAGGCTATTACCCATTGTTGCTATTACAACAAGCCACCAGGGCTGGCTGACTTTCGCCAACAGCATAGCGACCAACACCACCTCTGAGTTGCCCGGTAAAATCGTGGCACTGAGAAAACTGCTGGCGAACAGTGAAAGAAGCGGTAGCGCATCGCTCACAATATGCGGACATCCACAGCGTCCATACCGGCCGCACGCGCCGCCTGCAGGCCGAAGTCGGCATCTTCAAATACCACGCACTGCGACGGCTGCACGCCCATACGTTTTGCGCAGAGTAAAAAGGTATCCGGTGCGGGTTTATGGTGCTGAACGTGATCGGCGGCAATTACCGCATCAAAATAGTGTCGCAGACCGAGATGCGCCAGCAGCGCTTCAGCAACGGCGCTTTCACTTCCGGTGCCAACCGACATCGGGCGACGCCCGTGCCACGCTTTTACCACGTCGATAAGCGGTAACGGGCGCACGCAATCGAGCAGCATCGCTTTCACGGCTGCGTTTTTCTCTTGGGCAAGTAAGTGGGGATCAAGATCGGCCTGGTTTGCTTCGATAATGACCTCGGCGAGACGCCAGGTTGGCGAACCGTTCAGCGCTATCATTGCCTGTTCGTCAAAATGCATGCCGTAACGCGCCAGCACCTCGTACCAGGCTTTGCGGTGGGTTGGTTCAGTATCCAGGATGGTGCCATCCATATCAAAAATCAAACCAGCGTAACGTGCGTACATCATGTTCTCACAAACCGGATAACTAACATTTACTTTAACGTAAACAAGGCTTTTTGTCGCATCCAGCGCGAGATTAGCTTCAGGGAATATGATTTTGGGCAGAATTTCGTCGAAAGTGTGGGAGTTTTGAGGATGATGCTTTAAGCAGAAAGAATAAGAGAGGAGTTTATTGATGAGTTCGTAAAAGATGGTGCATCCGGGAGGATGACTCGGCTTCGCCTCGCCCTTCGGGTCGTTGCTGAAGCAACGCTATCCTCCCTGTTACTCGCGGTTAGGCCCGCTACCCCTGAGCAAACAGACTGGCTGTTATCTCGCAGAGAATGGTGCATCCGGGAGGATTCGAACCTCCGACCGCTCGGTTCGTAGCCGAGTACTCTATCCAGCTGAGCTACGGATGCATCGGGAAAACTTTATTTACAACGCAGATTCAGTGCCCTGTTTATCACAATCACACTGAGCAAGATGGTGCATCCGGGAGGATGACTCGGCTTCGCCTCGCCCTTCGGGTCGTTGCTGAAGCAACGCTATCTTCCCTGGTGCTTGCGGTTAGACCCGCTACCCCTGAGAAAACAGACTTACTGGTATTTCGCAGAATATGGTGCATCCGGGAGGATTCGAACCTCCGACCGCTCGGTTCGTAGCCGAG
>NZ_JACVUL010000010.1:0-183484 GCF_016516575.1 Kosakonia sp. S57 | reverse complement strand
CGCGACCCCGACCTTGGCAAGGTCGTGCTCTACCAACTGAGCTATTCCCGCTTATCAGCGCTATTTCAACAGGTTAAAGCATTTAACCGCTGAAATTTCGTGATGCCGTGTTTCACATTTCTGTGTCTTCACGGGAGGCGCATTATACGAGAAATCATTCCTGCTGCAAGCCCCTGAAAGCAAATTTTCGTTTTTTTTGTTTAACTGCCGATTTAATCGACAAAACGCGCATTTTTGCAGCAAAACCGCGCCAGCACTGGTTTGCAGAGCCGAAAACGACATATCGGCTCTGCACACGCAGACGCTTACAGTTTAATAAAATGTTCGCGGTAGTAAGCCAGCTCCGCCACCGATTCGCGGATATCATCCAGCGCCTGGTGAGTATTCTGCTTTTTCAGGCCGGTCAGCACTTCCGGTTTCCAGCGGCGCGCCAGCTCTTTCAGGGTGCTGACATCCAGATAGCGATAGTGGAAGTAGGCTTCCAGCTCCGGCATGTACTTAAACAGGAAACGGCGATCCTGGCCGATGCTGTTGCCGCAAATGGGCGATTTACCGGCCGGTACCCACTCTTTCAGAAACTCAATTGTCGCCAGCTCTGCTGCGCGATCGTCAAAGGTGCTCGCTTTAACGCGTTCAACCAGGCCGCTGCCGGTGTGGGTTCGCACGTTCCACTCATCCATCAACGCCAGCTGCGCGTCGGATTGATGCACTGCCATCACCGGCCCTTCCGCCAGGATATTGAGGTTGGCGTCGGTCACCAGTGTCGCGATCTCAATAATGCGATCGCGCTCGGGATCTAAGCCCGTCATTTCGAGATCAATCCAAATGAGGTTGTTTTCATTTGCGCTCATGCTATTTTCCACCCTTATCGCGTCACTATATTCATCCAGAATTGAGTGTATCATAGAGGTTTTGCCCATCCGGGGCGACCAGGAGCCAGCACGATTGAGTAAAAATAAACTCTCCAAGGGACAGCAGCGCCGCGTTAAAGCGAACCATGAGCGCCGACTGAAAACCTCGACGGAGAAACCCGACTACGATGACAACCTGTTTGGCGAAACGGCCGAAGGGGTGGTCATTAGCCGCTTTGGTATGCATGCCGATGTAGAATCCGCCGACGGCGACGTGCATCGCTGCAACATTCGCCGCACTATCCGCTCGCTGGTCACCGGCGATCGCGTGGTCTGGCGGCCAGGCAAAGCGGCCGCAGAAGGCGTCAACGTGAAGGGGATCGTCGAAGCGGTGCACGAGCGTACCTCGGTGCTGACGCGCCCGGATTTCTACGATGGCGTTAAACCTATCGCCGCCAATATCGATCAAATCGTTATCGTCTCGGCGATCCTGCCAGAACTCTCACTCAACATTATTGACCGCTATCTGGTGGCCTGCGAAGCGCTGGACGTTGAACCGCTGCTGGTGCTGAATAAAACCGACCTGCTCGATGAAGAGGGCCTGGCGTTCGTTAACGAGCAGATGGATATCTATCGTCATATTGGCTACCGCGTATTGATGGTCTCCAGCCATGCGAAAGATGGCCTTGATCCGCTGATCGCAGCATTGACCGATCGCATCAGCATCTTTGCTGGCCAGTCCGGCGTCGGCAAATCGAGTCTGCTCAATGCGCTGCTCGGCCTCAACGAGGAGCAGATCCTCACTAATGACGTCTCTGACGTATCAGGTTTGGGCCAGCACACCACCACCGCCGCGCGCCTCTACCACTTCCCGCAGGGCGGCGATGTGATTGATTCTCCGGGCGTGCGCGAGTTTGGCCTCTGGCATCTCGAACCGGAACAAATCACCCACGGTTTTGTCGAATTCCATGATTATCTCGGTCACTGCAAATATCGCGACTGCAAGCACGATACCGATCCCGGTTGTGCGATCCGCGAAGCGGTAGAGAACGGCAAAATCGCGGAGAGCCGCTTCGAAAATTATCACCGCATTCTCGAAAGCATGTCGCAGGTAAAGACGCGTAAAAGCTTTTCTGAATCAGATGACTGACAACTAAGCTAAGCGTCGTTAGAATCGTCCCCCATTTTAAGACTCCGACGCCGCGCGTCGGGTCAGGAACGACAGTAAACAATGGCCTGGAGGCTACCTTGTTAAACTCATTCAAACTTTCGCTTCAATACATTCTGCCGAAACTGTGGCTCACTCGCCTGGCGGGCTGGGGCGCAAGCAAACGTGCAGGCTGGCTGACCAAACTGGTTATCGATCTGTTCGTGAAATACTACAAGGTCGATATGAAAGAGGCGCAGAAGCCGGATACCGCCAGCTACCGCTCTTTTAACGAATTCTTCGTGCGCCCGCTGCGCGACGAGGTGCGCCCGCTTAATACCGATCCGAACGTGCTGGTCATGCCGGCGGATGGCGTAATCAGCCAGCTTGGCGCCATCGACAATGACAAAATCCTGCAGGCTAAAGGCCATAACTACAGCCTCGAAGCGCTGCTGGCAGGCAACTACCTGATGGCGGATCTGTTCCGTAACGGTAGCTTTGTCACCACCTATCTTTCACCGCGCGACTACCACCGCGTGCATATGCCGTGCAACGGCATCCTGCGCGAAATGATCTATGTGCCGGGCGACCTCTTCTCCGTTAACCACTTAACGGCGCAGAACGTACCTAACCTCTTCGCCCGTAACGAGCGCGTTAT
Source organism: Kosakonia sp. S57 (assembly GCF_016516575.1). NCBI lineage: Bacteria > Pseudomonadati > Pseudomonadota > Gammaproteobacteria > Enterobacterales > Enterobacteriaceae > Kosakonia > Kosakonia sp. S57. The sequence goes on along the minus strand of NZ_JACVUL010000010.1, from coordinate 180,828 downwards.
CTGCCTGTTCGACACTGAGTTTGGCCCGATGGCGCAAATTCTTGTCGGCGCGACCATTGTTGGCAGCATCGAAACCGTCTGGGCAGGCACCGTCACGCCGCCGCGCGAAGGGATCATTAAACGCTGGACCTTCCCGGAAGGCGAAAGCGAAGGCGCGGTCGCGCTGCTGAAGGGCCAGGAGATGGGCCGCTTTAAGCTCGGTTCTACCGTTATCAACCTGTTTGCGCCGGGTAAAGTGCAGCTGGTTGACGCCTTACGCAGCCTCTCTGTGACCAAAATCGGCCAGCCGCTGGCGCTCTCCACCGAGCCGTTTGTCCCGGTTGATGCGCAGGAGCCTGCACCGCTGCCGGAAGAAGAAATTAAAGCGGAACATGACGCCAACCCGCTGGTCGACGACGCTAAAGAAGACGTTTAAGCCTCACCCCAGGGAGACTGCAGTGCGCCTGATTATCGCTTTTCTGATGGCCTGGTGCCTCAGCCAGGGAGCCGTTGCCGCAACGGCTCCCGATGCCCGTCAAATTGCCCAGGAGCTGGAGCAAGCCAAAGCGGCGAAAAACACGCCGGACCAGGCGGAAATTGTAGAGACATTACAAGGCGCGTTGAACGCGCTGGACGAGCGTAAAGGCTCCCTTGAACGCGCCCAGCAGTATCAGGACGTGATCGACAACTTCCCCAAACTTTCCCGCACCCTTCGCGCCCAGCTCGATAATCTGCGCGACGATCCCCCTTCTGTGTCACCCGGCATGAGCAGCGATGCGCTCAACCAGGAGATTCTGCAAGTCAGCAGCCAGTTGCTGGAGAAGACGCGCCAGGCGCAGCAGGAGCAGGAGCGCGCACGGGAGATCAGCGACTCCTTAAGCCAGCTTCCCCAGCAGCAAACCGACGCCCGCCGCCAGGTAACGGAAGTGGAGCGTCGCCTCGGGGCGCAAACCAGCAACTCGGCCCTTGCCCAGGCGCAAAATTTTGCCGCCCAGGCAGAGTCGGCAAAGCTGAAAGCAGTGGTTGATGAATTAGAGCTGGCGCAGCTTTCAGCCAATAACCGCCAGGAGCTGGCGCGTATGCGCTCAGAGCTGGCGCAAAAGCAGAGCGAGCGGCTGGATGCTTATCTGCAGGCACTGCGTAACCAACTCAACAGCCAGCGTCAGCGCGAAGCCGAGCAGGCGCTGGAGAGCACGGAGATGCTGGCTGAGAACAGTGCGAACCTGCCCGCCAACATCGTTGAGCAGTTCCGTATCAACCGTGAACTCTCCCAGGCGCTGAACCAGCAGGCGCAGCGTATGGATCTGGTCGCTTCACAGCAGCGCCAGGCAACCGGGCAAACGCTACAGGTGCGCCAGGCGCTCAATACCCTGCGCGAGCAGTCCCAGTGGCTCGGCGCATCGAATATGCTCGGCGAAGCGCTGCGCGCGCAGGTGGCTCGTCTGCCGGAGATGCCGAAACCGCAGCAGCTGGATACCGAAATGGCGCAGCTGCGCGTGCACCGCATGCGTTATGAAGATCTGCTCAATAAGCAGCCGCAGCTGCGACAGATTCGCCAGGCGGATGGCAAGGTTCTGACCGCTGAGCAAAACCGTATTCTCGAAGCCCAGCTGCGCACGCAGCGCGAACTGCTCAATTCGCTGTTGCAGGGCGGCGATACGCTGATTCTGGAGCTGACCAAACTCAAAGTTTCCAATAGCCAGCTTGAAGATGCGTTAAAAGAGGTGAATGAGGCGACTCACCGCTACCTCTTCTGGACGGCGGATGTCAGCCCGATGGGCTTCTCCTGGCCGCTTGAGATTGTGCAGGATCTGCGCCGCCTGCTGTCGCTGAACACCATCAGCCAGCTCGGCAAAGCCAGCGCGATGGTGCTGACCAGCAAAGAGACGCTCTTCCCGCTGTTTGGCGCGCTGATTCTGGTAGGGGTAAGTATTTACTCACGTCGCCACTTCACCCGCTTCCTGGAGCGCTCCAGCGCCCGCGTGGGCAAAGTGACCCAGGATCACTTCTGGCTCACCATGCGCACCGTCTTCTGGTCCATTCTGGTGGCGTCACCTTTGCCGGTGCTGTGGGCAACGCTCGGCTACTGTTTGCAGGAGGCGTGGCCCTATCCGCTGGCGGTAGCGATTGGCGATGGCGTCACCGCCACCGTGCCGCTGCTGTGGGCAGTGATGATCTGTGCGACCTTCGCCCGGCCAACCGGGCTGTTTGTCGTCCACTTCGGCTGGCCGCGAAACCGCGTGGCGCGCGGGTTACGTTACTACCTGATGAGCATCGGCTTTATCGTGCCGCTGATCATGGCGCTGATTATGTTCGATAACCTGAACGACCGGGAATTTTCCGGCTCGCTCGGTCGGCTCTGCTTTATCCTGATTTGCGGTGCGCTGGCGATTGTCACTCTCAGCCTGAAACGCGCCGGTATTCCGCTGTATGTCGATAAGAGCGGCAACGGCGACAATATGGCTAACCATCTGCTGTGGAACCTGCTGCTCTGCGCCCCGCTGTCGGCGATTCTTGCCGCCGCGGTCGGTTATCTGGCAACCGCGCAGGCGCTGCTGGCAAGGCTGGAAACCTCCGTTGCTATCTGGTTCCTGCTGCTGGTGGTTTATCACATTATTCGCCGTTGGATGTTTATCCAGCGTCGCCGTCTGGCCTTCGAGCGCGCACGCCACCGCCGCGCGGAAATACTCGCGCAGCGCGCACGCGGCGAAGAGGATGCCGCCCATCAGCTCAGCACCGAAGGCACCGCCGAAATTGATGAGCAGGAAGTCGATCTCGACGCCATCAGCGTGCAGTCCCTGCGCCTGGTGCGCTCGATCCTGATGCTTATCGCCCTGCTGTCGGTGATCTTCCTCTGGTCTGAGATCCACTCTGCCTTTGGCTTCCTTGAGAACATTCCGCTGTGGGATGTCACCTCAACGGTACAGGGCGTCGAGAGCCTGGAGCCGATTACCCTCGGCGCGGTGCTGATTGCCATCCTGGTGTTTATTATCACCACCCAGCTGGTGCGCAACCTTCCTGCTTTGCTTGAGCTGGCGCTGTTGCAGCACCTTGAGCTGACGCCGGGGACAGGTTACGCCATCACCACCATCACCAAATATCTGCTGATGCTGTTTGGCGGGCTGGTGGGCTTCTCGATGATTGGTATTGAGTGGTCGAAGTTACAGTGGCTGGTGGCCGCGCTCGGTGTTGGTCTCGGGTTTGGTCTACAGGAGATCTTCGCCAACTTTATCTCAGGCCTGATCATCCTGTTTGAGAAGCCGATCCGTATCGGCGATACGGTAACGATCCGCGATTTGACTGGCAGCATTACCAAGATCAATACCCGCGCGACCACCATCAGCGACTGGGATCGCAAAGAGATCATCGTGCCGAATAAGGCCTTTATCACCGAGCAGTTTATTAACTGGTCGCTCTCGGACTCTGTCACGCGCGTGGTGTTAACAGTGCCCGCGCCGGTCGATGCCAATAGCGAAGAGGTGACGCAGATCCTTTACACCGCTGCTGAGCGCTGTTCGCTGGTAATTGATAACCCGCCGCCGGAAGTGTTCCTGGTCGATTTGCAGCACGGGCTGCAGCTGTTTGAGCTGCGCATCTACGCGGCTGAGATGGGCCATCGCATGCCGCTGCGCCACGAAATCCACCAGCTTATTCTGGCGGGCTTCCGTGAACACGGCATCGACCTGCCCTTCCCGCCGTTCCAGATGCGCCTTGAGAGCCTCGACGGTAAACGCGCGGCCAAAACGTTGTCTTCAGCGGGGAGAAGCAGCCGCCCGGCGGGCAGCCTGTAACTCTTTGAGTGCCGGCTTATCCGGCCTGCGGAGGGGTTACTCTTCAGGCCGGGTAAGGCGTAGCTGCCACCCGGCACAAACGGGCAGTTACGACCGGTCGACGCTAAACGCCATCACTTCTGCCAGCGTTTCAGCCTGCAGCGCCAGCATCACCAGGCGGTCAACGCCCAGCGCGACGCCGGAGCAGTCCGGCAGGCCCGCTTTTAACGCTTCCAGCAAATTGACATCCACCGGCTGCTGCGGCAATCCGCGCGCGGCGCGCTTGCGGTTATCCTGCTCAAAGCGCTGCTGCTGCTCGCGGGCGTCGGTCAGCTCATGGAAGCCGTTCGCCAGCTCAATGCCTTTGAAGTAGACCTCAAACCGCTCCGCGACGCGGTGATCTTCGGTGCTGATCTGCGCCAGCGCCGCCTGGCTTGCCGGGAAGTGGTAAACAAAGGTCGGACGATCTTTACCGATCTGCGGCTCCACGCCCATGGTGAACAGCAGTTGCAGCAGGGTGTCGCGATCCTCTTCCGTATCGGCAATATTGCTCAGATCCAGCTTCGCCGCCACTTCACGCAACTGGGCTTTATCCGCCGAAAGCGGATCGACCTCCAGATAGCGCTGGAACGCCTGCTGATAGGAGAGTGATTCTGCTGCCGGGCACTCGAGCACCTGTTGCAGCAAATCATCCACCTCATTCATCAAACGGTACATGTCATAGTGCGGACGATACCATTCGAGCATGGTGAATTCAGGGTTGTGATGACGCCCCATCTCTTCATTACGGAAGCTGCGGCAGAGCTGGAAAACCGGGCCACAGCCCGCGGCCAGCAGGCGCTTCATATGGTATTCGGGGCTGGTCATCAGATAGAGATTGAGGCCCTGAGAGTGGCCGGGGCCAACAAAACGGGTTTCAAACGGGACCAGATGCACATCGGTCACCGTTGCCTGACTCATACAGGGCGTCTCCACCTCCAGTACGCCGCGGTCGGCAAAGAAACGGCGAATTTCCGCCATAATTGCCGCGCGTTTCAATAAGTTGGGGATGGATGCGCTCGGCTGCCAGGTTGCCGTCTCGCTCATGGTTCTTTCTCCGATTTCTAACAAGGGCACGAAGTCTACCCGCATCGATCTGGTTAGACAAATTTTGCACAAATAATTTTCATAGCCCTCGTCAATAAATAGATATGAGCTATTTAGAGATGATATCGATCAAGCTGGAAGCCGTATCACGGCGAAGAACAGCAAAACACTCGAACACGTCAAATTTCCCCTCAGTCAATACGGATATACTGCCCGCTACCCCAAAAGGAGCAGTGGACCTCTTCCGTAATGAAGGCAAGCGCACCTGGCTTATCGTTGCGGAACAACAATAATCTGGAGGAATGTCGTGCAAACCTTTCAAGCCGATATCGCTGTGATTGGCGCAGGCGGAGCAGGATTACGCACCGCGATTGCCGCGGCGCAAGCCCATCCCAACGCTAAAATCGCACTGATTTCAAAAGTCTATCCCATGCGCAGCCACACCGTTGCCGCCGAGGGCGGTTCCGCCGCCGTCGCCCAGGATCATGACAGCTTCGAATACCATTTCCACGATACCGTGGCGGGTGGTGACTGGCTTTGCGAACAGGATGTCGTCGACTACTTTGTCCATCACTGCCCCACGGAGATGACCCAGCTTGAACAGTGGGGCTGCCCGTGGAGCCGCCGCGAAGACGGCACGGTCAACGTGCGTCGCTTTGGCGGCATGAAGATCGAGCGCACCTGGTTCGCTGCCGATAAAACCGGCTTCCACATGCTGCATACGCTGTTTCAAACCTCGTTGCAGTTCCCGCAAATTCAGCGTTTCGACGAACACTTCGTGCTCGATATCCTGGTGGATGACAACCACGCGCGCGGCCTGGTCGCGATGAACATGATGGAAGGCACGCTGATCCAGATCCGCGCTAATGCGGTAGTAATGGCCACCGGCGGCGCAGGTCGTGTTTACCGCTATAACACCAACGGCGGCATCGTTACCGGCGACGGTATGGGGATGGCGCTGGCGCACGGCGTGCCGCTGCGCGATATGGAGTTTGTGCAGTATCACCCGACCGGCCTGCCCGGCTCCGGCATTCTGATGACGGAGGGCTGCCGCGGCGAAGGCGGTATCCTGGTGAACAAAAACGGCTATCGTTATTTGCAGGATTACGGCATGGGGCCGGAAACGCCGCTCGGCGAGCCGAAAAACAAATATATGGAGCTTGGCCCGCGCGACAAAGTATCGCAGGCCTTCTGGCACGAGTGGCGCAAAGGCAACACCATCTCCACGCCGCGCGGCGATGTGGTGCATCTCGATCTGCGCCACCTTGGCGAGAAGAAGATCAAAGAGCGCCTGCCCTTTATTTGCGAGCTGGCAAAAGCCTATGTCGGCGTCGATCCGATCAAAGAGCCGATCCCGGTGCGCCCGACCGCGCACTACACTATGGGCGGCATTGAGACGGATCAGAATTGCGAATCGCGCATCGCCGGGCTGTTTGCCGTCGGTGAGTGCTCCTCGGTCGGCCTGCACGGTGCTAACCGTCTTGGCTCTAACTCGCTGGCGGAACTGGTGGTCTTTGGCCGCCTGGCGGGCGAACAGGCGGTTGAACGCGCCTCCACGGCCAGCCCGGCAAATGACGATGCGCTCAACGCTCAGGCCGCCGATGTTGAACAGCGTCTGAAGGCGCTGGTGAATCAGAACGGCACCGAGAGCTGGGCGAAAATCCGCGATGAGATGGGCGAATCGATGGAAGAGGGCTGTGGCATTTACCGTACGCCAGAGCTGATGCAGAAAACCGTCGATAAGCTTGCTGAGCTACAGGAGCGCTTCAAACGGGTACGCATCACCGACACCTCCAGCGTCTTCAACACCGATATTCTCTACACCCTTGAGCTGGGCCACGGCCTGAACGTTGCAGAATGTATGGCCCACTCGGCGCTGGCGCGCAAAGAGTCGCGCGGTGCCCATCAGCGTCTCGACGAAGGCTGTACCGAGCGCGATGACGTTAACTTCCTCAAACATACGCTCGCGTTCCGCGAAGCGGACGGTACAACCCGCCTCGAGTACAGCGACGTGAAAATCACCACGCTGCCACCGGCGAAACGCGTCTATGGGGCAGAAGCGGAGTCGGGTGAGAAGAAGGAGACGAACAATGTCTGAGATGAAGAACCTGAAGATTGAAGTGGTGCGCTATAACCCGGAGGTCGACAACGCGCCGCACAGCGCCTTCTACGACGTGCCATACGATGAAGCCACCTCGCTGCTCGATGCGCTGGGGTATATCAAAGATAACCTCGCACCCGATCTCAGCTATCGCTGGTCGTGCCGGATGGCGATTTGCGGCTCCTGCGGCATGATGGTCAACAAAGTGCCGAAGCTGGCCTGCAAAACCTTTCTGCGTGACTACACCAAAGGGTTGAAAGTCGAGGCGCTGGCGAACTTCCCGATTGAGCGCGATCTGGTGGTTGATATGACCCACTTTATCGAGAGCCTTGAGGCGATTAAGCCCTATATCATCGGCAATACGCGCACGCCGGATCAGGGGCCGGGCAAGCAGACCCCGGCGCAGATGGCGAAGTATCACCAGTTCTCCGGCTGCATCAACTGCGGCCTCTGCTATGCCGCCTGCCCGCAGTTTGGCCTCAATCCGGAGTTTATCGGCCCGGCGGCGATTACGCTGGCGCACCGCTATAACCTCGACAGCCGCGACCACGGCAAACAAGAGCGCATGGCGCAACTCAACGGCCAGAACGGCGTGTGGAGTTGTACGTTTGTCGGCTACTGCTCGGAAGTCTGTCCGAAGCACGTCGACCCGGCCGCCGCCATTCAGCAGGGCAAGATTGAGAGTTCGAAAGACTTTCTTATCGCCACCCTGAAACCTCGCTAAGGAGTGCATGATGACGACTAAACGTAAGGCCTGGGTTCGCCCCATGCCGTCAAGCTGGTGGAAAACCCTGCCGTTTTATCGCTTCTATATGCTGCGCGAAGGGACGGCGATCCCGGCGGTGTGGTTCAGCCTTGAGCTGCTGTATGGCCTTTTCGCGCTGAAAAACGGTCCGGAGAGCTGGATGGGCTTTGTCGCTTTCCTGCAAAACCCGGTGGTGCTGCTGCTCAACCTGATCGCACTGGCGGCCGCGCTGTTGCATACCAAAACCTGGTTCGATCTGGCACCAAAAGCGTCGCTGATCATTGTGAAAGGCGAAAAAATGGGGCCAGAGCCGGTGGTAAAAGGGCTATGGGTGGTGGCTGCCGTGGTCACGGTGGTTGTGCTGTTTATCGCCCTGTTCTGGTGAGGAATTGATGATGATTAACCCAAATCCAAAACGTTCTGACGAACCGATGTTCTGGGGGCTGTTTGGCGCAGGCGGTATGTGGAGCGCCATCTTCGCGCCGGTGATGATCCTGCTGGTCGGCCTGCTGCTGCCGCTCGGTCTCTTCCCCGGCGAGGCGCTGAGCTATGAGCGCGTTATCGCCTTTGCCCAGAGCTTCATTGGCCGCGCTTTTCTCTTCCTGATGATTGTGCTGCCGGTCTGGTGCGGTCTGCACCGCATCCACCACATGATGCATGATTTGAAAGTGCATCTGCCCCAGGGCAAATGGATTTTCTACGGCCTCGCAGCGATTATCACTGTCGTTGCGTTAGTCGGCGTGATTTTCCTGTAAAACCTGTTGCTCTCCTGCATGCGCAGGAGAGCAAATTTCCCGCCATCTTCTACACTTACGTAAAAGCCAGGAGGGAGAATACCATGCGTTTACTGCCTATCTTCGCAGCGGTCACCGCTGCTTTTTTAGTCACGGCCTGCAGCACGCCCACACCGCCAAAAGGCGTTACCGTGGTGCAGAATTTCGATACGCAACGCTACTTAGGGAAATGGTACGAGATCGCCCGCTTCGATCACCGCTTTGAGCGTGGTCTGGAGCGCGTCACCGCGACCTACAGCCTGCGCGACGATGGCGGCTTAACCGTTGTCAACCGGGGTTATAACCCGGATCGCGGCAAATGGCAGGAGTCGGTCGGCAAAGCCTACTTCACCGGCGACCCGCGCACCGCGTCGCTGAAGGTCTCATTTTTTGGCCCGTTCTATGGCGGCTACAACATCATCTCGCTGGATAAAGAGTATCGCCATGCGCTGATTTGCGGCCCGGATCGCGACTATCTGTGGATCCTCTCCCGCACGCCGACCATTTCGGCCGACGTGAAAGAGAAGATGCTGGCAGAAGCGACCCGCCAGGGCTTCGAAGTGAACAAGCTAATCTGGGTCGATCAGCCCCATTAATGGGCGCTGATTTTTAAGCCAATAATTCCGGCCACAATCAGACAGAGGCTAACGATACGCGCCAGGCTTGCGGACTCGCCGAGTAATATAATCCCGGCGATCGCCGCGCCAACGGCGCCAATGCCGGTCCAGACCGCATAAGCGGTACCGACCGGCAGGGTTTTCATTGCCCATGAAAGCAGCACGACGCTAATAAGCATCGCCACGACGGTAATAATACTGGGAGTGATGCGGGTAAAACCGTGGGTATATTTAAGGCCGATAGCCCAGACGACTTCAAGAAGACCGGCGATGACGAGAATAAACCAGGACATGGTTGGCTCCAGTACGGGGCCGTCCCCGAATTAAAATTGACGCTGTCGGGTCGTCCCGCCAGCCAGGTGATGAGTGTCAGATTTTCCCTTCTTTACCTGAGGATTTCAACCCCACAAACCCCCATTCAGTTTCAGGAAGTTAAAGCAAGAAATAGCCCCTCTTCGCAGCGGAATTCAGGCATTTATTCATCATATCCAGCGAATATGATGAATCGCTTTCCTGGATTCAGGAAGCCGTGCGCCCTACTCTGACTGCGAAGAAAAATATGTTCAAAATGCTTGTGATTGACCGCTGTTACTTCACCCGTTCAGGGATGGAATCCTGGCTCAATCAAACCGATCTGTTTCCCGCCTCTTTCCTTGTCACCGCTCTGCATAATTTGATGCTGGCGAAAGAGCATATTGTCCAGTGGCAGCCGGATCTGGTGATTATTGATTTACACAGTTTTAAAGATGAAATTCATCATATTCAACAACTTGCTTCGCTCTTCTCGGTATGCGGCGCATCCTGCCAGGTGATGCTGCTGGAGTCGGGCCACGACACACAGCTGTCGGCGTTTTGCGCGCAATTTCCGATTGCGGCGATCCTGCAAAAGACGGATCCGCTGGAAAAAGTGGCGCAGGCCATTGATAACATGATGCAGGCGCGCCCGGTCAGGCAGTCACGGCGAGTCGTGACGCCGCTACTAACGCGTCAGGAAGAGAAAGTATTAACCCTGTGGATGGAAGGCAGAGATAACGCAGCAATCGCAGCAAACATGAGGATCAACGGGAAAACCGTTTATACCTACAAAAGAAACATTCGCATGAAATTGGGGATGGGAAACCGCTTTACGCCGTTTTTGTCACTACCAGAGGCAAACTAACGGTACGGCACAGGCCGTACCGGCAGTCATCACTGTTGTGCTTTGGTCGCAGCGCCAGAAATTGCGCTACCGCCATCGGAGATATCTTCGCCGACGCCACGGGTGGTGTTACACGCCGTCAGCACGGATGAAAGAACCAGTACAGAAAAGATCGCAACAAATGTCTTCTTAACCATAATATCTTCCTTTTATTGTCAATATCGTTTGTGTATAGCCACTTAAGCATAGACAAATTCCCGAAAAGCGACGGGAAAAAAGCGGATTTTTAAGACGAAAGGAAGTTATTAGCTGGCGGCGTGCGAAATGATATGACCCAGCGTCTGCACATCTTCGCCGATACCGCGCGCGGTATTGCAGCCTGCGAGCAGTGCGCAGCTGATAAGCAGCAGGGAGAGGAGTTTTGCGAGACGTTTCATCATCCGGGCCTCAACGAACCCGCGACGCAGCAGAGCGCTACGCCGCGGTTGCGCGCATTACTTCACGCGAGATACATATTCGCCGGAGCGGGTATCAACTTTGATCACTTCGCCAACCTGTACGAACAGCGGCACTTTAACCACAGCGCCGGTGCTCAGGGTAGCCGGTTTGCCGCCGGTACCTGCGGTATCACCTTTCAGGCCTGGATCGGTATCAACGATTTCCAGTTCAACGAAGTTCGGCGGCGTGACGGAGATCGGCTGGCCGTTCCACAGCGTCACGATGCACTCGGCCTGATCCAGCAGCCATTTTTCGCTGTCGCCAATCGCTTTTTTATCAGCGGAGAGCTGCTCAAAAGTTTCGTTGTTCATGAAGTGCCAGAACTCACCGTCGTTGTAGAGGTAAGTCAGGTTCATATCCACAACGTCCGCGCCTTCAGCCGAGTCGGTAGACTTGAAGGTTTTCTCAACGCGGGTACCGGTCAGCAGACGACGCAGTTTAACGCGTGCGAACGCCTGGCCTTTGCCCGGTTTCACGAATTCGCTGGCCTCAACCGCGTACGGTTCGCCGTCCATCATGATTTTAAGACCGGCACGAAAATCGTTGCTATAGTAAGTCGCCATAAGGCCCTCTGAAATTGTTAACTGGTAGCTTAGCCAAAAAAATGGCACACATTGTAACCCTAAAATCCCCTTCCAGAGAAGATTGGTTATTGCAACTTGCCGATGTAATCACCGATCCCGATGAACTGCTACATATTTTAAATATAGAACCTGATGAAGCCCTGCTGCGCGGACGCGAAGCAAAGCGGCTTTTCCCGCTGCGGGTGCCGCGGGCGTTTGTCGCGCGCATGCGCAAAGGCGATGTTAACGATCCGCTTCTGCGTCAGGTACTTACCACCAGCGAAGAGTTTATCTCCGCACCGGGTTACAGCACCGATCCGCTGGATGAGCAGAGCAGCGTAGTGCCAGGTCTGCTGCACAAATACCGCAACCGCGCGCTGCTGTTGGTCAAGGGCGGCTGTGCGGTAAATTGCCGCTACTGTTTCCGTCGCCACTTCCCGTATGCCGATAATCAGGGCAACAAGCGGAACTGGCAGGGCGCGCTGGACTATATTGCCGCGCATCCGGAGCTGGATGAGATCATCTTCTCCGGCGGCGATCCGCTGATGGCCAAAGATCACGAGCTTGAGTGGTTGATCGCGCAACTGGAAGCCATTCCACACCTTAAGCGCCTGCGCATCCATAGCCGCTTGCCGATTGTGATCCCGGCGCGTATCACCGATACGCTGGTTGCCCGTTTCGCCCGCTCCTCGCTGCAAATTTTGCTGGTGAACCATATCAACCACGCGCAGGAGATTGGCGACGATTTCCGCGCAGCAATGGCGCAACTGCGCCAGGCGGGCGTCACGCTGCTCAACCAGAGCGTGCTGCTGCGCGGCGTAAATGACAATGCGCAGACGCTGGCGGATCTCAGCAACGCCTTATTCGACGCGGGCGTGCTGCCTTACTATCTGCATGTGCTGGATCGGGTAGAGGGCGCGGCGCATTTTATGGTGAGTGATGAAACGGCGCGGGAGATTATGCGTGAGCTGCTGACGCTGGTGTCGGGGTATATGGTGCCGAAGCTGGCGCGGGAGATTGGCGGTGAGCCGAGTAAAACGCCGCTGGATCTACAACTGCGTCAACAGTAAAAAAAGCACGGTCGCGAAATACGCAACGCGACCGTGAAAAAAGCGCTTGCACGGGATACAAGCGCGTGTCGGAACTTTAAAAGGTCTCCCAGCCCTCATCGGCGGCGCCGGCAGGTGCCAGACGCGCACGCTGTACGGGTGCTTTCACGGTGCTGGCGCTGGCGCGAGCCGGCTGCTGGCCCGGTAAACGGAACACATCCACCAGCTGCTGCAGTTTCGTGGCCTGCTCTTCAAGGCTACCCGCTGCCGCCGAGGACTCCTGTACCAGCGAGGCGTTCTGCTGGGTCGTGGTATCCATTTCAGACATCGCCTGCGCAATCTGCCCGATGCCACGGTTCTGCTCATCAGAGGCGGCGGCGATCTCCTGCATCAAATCCTTCACCTGCATCACGGAGTTAACGATGCCGCTCATGGTTTCACCAGCCAAATCCACCTGACGGGAACCCTCCTGCACATAGTTCACCGATTCGCTGATTAAGGTTTCAATCTCTTTGGCTGCCTGCGCGCTGCGCTGGGCCAGAGAGCGAACTTCACCCGCTACCACCGCAAAGCCGCGGCCCTGATCCCCTGCCCTTGCTGCTTCTACCGCCGCGTTAAGCGCGAGGATATTGGTCTGGAAGGCGATGCCGTTAATCACCGAGGTGATTTCAGAGATGCGTTTTGAGCTCTCCATAATGTCTTTCATGCGGTTTACCGCCACGCTGACCACGGTGCCGCCCTGTGCCGCGGTATCAGAAGCAGTAATCGCCAGCTGGCTCGCCTGATGGGCGTTCTCAGCGTTCTGTTTCACCGTCGAGCTGAGTTCTTCCATACTGGCGGCCGTTTCAACAACTGCTGCCGACTGCTGTTCAGTACGTGCTGAGAGTTCGTTATTGCCTAACGCAATCTCGTTCGCTGCGGTATTCACCGAGCTTGAAGCGGCGCGCACCATCTTCAGCGATTCAGAGACACGCTCAACCAGCAGGTTAAACGCGGCGACCGCACGGCCAATCTCATCCATCCGCCCGGTTGTCAGCGCCTGGCTCAGATCCAGTTTCTCGCTGATATTTTCCATGCCATCGCGCATATCGTTAAGACGACGCTTGATGTTAAGCACGGTAAAGAGACCAAACAGACCGAGAACCAGCGTCGCGACCAGCGTGGCGCTAATGGATAAAACCATCGAGCGGTTAATTAAGCTGGAGTTAGCAGAGACGGCGTCATTTACCAGCTTGCCGTTATAAGCAACCTGTTCAGTAAAGTCGTTAATTAATATGGCAATACTGTCGGCAACCGGCCCGCCTTTACGCATCGCCTGAATAATGGCAGCACGGTCATTACTTTCTGAGACTTTGAAAAATTGATCCATCACTGCGCGAAACTTTTCTAAATCGCCCAGCGTTTTATTTGACATATCCTGATCGTGTTGATCGGAAACGAGATCTTTAATGTAACCCTGGTGCATGGCGTAAACGTCGTCATACAACTTTAATGCGTTCTGTTTGATTTCCGCCATCCCGGCAGGTTCTTCAGTCAGACCGTGAACGAAGAGCTGGCCGCGGATCGTCAGCACTTTCAGCATCTCTTTGTTCATCATGTCGAGGCTGGGTAAGGTATTTTCTTTAAAGTTCGTTTGCGACTCACCCAGTTTCGATAAGGAAAATATCGCAATCAGGTTTGTGCCGATAAGGCTTAAGATCAATAACGAGAAGGCAAGTAACAACCTCTTTGTAATATTCATTGGTAACTCCCGACACTTCATGCAAGAAATAATATTGTTTTTTTACACTCCTTCGCGTTTTGTCCTGAAGTGAGTATCGGCAGCGAAAAATATTACTTTATCGCGATATATCCTCTTTTCTAAAAAAAGACAAAACAGAGAAAAATATAATTAAATAAAGCGCCAAGATTAAGAAAACTTAATATTCAGAGAGGCGAAATTTAATTAGCAGGAAAATTATAATCGTCTTATTTACAAGCAGGGAATAAATAACAGAGTGCGGGAAAATAGTAGCTATTGCAGCGCGCCCGCCATCGCTGGCGGGCAGAAGGGAAAGGATCAGTTAGGGCACTTGTAAACCTGGGCGTTCATTTCGCTGGCGGTCGGCACAAAGCTCGACAGCACGCCCTGCGTCGGGCTGCTTACGTTGTAGAGCACGTTGCCGCCCATAGCGGCAGCCTGGTTGCGCAGGGCATTTGCCGCGCCGCGCATTGAGCCGCCCTCTTCGCCGTGCTGGCCAGAGAGCCAGTTGCTCTGCTTGCCGCTGGCGGTGCCAAGATACTTGCACTGCGCGGCGGGCTTATCTTCCACAAAACGCACGTTCTGGCCGCCAGCGGTGAGATCATTGCTGCTGCTGCAACCCGCCAACAGAAACGCTGCGCCAACCATTCCCGCCAAATATTTTACCGACATGTTATTCCCCGTAATCAATGAGCTGGACGCGGTTCGTCCGTGTCTAAACCTTATACTAAAAAGATGACTAAAAGAAAAATGCCGCCATCGCAGCTCAGATAAATCAGCGGAAAATTGCCAAAAAGCCCCGCCAGTTACGGCAGGGCTTGCTGAGATTAACAGCCATCAAATTTATACGGCGGGCCGGAGGAGGTGGTGCCGACGGTTTCGACACTCACGCTGCCCTGCGGGTCAACGTTCAGTTTGAAGACGTGCCACAGCGTATTGCGCTGCGAGCCGCTGGCGTTTTCCACCGCCCAGTTCCAGCTGCGGCCATCCGACAGGGAGAGCGTCACCTTTGCTCCCGTCATCAGCGGGCCGGTTGCCGGTTGGCTGTTGTGTACTGAGTAACAGTACGCACCGGGGTGGAAATTGCCAATCGAGACGGTTTCCGGGCCATAGCCATTGCGCACGTCATTCTCCAGCCCCGCTTCTGCGCCGACCGGGTGCGTCGTCATATAGTAGACATGCTGCCTTGCACCGCCGGGATTACTCGCTTTGGGCGGCACAATCAGGTGCGCGTCGAGATTCGCCGGTGTGGCGTTCCAGCTGACGACAATCTTCGCCACTGCGCCCTTCAGGCGATGCGTCAGGGTGAAATCCTGGGCAAAGAGTGTTCCTCTGACGACCGTAATCGTGGTTTGCAACGGGAAGTAGTCCGGCGCGGTGACTTCAACATAGTAGCTCCCTGATAAGACATCGAGGCTGTAGCTGCCGTTACTGTTGGCCTGGGTGGAGTAGACCGGCTGCGCGTCGCCTTTGCTATGAAAGAGTTTGATCTCAGCGCCGGGCACGACAACCGGTGCAGGGTTACTATAGCCCCATACCGCCTGGGCTCCCCACACTCCGCCGCGCAGGTTGACCTGCTGCGGATGGAAACTCACCGTTTTGTCCGCATCAATGCTGGCCTCGTTATTAAGCGACGCGGAAACCTGCACATTCATCACATCTGTCGTGGTGCTCTCAAGCAGAGCGACGGCGATCCCCTCATCGTTAGTCACGCTCAGGCTGTTGATGGTGGCGGCAACGCCTTTATCCTGTAACCACTGCACCGTCGCGCCGCTGACCGGGTTGTTATTGACGTCCTTGACCCGCGCATGGAAGGTAAAGCTGTCTGTGCCGTTGGCGGTTTTATCAGTGGTTGATCCCTCCAGCGTGACGCTCGCCAGCGCAGCGGTCGAGATATCGCCGATAAAGTCGACCGCTTTACTGGCCGAGGTTCCCGCCACGCGAGCCGTTACGGTAAATCGTCCGGCGCGCAGGCTGTTAACGCTGGTGGTTACCTGACCATCCAGATTGCTCACGCCCTGTGTGCGGGTCAGGACTGCGCCCGCGCTGACGGTGAAATCAACGGTGATTCCGCTCAGCCGGTTCCCCTTCACATCGGTCACCGTTGCCGAGAGGCTATTGACCGCATTGCCGTTCGCCACCGCGCCATTGCTCTCCACCACCAGGTTGGCATCGGAGATTTGCGCCGTGACCACATCGGCAATGAACAGCGTCGATTTGCTCAGGGTGCTGCCGTTTACCGTCGCGGTCACCGTGTAGAGGCCAGCAATATCGCTAACCACCGTAGTTTGCGCCTGCCCATCCGGCCCGGTAATGGCGGTCGTCGCGGCAAGGGTTGCGCCTGGCGACACGCTAAAGTTGACGGTAACACCGGGGATCGGGTTGTCATTGGCGTCAACAACGGTGGCCGTGACGCCATTCGGCGCAATCCCGTTAGCGATCGCGCCATCGGGCGAGATAAGCAGGTTTTCATTGGGCAGTTGCGCGGTGGTGCTGTCAGCAATAAAGCGGGTGCTCACCTGCGCGGCCTGCGGCGTGCCAACCAGTTTCGCCGTGGCGTTAAAGGTTCCCGCCCGGCGGCTGGTTAAGGTGGTTTGCGCTACGCCTTGCGCATCGGTTAGCGCCTGCGCGGGCAGAACGCTGACCGGGCTGTCGGGAATAAACTGTATCGCCATGCCCGGTACCGGGTTGCCAAACGCATCAGCGATCCTGACCGTCATAACGCTGCCCGCCTGGCCATTGGCCAGCGCATCTTGCGCCACGCGGCTCTCGATAAAGCGGGCGCTCTGGCGATCGACGCTGAAGTTAACGGTTTGCGTCAGCGCCTGGCCATTAACCGTCGCGGTAATCTGCGTCGCCACCGCGCGCGTATGCGTCAGTAGTAGTGTCGCCTGACCACGGGCATCGGTCAGCACCGCATTGCCGCCAATCAGCGTCGCGCCGTTATCCGCCGAGAAGCCCACCGCGTAGTTCGCCAGCGGGTTGCCATAGCGGTCAGTAACCGTTGCACGCACCGCATTGGCCTGCTTTCCATCCGCCAGCGCGTTATCAGTCATAATGTCGAACGCGGAAAGCGTGGCGGTGGCGGTATCGGCGATAAACATTACCCGCACGCTGCTGCTGTTACCATTGCGTAACGTGGCGGAGACCACGCCTTCACCCGCAACGCGGCTCTTCAGCTTCACCGTCGCCAGACCCTGGCTGTCGCTCACCGCGCTGAGCGAGATAGTATCCTGCCCCTGGTTGTTAAACAGCGTGGCCGCCGGTTTACCTGTGCTGTCGGCAAGCTGAGCAATATGGAATGTGACGCGCTGCCCGGCGACCGGCTGGCCCTCCTTCACCACGCTTGCCGTCAGGGTAAAGGCCTGCTGGTTATCAGCCAGCTGCGGTGCGGTGGGCGTCAGGGCGATTGGCGCGACCGTTTCGCTGGCGCGCATCACGCGGAGGGTGGTGGTCGCAGGCGTGGCGCGGTTGCCGTTTTTATCAACGCCAACTGCGGTCAGCACATACTCCTGCGCGGCACTGGCGGCTTCGCTGCGCGTGGTGCGATAGGCCGGAACCTGCACATGGAGTGCGGTCAATGCCGGTTGCTGCCAGCTGCCGCCGTTGGCGGCAAAGTTCGCCGAGGCGCTCCACTCAATGCGCTCAAGGCCATACTTCGCTTTGCTAATCGTCACCGGGATGGTCAGCGTCGTGCCCGCTTCCGCGGTGAGCTGCTTTGGCAGCGAGAGCACCACCAGTGGCTGCTTGCGGTACTGCATCACGATGTCGTAATTGCGATCGACAAGGGCGTATTTGCTGCCGATCAGGCTGCGGTGCAGATCGACATTGTCGCTGGCAATCTGCCGCCACAGCGGCACACCGAAGCGGTAGTTCAGTGCCATATCAAGGCGTGTATCCTGGCTGTCGCCAAAGGTGCGCTCGCCGGAAAGGGTCAGCAGCGGGAACGGCGTATAGTTAAGCCCAAGCGTGACCGCAGAGGGGTTATGTTGCAGATCGCCCGGCCCGCTGGCAGGCGTGAGGGCGATGCCTTTACCGAAGTAGTGCTCATATTTCAGCTTTGCTCCCCACTGCGGGTGCGCAGGCAGCCAACCGTCGAGGCGAACATCAATGCCATTCGCCGGGCGCTCGTCATACTCTTTCATGCCTTTTAGCGTCGAGGCGTGCCAGCCGGTGAGGCCATAATAGGCGTTGGCTGAGAGCTTCAGGTAATCAGCCCAGGCTTCGCCACCGATGCCAAGACGCGCATTCTTGCCGCTGTAGTCATAGTCGTAAAACGCATTGATGCCCAGCATGCCGCCTGCCAGCTGGTGACGGTAGCCCAACCCGACGTTGCCAATATTGCGCGCATCGCTTTTGCGTAGCCCCCACTGGCTGAACAGCAGTTGTCGTTCACTCTCCAGCAGCGGCAGCAGCAGATCGCCGCTCACCTTCCCTTTGCTGTCCAGCGACGCGCTGACACTCCCTTTTTGATCCATCCAGTCGCTAAGCTGTTGGTTGATCACCCCTTCGCCGAGGCTGCGGGCGTAGGCAAAGGCTGAGCGGCTGACATCTTCGGAGATCAGTAGCTGCGCGGCCTGCGCCGCTTTCGGTGCCAGCCACGCCTCGGCCGCTGTCGGTTCAACCGGCGGCGGCTCTATATTTAGCGTTGGCAAAGGCGAATTATTTTGCGGCTGGGGTGCAACCGCCGGTGAAATGGCGTGGGATAACATTCTGGGCTCGCTGATGAGCGCCTGTAGCCCGGCCATGGTTTCATCCATGCTGCGGTAATCGGCATATTCCGTTACCTGCGCCGCGGAGGTGAAGGGAAAAAAGAGTGGGCTGAATAACTGGAGCGCGATAATTCCCCACGCGGTACCACGCTTCCAGCCGGGAAGTTGTCTGGTTTTCATTATTACGTCATCAAGGAAAAACACGAAAAAGCCGTTTTTAACAACGGCGTTTAAAAGAGAAATTGGCGATGCCTCTGTCAGATATTGGCAAGGTTGCGCATCTTTTCTTTAACGATTTGGTAACTCGTGTAGTGCGCCTTCGCGCACAGGGTATCCAGCTTGAGATCGAGCTGCATGGTGTAGATCTCTTTCGCCTCTTTACCCATGATGTTTTTATTAATATTCAGAAATTTGTAGCCTTCGCCTATTTTTGAATAGTCATCAGAGTAGTTTTTATAGGTAGAGGTGTCCGTGCCGCGAATGAAGTTAAATTTGTCGATACAGGCATTGTTAGTTGATGCAATAACGATCCCATCGAAAAAGGGCGATTTGCGCTCTGCCGCCACGCCCTGTGGCGCGTTGGCGTTACTGACGCTGGCTGCTGAAACCCTCTCTTTTGGGGTGTTTTTGTTACCTGCACAGGCGGAGAGAAGCAATACGCACGCGCTGCTTAATATAATGGCATTTAAATTGTTCATTTTATTTTTCCCCTTAAAATTAAACCATTAACAAAAATACCAAGTTTTAAATGTGCGAGTGCCGTGAGGATATGACTACCCACACACTGCACGCGCCTAATAAGGTTCAATAATAAATTCGCACTCTTCTTTTTAGCTATTTATATCGGAACATTAGATACAAACAAGATAAATTATCGTCATATAAGCCACTTTCAGCGTTACGCATAATTATTATAAAAAAAATAATAACAAAATCCCGGTCATTCATGGAGAATTCTCTGGTAAATTGTCGGGATGCGTCTCTTAAAACTGAAAAAAAGCGGCTTTATTTATTGACAATATAGGTAGCATCGACAATATGGTTACATTTTCTATGCAGTCTCATAATTCTGAATAGCGTGATTTAATTAACAGGTTAAAGTAACTATTAATTAATTTCGCTATTACAGAAGTATCTAACTTCTTCTTTTTAATTTATTCCATGATGAATAGCATCATGAAAGGTATCAATATGCTCTTTATTATAGATAAGGAAATCTATTTCAGACCCGCCGATGGCGCAATATGGGGCGCAGGCACTGAAAATGAAAAACGGTTTTTAACCCTCGCTGGCAGCCGCTTGCTGCTCTTTTTTATTGAGCATCGCGGCGAGATCGTGACCCGCGATGCGATCTTCCAGGCGGTCTGGGAGCGGTATGGCCTGCACTCCACCAACAACACCCTCAACCAGTACATCTCACTGCTGCGCAGAACGATGACGGACCATGGCCTGGGCGCGCAGGTGATTAAAACCATCCCCAAAACCGGCTTTATATTCAGCCGCGATCTCTCCGTTATCGCCCTCACGGAACAGCATGACGTGACGCCACCAGCACCTGCACCAATACCGGCACCAATCCCAGCCGCGCCTGACCCGCTGATTGCGCGTAAACAGTACGGCGCGCTGGCGCTGCTGGTGCTGTTTTTGCTGTGCACCTTTATGCTCTTTGGCCTGTGGCAGAGCCGTACCCTCAGCGCGCCGCTGCCTGAATTTGGCAAAAGCGTGGTGACATTCACCCAGTGCGATTTTATGCCAGCGGAGAGCGAGGAGGAGCCCCGGTTGCTGGCGTCGAGTGACAAACTCAAATTTATGACGCTGGTGGACGATCTGGCCGTTGAGCAGGAGCCAACTCGCGATAAAGCCCCGCTGGCCTGCCCGGTCAACTCGCCTGCGGGCTGAAACGCAGGCAAAAAAAAGAGCGGGCATTAAGCCCGCTCCTCTTCGTTGAACCCGCGCCCGGTTTCCCGGGCACGTGTCCGGCAGCCATTACATCATGCCGCCCATACCGCCCATGCCACCCATACCGCCAGCAGCACCTAAATCAGGCGCGTCGCTTTTCGGCAGATCGGTAACCATGCACTCGGTAGTGATCATCAGACCGGCTACGGAAGCCGCGTACTGCAGTGCAGAACGGGTCACTTTAGTCGGATCCAGGATACCCATGTCGATCATGTTGCCGTACTCTTCGGTCGCAGCGTTGTAACCGTAGTTACCGTCGCCCGCTTTAACCATGTTGGCAACAACAGACGGCTCTTCGCCACAGTTCAGCACGATCTGACGCAGCGGGGATTCCATTGCGCGCAGCGCAACTTTGATACCCACGTTCTGGTCTTCGTTCTGGCCTTTCAGCTCAGCCAGTTTGCTGGCTACGCGAATCAGCGCCACGCCACCACCGGCAACCACGCCCTCTTCAACGGCAGCACGGGTTGCGTGCAGCGCATCTTCAACGCGGGCTTTCTTCTCTTTCATCTCAACTTCGGTCGCAGCACCTACTTTGATGACCGCAACGCCGCCTGCCAGTTTCGCTACGCGCTCCTGCAGTTTTTCACGGTCGTAATCGGAAGTAGCTTCTTCGATCTGCTGACGAATCTGCGTTACGCGACCCTGAATAGCGGTCTCTTCACCCACGCCATCGATGATGGTGGTGGTGTCTTTATTGATGACAACGCGTTTCGCCTGACCCAGATCTTCCAGGGTCGCTTTTTCCAGCTCCATACCGATCTCTTCAGAGATAACGGTACCGGCAGTCAGGGTTGCGATATCCTGCAGCATTGCTTTACGACGATCGCCGAAGCCCGGTGCTTTCACCGCAGCGACTTTCACGATGCCGCGCATGGTGTTAACTACCAGAGTTGCCAGCGCTTCGCCTTCCACATCTTCAGCGATGATCAGCAGCGGTTTGCCTGCTTTAGCAACGGCTTCGAGAACCGGCAGCATTTCGCGGATATTGGAGATTTTCTTATCAGCCAGCAGGATGAACGGGCTTTCCAGTTCTACTGCGCCAGTTTCCGGCTTGTTGATGAAGTAAGGGGAGAGGTAGCCACGGTCGAACTGCATACCTTCAACCACGTCCAGCTCGTCCTGCAGACCGGTACCGTCTTCAACGGTGATCACGCCTTCTTTACCGACTTTATCCATCGCTTCAGCGATCAGTTTACCTACGGTTTCGTCGGAGTTAGCGGAGATGGTACCAACCTGAGCGATAGCTTTAGAGTCAGAGCATGGTACGGAGAGCGCTTTCAGCTCTTCAACGGCAGAAGCGACAGCTTTGTCGATACCGCGTTTCAGATCCATCGGGTTCATGCCCGCAGCAACGGCTTTCAGACCTTCAGTGATGATGGACTGTGCCAGAACGGTCGCGGTGGTGGTACCGTCGCCCGCAGCGTCGTTCGCTTTGGAGGCCACTTCTTTCACCATCTGCGCGCCCATGTTTTCGAACTTGTCTTCCAGCTCGATTTCACGTGCTACGGAAACACCATCTTTGGTGATGGTCGGTGCACCGAAAGATTTATCCAGAACCACATTACGGCCTTTCGGACCGAGGGTAACTTTCACTGCATCTGCCAGAACATTTACGCCGCGCAGCATTTTTACACGAGCGTCGTTACCGAATTTTACGTCTTTAGCTGCCATTTTCTGTATTCCTTAAATTCGTTCAGGTTCGTTCGCGCGCGTTGTTACGCTTCAACAATTGCCAGAATGTCGCTTTCGGACATAATCAGCACTTCTTCGTTGTCGATCTTCTCAGCCTTCACACCGTAACCATCGTTGAAAATCACGATATCGCCCACTTTTACGTCCAGCGGCTGAACAGTACCGTTTTCCAGGATGCGGCCCTTACCGACAGCGATGATTTCGCCACGAGTTGATTTGCCTGCCGCAGAACCGGTCAGAACGATACCGCCAGCAGATTTAGACTCAACTTCCTTACGTTTGACGATCACACGATCATGTAACGGACGAATACTCATTTGATAGCTCTCCTTTGAGAAAGTCTTTATCAGTTATGGTGAGGCCGGGTCCATGGGGTTATCCGGCTGGTGACCTGAGAGATGGGGTTAGGCCTCTCCCCCTTCAAGGGGTAAAACAAAAAAAATTTTTGAAAATGCAATCGACTGCCCCCTCCCTTTCCTGGCGGGGAACGGCGAGCCATAAGTAAAACAGCTTGTGCTACCATCGAGGCTCCCGATAAGAGACAAACAGAAAAAAATGAGCGGATTAAAACAAGAGCTGGGGCTGGCGCAGGGTGTTGGATTACTCTCTACCTCGTTACTCGGCACCGGGGTCTTCGCCGTTCCGGCGCTGGCCGCACTGGCGGCCGGTAGCAGCAGCCTGTGGGCGTGGCCGTTACTCATCGTGCTGGTGTTCCCGGTGGCGATTGTCTTTGCCATTCTCGGACGCCACTTCCCCAGCGCTGGCGGCGTCGCCCACTTTGTCGGCATGGCGTTTGGACCGCGCTTGCAGCGGGTGACCGGCTGGCTGTTTCTCTCGGTGATCCCGGTTGGGCTGCCTGCGGCCCTGCATATCGCCGCCGGTTTCTGGCAGGGGCTCTTTGGCTGGCAGGGGCCGATGCTGCTGATGGCGGAGCTGATGACGCTGGCGCTGATCTGGCTTATCGGCACGCGCGGAGCGGGCTCCAGCGCTAACCTACAATCGATTATCGCCGGGCTGATCGTTGCCCTGCTGGTTGCCATCTGGTGGCGCGGCGGCATTACGCTGCGCGATATCCCCTTCCCACCGCTCGGCGAGGTTTCCCTCTCTGAGATGTCCGCTTCATTAGCGGTGATGTTCTGGTGTTTTGTCGGGCTGGAGGCGTTCGCCCATCTCGCCTCGGAGTTCAAAAACCCGGAGCGGGATTTCCCCCGTGCGCTGATGATTGGCCTGCTGCTGGCGGGCACCGTCTACTGGGCCTGTACCGTGGCGGTGCTGAAGTTCGATCTCTGGCATCACCTCGGCGCAGCGGCGTCGCTGCCGGTGATTGTCGTCGATCTCTTTGGCAAGCAGGCGCTGTGGGTGGCCTGCATTATTGGCTATCTCGCCTGTTTCGCCAGCCTCAATATCTATATTCAGAGCTTCGCGCGGCTGGTGTGGTCGCAGGCGGCGTACAAACCCGACAGCGCGCTGGCAAAACTCTCGGCGCGCCAGCTGCCGCTTAATGCTCTCAACGCGGTGATTCTCTGCTGCGTGGCCTGCACGCTGGCGATTTACGCCTTCAATATCAATCTCGACACGCTGATCATCTACGCCAACGGCATCTTTATCATGATCTACCTGCTCTGCATGCTGGCGGGCTGTCGCTTGCTGAAAGGGCGCTATAAGGCGCTGGCGATGTTGGGGAGCGTGCTCTGCCTGCTGTTGCTGATCATCCCAGGCTGGAAGAGTTTGTATGCGGTGGTGATGCTGGCGGCGCTGTGGCTCTTTTTACCGAAGCGGCGCACCACAACGGTTCGTTCTGTGTCGGAATAAAAAAATGCCCGGCGAGGCCGGGCAGCGGAGCTTAACGATCGTCTTTATGATCCAGACGATTGTTGGGGTCATCTTTACGCTGATATTCGCCTTCAAAGGTATCGCCACCGCCAAACCCGGCGCCTGCGCCCGGCCCGCGCGAAAAGCGCAGGTGCGGCATCAGCTTGAGGGTGATCAGCTTCTGCACCGGCGGCACCAGCAGCAGCAGGCCGAGGAAGTCGGTAAAGAAACCGGGC
This sequence comes from Kosakonia sp. S57, assembly GCF_016516575.1. Taxonomy (NCBI): domain Bacteria; kingdom Pseudomonadati; phylum Pseudomonadota; class Gammaproteobacteria; order Enterobacterales; family Enterobacteriaceae; genus Kosakonia; species Kosakonia sp. S57. The sequence continues at coordinate 156,354 of NZ_JACVUL010000010.1, read as the reverse complement.
AGCAGCAGCAGCAGACCGGCGATCACCAGCGACACGCTCTTGATCATCTCGGCCGCCGGGCTTTCACCCGCCGCCATCTTCTGCTGCATCGCCATCAGGTTTTTAAAGCCCTGGTTGCGCACCAGCGACATGCCGATAACCGAGGTGAACAGCACCAGGATAAGGGTCATCAGCACGCCAAAGACGTGAGCCACCTGGATGAAGATCGAAATTTCGATGTAAACGTATAAGAAAAAAGCAATAAACGGTATCCAGCGCACTGGCTTCTCCTGTAAACGAGCAACGGTCATCTCACCGTTGCTAAAATGAGTCTGCGAAATCGCATAGGGATGAGATGGTGGCAAAGCTGGAAAATTCAATTTCCCCCGCGGTGTAAAGTTTTGTTTGTTACGCAGCGGTGACTTATTTCACATATTGGTAATTATGATGGGTCCAGTAAGATAATAAGTGATCCCGATTACGGCAATTCGCCCGCGCCAGCATATAATTTCACTCTTCTGGCCGATTGAGGGAATAATCGTCGGTCGAAAAAGACACATAACCACATAAATATTGTGTGATTGGTGTATTCATTCGTAGCTTGAAAAAGAAGGTTCACATGTTAAACAACATTCGTATCGAAGAAGACTTGTTAGGTACCAGGGAAGTGCCAGCGGATGCCTACTACGGCGTGCATACTCTGAGAGCGATTGAAAACTTTTATATCAGCAACAACAAGATCAGCGACATCCCTGAGTTTGTTCGTGGCATGGTGATGGTGAAGAAAGCCGCAGCGCTGGCGAACAAAGAGCTGCAAACCATCCCTAAAAGTATTGCTAACGCTATTGTTGCCGCATGTGATGAGGTGCTGAACAACGGCAAATGCATGGATCAGTTCCCGGTTGACGTCTATCAGGGCGGCGCGGGTACCTCTGTGAACATGAACACCAACGAGGTGCTGGCAAACATCGGCCTTGAGCTGATGGGTCACCAGAAAGGGGAGTATCAGTTCCTCAACCCGAACGATCATGTCAACAAATGCCAGTCCACCAACGATGCCTACCCAACCGGGTTCCGCATCGCGGTCTACACCTCGGTGGTCAAACTGATCGACGCCATCAAACAGCTTGGCGAAGGCTTTGAAAACAAAGCGGTGGAGTTCAAAGATATCCTGAAAATGGGTCGTACCCAGCTGCAGGATGCGGTGCCGATGACCCTCGGCCAGGAGTTCCATGCCTTTAACGTGCTGCTGAATGAAGAGACCAAAAACCTGCTGCGTACCGCGGAACTGCTGCTCGAAGTGAACCTCGGCGCAACGGCTATCGGTACCCGCCTCAACACGCCGGATGGCTACCAGCAACTCGCCGTGCAGAAGCTGGCGGAAGTGAGCAACCTGCCGGTAGTGGCCGCAGAAGATCTGATCGAAGCGACCTCCGACTGCGGCGCCTACGTAATGGTGCACAGCTCGCTGAAACGCCTGGCGGTAAAACTGTCGAAAATCTGTAACGACCTGCGCCTGCTCTCCTCCGGGCCGCGCGCCGGGCTGAACGAAATCAACCTGCCGGAACTGCAGGCGGGCTCCTCTATCATGCCGGCCAAAGTGAACCCGGTTGTGCCGGAAGTGGTAAACCAGGTCTGCTTTAAAGTGATCGGTAACGACATCACCGTCACCATGGCTTCCGAAGCGGGTCAGTTGCAGCTGAACGTGATGGAGCCGGTGATTGGCCAGGCGATGTTCGAGTCGATCCACATCCTGACCAACGCCTGCTACAACCTGCTGGAAAAATGCATTAACGGCATCACCGCCAACAAAGAGGTGTGTGAAAGCTACGTCTATAACTCCATCGGTATCGTCACCTACCTCAACCCGTTTATCGGCCACCACAATGGCGATATCGTCGGCAAGATCTGCGCCGAAACCGGGAAGAGCGTGCGTGAAGTGGTGCTTGAGCGCGGATTGCTGACGGAAACGGAGCTGGATGATATCTTCTCTGCCCAGAACCTGATGCACCCGGCCTATAAAGCGAAACGCTATACCGATGAAAGCGAACAGTAACCTTCCCCCAGGTTAAAAAATATGAAAGGCACGTCCTCCGCGACGTGCCTTTTTCTTTTGGGTGGTTACTTACCAATAACAATTTCATATCACTTGGAAAACAAGGAAGCCCACTATGTTTGCTGCAGAGCTTGTCCTCGTCTTACTTGCCATCTACCTTGGCGCCAGGCTCGGGGGGATCGGCATTGGCTTTGCCGGTGGCCTCGGGGTGCTGGTGCTGACGCTCTTCTTTCAAATCCAACCCGGCGCCATCCCGTTTGACGTCATCGAGATCATCATGGCGGTCATCGCCGCGATTGCCGCCATGCAGGTGGCGGGCGGGATGGATTATTTAGTCAGCCTCGCCGAGCGCCTGCTGCGCCGCCATCCGAAGTACATCACCTTTCTCGCCCCGCTGGTCACCTGGTTTATGACCATTCTGGCGGGCACCGGCCACACTGCCTTCTCCACGCTGCCGGTGATCACCGAAGTGGCAAAAGAGCAGGGCATCCGCCCCTCGCGCCCGCTCTCTATCGCCGTGGTGGCGTCACAAATCGCCATTACCGCCTCGCCCATCTCTGCGGCAGTGGTCTTCTTTGCCGGTATCCTTGAGCCGCTGGGCGTCAGCTACCTGACGCTGCTGGCGATCTGTATTCCCGTCACGCTGATTGCCGTGATGCTGACCGCCATTGTCTGTAACTTCCTCGGCTGCGAGCTGAAGGATGATCCGGTCTACCAGGAGCGGCTGGCGAAAGGGGAAGTGAAGCTGCGCGGCGAGCAGGTGTTCGCCCTGAAGCCCCACGCCAAACGCTCGGTGATGCTCTTTCTGGTCGGCATTATCGCCGTGATGCTCTACGCCACCGCCATCAGCCCGACAGTGGGGCTTATTGCCAACCCGGTGCTGCCGCGTAACGAAGCGATTGTGGTGTTTATGCTCACCATCGCCACGCTTATCTGCCTGAGCTGCAAAGTTGATACCGGCGAGATCCTCAACGCCGGTACCTTTAAATCCGGCATGAGCGCCTGTATCTGCGTGCTCGGCGTGGCGTGGCTCGGCGATACCTTCGTCAAACACCATATTGAAGATATCCAGATGGTGGCGGGCGATCTGCTGCACAGCTACCCGTGGCTGCTGGCGGTGGTGCTCTTCTTTGCTGCTACTCTGCTCTATTCGCAGGCGGCGACCACCAAAGCGCTGATGCCTGCCGCGCTGCTGCTTGGCGTCTCACCACTGACCGCCGTGGCTTCCTTTGCCGCCGTGTCGGCGCTGTTTGTGCTGCCGACCTACCCGACGCTGCTGGCGGCGGTCGAGATGGATGACACCGGTTCAACGCGCATCGGCAAATTCGTCTTCAACCACCCCTTCCTGATCCCTGGCGTCATCGCCATCGCGCTCTGCGTGGTGCTCGGCTTTATCTTCGGCACTATCTTGTTGTAAAAGTCTATAAATCGGGCTGCCCGGCGGCCCGATCTTCCCGCGTCGCATGCTATAGTCCCTGCTTTCGCTTTCAGGAGGTTGAGAATGAACACGCTCGACGCCGTTGTTGTACTCTGCACCGCCCCGGATGAAGCCACCGCCCAGGATCTGGCGGCCAAAGCGCTGGCGGACAAACTCGCCGCCTGCGTGACGATCCTCCCCGGAGCGACCTCGCTCTACTACTGGGAAGGCAAGCTGGAGCAGGAGTATGAAGTGCAACTGCTGCTGAAAACCGACGTCGCGCATCTGGACGATCTCTTCGCCTGCCTGAAATCGCACCACCCTTACCAAACCCCTGAACTGCTGGCGCTGCCGGTTTCTCACGGAGAGCACGACTACCTCACATGGCTCAACGCATCCTTACGCTGATCCTGCTGTTATGCAGCACATCCGCTTTCGCCGGGCTGTTCGACGCGCCCGGCCGCTCTGACTTTGTGCCTGCCGACCAGGCGTTCACCTTCGATTTTCAACAGCATCAGCATGACCTGACGCTCAACTGGCAGGTGAAAGAGGGTTACTACCTCTACCGCCAGCAGATCCGCGTCACGCCAGCGCAGGCGCAGATCGGCGCGCTCGTTCTGCCGAAGGGCGAGATGCATGAAGATGAGTTCTACGGCAAAACCGAGATCTACCGCCAGAAGCTGAACCTGCCGCTAAGCATCGCGCAGGCGGGAAAAGGCGCGACGCTTACCGTCACTTATCAGGGCTGTGCCGATGCCGGTTTCTGCTACCCGCCGGAGACCAAAGTGGTGCCGTTGATGGAGGTTGCTGCCGCGCCGGTTGTTGAACCCAAAGCCGCACCAACGACTGAGACTGCGCCCGACCGCCCGCTGCCCTTTTCCGCCCTCTGGGCGCTGTTGATCGGCATCGGTATCGCTTTCACCCCCTGCGTATTGCCGATGTACCCACTGATCTCCGGCATTGTGCTCGGCGGCAAACAGCGCCTTGCCACGCCGCGCGCGCTGCTGCTGGCCTTTATCTACGTGCAGGGGATGGCGCTGACCTATACCGCGCTGGGGCTGGTGGTGGCCGCCGCCGGGCTGTCGTTCCAGGCCGCATTGCAACACCCCTACGTGCTTATCGGCTTGTCGCTGCTGTTTAGCCTGCTGGCGCTGTCGATGTTCGGCCTCTTTAACCTGCAACTGCCTTCCGCGCTGCAAACCCGCTTAACGCTGTGGAGCAACCGCCAGCAGGGCGGCTCCGTCGGCGGCGTGTTCGCCATGGGGGCAATTGCCGGGCTTATCTGCTCGCCCTGCACCACCGCGCCGCTCAGCGCCATCCTGCTCTATATCGCCCAGAGCGGAAACCTGTGGCTCGGCGGCGGCACGCTCTACCTTTATGCCCTCGGCATGGGCCTGCCGCTGATCCTTGTGACGGTATTCGGCAACCGCCTGCTGCCGAAAAGCGGGCCGTGGATGGAGCAGGTCAAAACCGCCTTTGGCTTTGTGATCCTCGCCCTGCCGGCCTTTTTACTGGAGCGCGTGCTGGGCGAAGCCTGGGGGCTGCGGCTCTGGTCATTGCTCGGCGTCGCCTTCTTCGGCTGGGCCTTTATCACCAGCCTCAACGCCACGCGCCCCATCATGCGGGTGCTGCAAATCGCCCTGCTCGGCGCGGCGCTGGTTTGTGCGCGTCCATTGCAGGACTGGGCTTTTGGCACGCCCGCGGCACAGGCGCATGCGCCGCTGGCCTTCACGTCGGTGAAAACCGTCGACGATCTCAACCGGGCGCTGGCGCAGGCCAATGGTCGGCCTGTCATGTTGGATCTCTATGCTGACTGGTGCGTGGCCTGTAAAGAGTTTGAGAAGTACACCTTCAGCGACCCAAAGGTACAGGCGGCGCTGAAAAATACGCTGTTATTACAGGCCAACGTGACGGCTAATGACGCACAGGATGCCGCGCTGCTGCGCCATCTGAATGTGCTGGGGTTACCTACCCTGCTCTTTTTTGACGCGCAAGGGCGAGAGCAGCCAGCGGCCCGGGTGACCGGGTTTATGCCTGCCGACGCCTTTGCCGACCATTTGCGCAATCACGCCCCGTAAACAACACTTGGTGGGGTAGTTTGACGCAGTAACGGAGGAGACCACTGTGCAACGCGAAGACGTTTTAAGCCAGACATTGCAACTGCTTGAATTAAGAGGCATTGCGGACACCACTCTTGAAATGGTTGCCGAGCGCGTCGACTATCCGCTGGAGGAGTTCCGCCGTTTCTGGCCCGATAAAGAGGCGCTGCTCTATGATGCGCTGCGCTATTTAAGCCAGCAGATCGATACCTGGCGCCGCCAGCTGCTGCTGGATGAGAGCCTTAACCATGAACAAAAACTGCTGGCGCGTTACGCCGCGCTGACCGAGTGCGTGAGCAACAACCGCTATCCGGGCTGCCTGTTTATCGCCGCCTGCACCTTCTTCCCCGCGCCGGATCACCCGATTCACCAGCTGGCGGATCAGCAGAAGCTTGAAGCGTACAACTTCTCTCACAAGCTGCTGAACGAGCTGGAGGTGGACGATGCGGCGATGGTGGCGAAGCAGATGGAGCTGATCCTGGAAGGGTGTCTCAGCCGTATGCTGGTCAACCGCAGCCAGGCAGATGTCGACACCGCCCAGCGACTGGCAGAAGATATTCTGCGCTTTGCCCGCTGCCGCAAGGGTGGCGCGCTGACCTAAGCGCTCAGCAGCCCCGCCCACGCGGAGATAAACAGACCCAGCGCCATCACGCGCTGGAAGGTGACGAGCGAGGCCGGGGTGCGAAAGAGCCGGTTCACGGCTTTGCCCAAAAGCGCCCAGCCGAACAGGCTCAGCACCGAGATGATGAAAAAGAGCAGCGCCATCACCGAGACCTCGCGCAGCGGATGACCGCTGTGTGGGGCAAACAGGCTCACTACCGCTAACGCCATCATCCAGGTTTTCGGGTTAATAAGTTGCAGTATTGCAGCCGCGCGCGCAGTGAACGGCTGCTGCGCCTCGCCGTGCAGATCGGTGGCTGGTGCCCGGAACAGCTGCCAGCTCATCCAGCTTAACCACACCACGCCTGCCCAACTCATCACCGTTCTCACCATTACGTGATCCTGCAATACCTTCCCTGCGCCCGCGCCGGAGAAGAAGACAATCGCGCTGGCGGCGGCACAGCCGCTTATCACCGCGGGCAGCGTGGCTTTGACGCCGAAGCGCTGACTGCTGGTGAGGATCAGGATATTGGTCGGGCCGGGAGTGATCGACGCGACAAAGGCAAAGAGTAAGTACGGCAGGAGGTTATACAGCAGGGTCATTATCAGGCTCCTTTGGATATGAGCCTGTCAATGTCGCGTTATTTGAGGCTGTCGTCTGGAAGGTTTGTGCACAGCCTGCGGTAGTGCGCAGGAGAGATTCGATAAGCGCGCTGGAACCAGCGCCCGAGGTGGCTCTGATCGGCGAATCCCACGGCGGCAGCGACATCCGCGGGCTGATCGCCTCGCGCCAGCTGCGCCCGCGCGGTGGTAAGGCGCAGTTGAACAAGCCAGGCGTGCGGGCTTAAACCGAACTCGCGCTTAAAACAGCGCGTCAACGTAAAGCGATCGGTGCCGGTTTCGCGCGCCAGGTCCGTTAAGCCAATATTGTCACCGATATGCGCGTGAAGATAATCCCGCGCGCGGTGGGCAATCGCCACGCTCTGGATCTGCGTCGGGATACGTTTGCGCCACTGGCAGTGGTGCGTCAGCTCGCCAAGCAGCGCATCCATCGTCCCCTGCTGGACAATGCGCATCTCATCGCTGTGCAGCGCAGAGAAGGTTTGCGCAATGGTGCGAATCAGCCGCGGTTCGCGGGCGATGGTATGGGAAAAGTGCAGCGCATAACTGGAAGGCACAGCGTCATACAAGCCGCGCAGGGTGGTGTTGAGCCAGCGATCGTCGAGGTAAAAGGTGAGATAGGTAAAGCCGCCCTCTACCGGCGCGTCGCCATCGTGGATCTCGCCCGGCTCGAGTAAAAAGGCGTCGCCCGGTCGGCTATGGTGGCGCTCGCGGCGGCAGTGAAACTGCTGGGTGCCAGACAGGGTAATGCCCACCAGGTAGCTGTCATGCCAGTGCGGGTCAAACGCATGCCCTTCAAAATGGGCGCGGATGGTCTCAATCCCCGTATCCGCATGCTGTCGCAGCTCAAGCCAGTCTTTAGACATTTCGCCTCCGTATACTATCGAAAAATAGCATTCATCAACGCTATGTAAAAGTCTGGAAGATTTGTGCAGCCGCCGATTTTCGGCGCGGTTTTGCGCGTTTTGCCGCAAAGTTGAGCAACTGAAAGGGATTTCGGGAAATTTGGTTGACGCCCACGGGCGATTACGGTTTAATGCCGCCCGTTGCCCGGATAGCTCAGTCGGTAGAGCAGGGGATTGAAAATCCCCGTGTCCTTGGTTCGATTCCGAGTCCGGGCACCACTATTTAAAGAACCCAGCCTATGGCTGGGTTTTTGCTTTTCTGCGACCGGACTCTCCATCGAACTTCGTTCGATTATTCGCCGCAGGCGGCTCACCCCTTCGGGGCCAGCGCGACAAGCGCGCTGTGAGAGGAATCCGTTTTGTATCGACACGCAGACTCTAAAAGTTTTTTCTCCCTTACTCATCATATAAAAAATTAAATTTGTACAGCACTCAATCTTAATCATATCGCTATTTATTGAGACCTTTTTATCCTTTAGATATTAATTTGTTTTGTAATAAACCTTGTATTTCATCACCTCCATATTTAAGAGTAACATCCCCGACAATGTTTTGGAGAAAATATAAACCATCATTTGTTCCCAGGACGATTGCAGTTATTTCCAGGCTTATTATCTAAGAAATTTAAAAATTCATTCTTGAACCTCTATTAATAAATTCCTTAATACACCTCTTGCTCTGGAAGAAGGAGCATCATCTCCAGTTGATTTAGCAAGATCAGTTACTAATATAGTAAGATAGCGCCTCGCCTAAAAAATCAGACAGTAACGTAGCAACGACCAACACTTCTTTTTTCGTTTTGAGCCCTGACAACTAATTTCACGTTATATTAATGATTTACTTCTTCAGGATGAACCTTATTGATCAGTAAGTTTAATATTTATATTTGAATAGATAGCCCCAGAACAAAAACACCTCTAACCAGTAACTCCTTCCGTTAGGGAAATGAATTTCCGGCAGCATATTTTATTTACCAGAGGAAACAACACCAATACCACATCCTTAATTTGCGTGGTCTCCTTAGGAACTAAAATTCATCATGCAATCTTAGTGAAGCACTTGGCAGCAAGGTTATTCATAATAATATCGCCCAATATAGCAGACATCATGCCCTACCCTTTTTTAAATAAACCCCTTGGGTTTTAATAATCTCCTTACTTTACAATAAATTAATCAATGAAAATAAACTTCCGACCTGTGAATATAGTAGCGGAAAATTTTATGGTGAAAGCAGGCTTTATAAATTGCAAATCCAAAAAATGTAAATACGGGCAAAATCAATTACCCGTACTTTTGATGATTCATTTTTTTGAAAACGGATAAAGGCACTCATTAAATACCTTTTCTTTTATAGACTCATCAAGCAGTCTGCCGGTTTCCTGCTCTTGCTTGTGTATCTTTGATGAAATAAAATTTTCGTTTATTTTATGAGGCTTACTATAAAAGTTTTTTGCATGCTCACCTAGATCATCAATATCGATTAACTTTGAAAAAGCAGAGTTAATCAAGGGACTTCCTGCATACATCAATGACTCTGTTTCTTCACAAGAAAATTTCAAATACATAATTGCTTTTTTCAAAGCCACGACTTCACCTTGATTTAGCATCAGTACTTTATCTTTATCATCAACCACACCCGCCTCCTCTCGTTTTTATCTGTTCGTGCGTCATTTTCCACCGCTGATCATATGATAAATGAGATACCGTGTCATAAGGATTTTTACCTGCGTGAAGTATATCCCTCAGTTTCAATCTGCCTGAGTGAATATACTCTAACTCAGAGCTCTGAGCAATTTTAGACATCTGCGAAGCATCAGCTTTAAAAACAATAGAATAGTCACCTCGCCCCGGATGAGAAACGTCATTTATAAAGATATCTCTCATAGCATCTTCGGGAGACATTAATATATCTGTAATATAAACTTTCCCCCGCGAATTTGCTTCAATCACGCCGCTATTCATTATACTGTCAAACCCTGCTTTATCCGTATAATGAATAAAGATCTCCTCACCACTTAACCCCCACGGGTCAATCCAGCCCTGCGGATTAGGCGCATACTGATAAAGATTCCAGCCCCCAGCTAACCCTATAGGGTCCTGAACAATGAACCTTCCCGTTTGTGGGTCGTAATATCGGAACAGGTTGTAGTGCAGGCCGGTTTCGCTGTCTGCATACTGTCCGGCATAGCGCAGGGGCTGGTGCGCCAGCGTGGTGCTCTGCTCCAGCCGCGTGAAGCCGTCCGTCTGATGCCGAACTTCGCCGAAACTGCCGTACTGGCCGCTCCAGCGGAGGCTGCCTTCTTCGTCGGTCACTTCCAGCGGCGCGCCGTTCAGGTCGGTACTGAACCAGAATATTTCCCCGGTTTTGTCCTCCCGCAGATGGTCGACCCGCGCCAGCGGGCTCCATGCTTCATTCGGATCGTAAATATAGGTGCTGCACTGCCCGCCTTGATGCTGCTCCTGCAAAAGGCGGTAACCCTGCCAGAGGAAGCGGCTTTCATGGGTGCCGTGACCGGTGGTGATCGTCTTGCGGGTTCGTCTGCCGAGCGCGTCATAATGGTAGTGCGCTTCAAAGCGCCCCTCTGGTCCGGTTCCGCGCGCGGACAGAAGCCGGTTTTCGGCGTCATACGTGTAGTGCTGCTCATACAGCCCGCTGCGCCTGCGGGTCATGTTGCCCCAGGCATCGTACTGCATAAACAGGCTCTGCCAGTGCTGCAGGCGGTTATCCGTGACCGGGGCGTCATTCGCGGCCAGGTTATCGGCGGCATCATACGTAAAGAGCGCACTGCTGTTCCCCTGGCGGGACTCATAATGCTTCAGCAGGCGGCCTTCAGCATCGTAACCGTAATTCACCTCGCCGCGCAGGGTGTCGCTGACGCCCGCCAGCTCGCCACGTCCGGTGTAACGGTAGAGGCGCTCCAGTATCGCCTGCTCCGGCAGTGCCACCTCTGTGATAAGTGCACTGCGCAGCGCAGTGCGTCTGCCAAGGCTGTCGTAACTGCGCGACTGTTCGCGCGCGCCCTGGGTGCGGGTCACTTCCCGGTGCAGACGGTCGCGGGTGAATTCAGTGACCAGTTGTGATCCGAAGCGGATGGCACTGACGTGGCCGGAGCCATAGTGCAGCCAGGAGAGCTGCTGCCCGCCGGGGAGGGTCAGATTTGTCAGATTGCCCAGCGCATCCCATGCATAGCTGAGTTCGCCGTTAACACCAGACTCGTTTACCAGGCGACCTGCCGCATCGCGGTTAAAGGCGATGTCATCGGCTTCAATGCCCAGGGCAACACCTTCAGCCGTCGGGGTGCGCCGGATACGGGTGAGCTGGCCGTTCAGGTCGTGGTCATAGCGGTACTCCGCATGGCGGGTAGCGCGTGCGGTCAACAGGCCACTTTCATCATAACTAAAGGTTCGTATACGCCGGGCGATGCCGTCATCGACGGCAGGCCTGCCATTTTCATGCAGTTCGCTGAGGAATCCACGGCTGTCCCATATCATCTGGCGCGACGTGTTGTCCGGGCGGATTTCGCTGAGCGGGCGGCCTGCGGCGTCGTACGTAAAGCGGTATTCTCCGCCATTGCCGTTCTCAAGCCGCAACAGGTTGCCGCGGGGGTCGTAATGCCAGCGCCGGGTGCGCCCGATGCGGTCGGTGATGCTCACCGGCAGGCCGAGCAGGTTATAGTCCCAGCGCACCTCGCTCTCCAGCGGGTCGCGCCAGGCGGCAAGCTGGCCGCGTGTGTTCCACTGCAATGTTTCGCGGCTGCCGTCCGGGCGAATAACGGCTGAAAGTTGTCCCGCGCTGTTCCATTCGCGGCGGGTGATGTTGCCCTCTGCATCCTCACTCGACAGAAGCTGCCCGAGGCGGTCGTAGGTATAGAGCGAGACACTGCCGGAGCAGTCGGTGCGCTGCGTAAGTAGTCCCTGGCGGTTCCACTCCAGACGCACTTTACCGCCTGTCGCATCGGTGATGCTGTCCGGTAAAGGTTCTTCATCGTTCGGGTAGTGATAAGTGGTGCGGTTGCCTGCGGCGTCGGTTTCCGAAAGCAGGCGTCCCTGCAGGTCATACAGGCTCTGCTCTGCCGTGCCGTCCGGCCAGACCGTTCGGGTGAGGCGATCGGTGAGGCGGTACCAGTAATATTCCGTCCGCCGTCCTGCCGGGTCCGTCTCCTGGGCCATGCGCCCGTACCTGTCCCACCGGCTATGGCGCATGGCACCGCCCGGCAGGATGACATCACACAGCTCGCCGTCGCGGTAAATAAAGGCGCTCTTGCGACCGTCGAAGTCGGTGAAGGCGGCGACGTTGTCATCGTCATCAATCAGCCACTGCGCCTGCACCCCGTCATCACGGATGGCCCGGCGGGTGCCGTTGTCAAAATCATACTCAAAAGTTAGCTGCTCACCGCCGCTGTGGCGAAAAGCCGTGACGCGCGGCAGACCGGCAATCTCCTGCCAGCGGTATTCACTCACCAGGCCGTTTGCATCCTCGTGGGCGCACATCAGGCCGTCCTGCCAGCGGAAACGCCTGCGCACGTTACCGCCCCGGCCGGTCACTGAGGTCAGCTGGCGCTGTTCGTCATAAGCGTAACTGACCAGGCAGATATCATCATTCAGCCAGGCTCCCGCAAGGCGGTCGCCCTCATAGCGGCAGACCACGCGCTGCCCGGCGCTGTCCGTCAGTGCATGCAGGGTGAGGTTATCGTTCCACTCGAAGAGGATAGCGTTGCCGCAGGGTTCGGAAATGCGCTGCAACAGGGAGGGTTTATCGCTCTCAAGCGGGGCGTAGTGCCAGCGTTCACCGCTGATGTCATACACCGACCAGGCATCGTCCTGATGGTGCTCCAGCCAGCGCTTTTCGGCTTCGCAGTAGGTCCGGTAACCCTTCGGCACCTGCGGGAAGGAGACGTAATCCCCGGTCGGGGCCCGCCACACCAGCCCCTCCTGGTAACGCTCCAGACGGGTTTCCCAGAAGAGGTTCCAGCCGCGACCGAGTACGCTGTCGCCCGGGTTACCGCTGCGCCAGTAACGCTGCCAGCGCACCGGCAGACGCGACGGCAGCACAAAGTCCAGCTCGTCGTCACCGCTGAGAAACTTTTGCCCGCTGACGATATCCACCGGGCGGGCGATAATCCCTCCCGCCGCAATGGCGGTCAGCATCGCGCCGAAGCGGCAGGCGATGCGGCCGATTTTGCTGATACCCGGCAGTTTCGACAACAGCTTACCCACCGCACCGACCTTACCGGCCGCACCACCCCATCCGCCCGCCAGGCCGGCAAACAGCAGGGTCAGATCCGAAACTTTATACAGCCATTCAGGGACTTCCGGGGTTATCGGCAGGGTCTGTTCCGGCTCTCCACCAATAAGGACGTTGCCGGAGCCGGTCATCACCTTCGCATCGCAGGTTGTGCGGTCCCCGATACGGGCGGCAGGAAGACCATTGATGTAGACGCGGGAGGAGCCTTCCGCCATCTGCTGCGAGCCGTCGTCGTCGCACTCCACCATGCTGTCCGTGGCAATGGCGGCGGGCTTACCGTTGATAAAGACGTCAGGAGAGCCGGTGGTGATGACGCCTTTCTTCGTCATGTTCGCCGCCATTCCTCCGGCAATGCCGTCGCGCACGCCGGTCGCCACCTCCCCGGCGAGAAATCCGACTGCGAGGCTGGCACCGATAAGCAGTACACCGATGCCCAGGCAGGAGGCGCCGATGCCTGCGACCATCAGCGCACCGGCAGCAATGCCGCCCAGCGCCGCAATCGCGCCGCCGACAAGGGTGCCAAGGATCATCCCGGCCAGCGCACCGGAATGGCCTATATCATCACCGGCATACGCGGCTTCAAACATAGCAACAATCCTTGTTAAGCGTGGAAACGGAAACTTTTGAGAACAGAAAGAAGCAGTGCCCTATCCGCGTCGTTTAACGCCCGCGCGACGGACATCGTGAACACCAGGATATGGTCAGCGGACGGGTTAAACACCGCCTGCTGCTGAAAGGTGCGCTTACCGTCACGAAGATAGCTGGCATGAATGATTTCGCCGGTTACCAGGTTGTCGCCAAGCACAGCCTCTGTGCGCTCGCCCGTTTTCCAGCCCTTGAGATGTTTCGCCATCAGCGACATCTGGCGGTCAATATAGGTCGTCAACGTTTCGCCGGGTTTTAGCGTGTCGCGGGAGATATTGAGCGCCGGTGCATCCGCGCCGGGCGGCGTGAATACATTGACAGTGCGGTCCTGATAGCCTTCAGGAAGGGTGACCTGGCCTTCGGTAAACAGGCAGGGCTGAGCGGATTCTGACATAAAGTGCGTCCTGTCACAGGTTCAGAAAAATGGATTTTCGCACAGGGTTTGGCTGAAAACCAGACGCGAGAATGAGAGCTCCTGCGCAGATATTATTCTCTGATGATATGCAGATATAGCCTCGCCTGTCGTTTATGCTGGCCTGTAATCTCCCTGAGTTAATGCGGTGAGTTCATACTCAACTATCTTGCCTGCAAAGCGCATAGGATAAAGCCTAACATCTTGATATAGTGCGCCAGTATCAGACGTGGCTTAGTGCATAACTTCAAAGTTCATACGGACAGCGTGGCTTGTTATAAATTTTCTAAAACAACATAAAAAATAGTGGGATATATGTTTTATCGTTCAGACATAGATGGCCTGAGAGCAATAGCGGTGCTGTTAGTTCTCTTTTTCCATGCCGGGTTTACTCTCTTTCCTTCCGGATTTATTGGCGTCGATATATTTTTTGTCATTTCAGGTTTTCTCATCGCTTCAATTATTAAAAATAAACTTGAAACAAAAAGCTTTAGCTTCGCGGATTTCTATCTACGCAGAATCTGGCGCCTGCAACCTGCGATGCTTGCCATGCTGGTCTTCTCATTTATCATTGCATCGCTATATTATCTGCCAGAAGATTACAGCGCATTCCTGAAAAGCTTTCAGAAGTCCTTGTTTTTCATATCGAATCGCTATTTTAGCGATGTAACATCAGCCTATGCAGCGCCGGACTCTAATGCAATGCTGTTGCTGCATACATGGTCGCTCGCTGTTGAGTGGCAATGGTATCTATTCTTCCCGGCGTTCTACTATTTCCTGAGTAAAAAGCTTAACCATAAAAAACAGCTTATTCTGTGCCTGGTGCTTATTCTGTTAACCTTTGGTGTCACCTGGCACTATATATACAACCAGCCAACGAAGACTTATTACTTTTTTGCCTCGAGAATATTTGAATTTCTCATTGGCATGAGCGCCTGCTTTATCATCCCGCACGCCCACAAAGCGAGTAAAATCTCATTAAGTTTTTTATCAGCCTTTGCATTCGTAGCAATTGTCATTGTCGCTCTGACGAAAAATATCACACCGGGATATCCTAACGGGTATACGCTTTTAGTTTGCCTCAGTACCGCCGCCATTATCGTCGCCGGAAGCAAAGAAAGTAATCCTATAAACCGCGTACTCTCTTTTGGGGCGCTCGTCTGGACAGGAAAGCTTTCCTACTCCTTATATCTTTTTCATTGGCCTATATTCGCCGTGCTGCATTATGTTGGCATCACCTCTTTGGCCGCACGTTTAGCGGGATTGTGTCTGGCATTGATTCTCGCCACCGGATGTTATTACTTCATCGAAAAACCTTACCGTACGCCCCGTTTGTCCCTGAAAAAGTCTCTCGCTTTATTAGTTCTGTTGCCTCTGTTACTGGTGATTTCATTTATCCCTCTCAGTAAACGTTACGATACCTTTAGCCATTTACGCTTCGGAAACGACCTAAGCCATATCAATGACGTATTGAAATCTACAAAATTAGAACAGCGTCAGGATTGTATGAATGAAAATGTCAGCGGAACGGATATGGCCTGTGTTGTCGGTGATAAATCCTCTGACCAAAAAGCCCTGCTGATGGGTGATTCACACTCAAATCAATACTGGAATTTCTTTGATGTGATGGGTAAAAACGCCCATATCGCCGTCGACATGAAGGCAACTTCCCTCTGTCTGGCAATTCCGAATATTTATCATGCGGACATGTACACCTATAAAGGCGATTTTTATAAGATGTGCCGGGAAAATGTTGAGCAGTATTATGCTGCCATTCAGCAGCACAAATATAAATTCGTTATTATTTCTGAGGTTTGGGAAAACTACGCATTTTTCAACGTGAGAAATAACCTTCAGGATCAACTCAGCCCTGCCGGATCTATCGAGGTCATCTCTGCTTCTCTTGACGCAGCAATACAAACGATCATTCAAAGCGGTGCAAAACCTGTTCTCGTCAAATCCATGTTTGTCATGCCGGAGAATTATCTGACATGCTTCTATGAACACTTCAAAACCAGAAAAGCCTATTCACCCGGTTCATGCAACCCTGCTCCATCACCTGTGACAAATAACTGGACGGACCAACTCTTTGCCGCGTTACAGCGCAAGCATCCAGAGCTGATTGTGATTGATCCGAAAGATGCGCAGTGCCAGAACGGCAAATGCGATACCGAGATCGAGGGTATTCCGCTTTATCGGGATGTCGGCCATTTAAATGACTATGCGTCAGAAAAACTGGGGGAGATTTACCTTAAACGGTCTGGCAATCCGTTACGGCAATAGCGGATCGGTGGTCTTATCGTGACGCATTGATAGCAGCATCGTTATTCATTAAGTGGACACTAACTCCCTAAAATTGTGGTGTTGGTGTCCACTTAATTCCAGCTCAAAGCGCGCTCAGCACCCCTTCTTTCACCGCTTTTACCGCCTGCTTCATCTGCTTTAACTCTTGCCGCAGGGCATGCTGGTTGTCGTTATCGGGGATCAGCACAATGCAGTCTCCGGCGATTTTCACGGTGACGCCTTTGCCGGTGGTAAATCCCGCCTCTTTCAGCCATTTGCCGCTCAGGTTGAGGCAAGGCGTACTGGTATCGCCCTGATTGGGGGCATAGCCGACGGTGTAGCGGCGTTCGGTTTTGGGGAATGGGTGTGTCTGGTTAGGGGTCGTAGCCATAAGGGCAGCCTCCGATGAGTAATGATTATTACCGTCACCAGAGGTTCCAATCTCTTGGGTGGCGGAATCGGGCGGGGTTGGAACTACCGGCCTCATCGATACCGGCGCGTCTTGCGACGCCCCCGCCCGACCCACCATTGAGGTGTAGCCGAACGCACGACATAAAAAAAGCGTGAACGCGCTATATGTCGCCGATGAAGTCATTCAGGGTTCCAATCCCGGCACCTGATTTTGCAGGTGCCGGTGAAAAATAGCGCTGATGCCCAAAGCCGACAAGCGGTTTTACTTCTTCCTGCAAAACAAAGCGTTATTCCGGAATTTGCCTCGCAAAATGGGTGTTCTCCCCCTGCCCTCGTTTGCACGCAGCCGGGATCACTCTTCAGAACATCGTATTGGCGTTGGCGGACTTCTCCGGCACCGACTGAATGATGTCCCAGTGTTCAACAATTTTCCCGTTGCTCACACGGAAGATATCCATCACCGCCTGGCCGCGATCGTTACTGTCATTGGTCGAGTGAACCTGCAACCAGACTAAATCGCCGTCGGCAGCGCTACGCACAATCCGCGCGGCAGAGTGCGGGTTCTCCTTGAAGAAACCGGTGAAGTAATTCACAAACGGCGCTTTGCCGTCCGGCACATCGGGGTTGTGCTGACGGTAATGCTCATCAACGACCTTCGCGGCCTCTTTTACCTCGTGGCGGTTGAAGAATTTATCATAAAAATCAACCACCAGCTGTCGGTTAGCCTCTTCTGTCGCCACATTGCGTGCATTTTCAGCAGGGGCCGCTATAGCACTGCCAGAAGTGATGAGAACTGCCGTTAACAGCGCACCGCTAATAAACTTTTTCATTGTGATCTCCTTTAGTACATTACCTTTGGTCACAAAAATAGACCGTCAAGAACGCGGATGGTACATTGCCCGCAAAACCTCAACAAGAGGTCAAAATTCAGGTACTTAGTCACACGAAGCTGACTATTGGCGGCAAAAGAGAGATAACGAATGAGCGACAACGACCAGAATGATATCGCCGAGTTTGGGCAGCCCTGCCCGATCCGCGATGTGCTTAATCAAATCGGCGATCAGTGGAGCCTGCTGATTCTGGAAGCGCTGGCGGAACGCACGCTGCGCTTTAATGAACTGAACCGGGAAATTGGCGATATCTCCCGCCAGATGCTCTCCCGCACGCTAAAACGTCTTGAAACAGACGGTTACGTCAGCCGCACCGTTTATGCGGAAGTGCCGCCGCGCGTGGAGTACACCTTAACGCCGCTAGGGAGATCGTTTCTGGAACCGATGCAGAAACTTATTCAGTGGGCGGATGAAAACCATGCTGATATCTGCCGCTCCCGCCGACGCCAGCATGAACAGCAGCGGGAACAGGCGCGCGGCTAAGACAGTTACGGGCTGAAACAGATGACGGCGCAAGCGGTTGTTGCGTAAGGTAAACGTCCATTTCAGGAACCAACAGGGGCTATTTATGAGCAGATTTGAAGGCAAACGCGTACTGATCACCGGCGGCACCAGCGGGATGGGGCTGGCGGGTGCACAGCGCATCGTCAGCGAGGGTGGCGAGGTCGCCATCACCGGGCTGAACGAAACGCGCCTGGCTGAGGCCCGCAAGCTGCTGCCCGCCTCATCGCTGATCCTGAAAAGCGACGCTGCCAGCGAAACGGATATCGAGACGCTGGCGACGGCGATCAGTCAGTGGGGATCCCTCGACGGCCTGTGGCTGAACGCCGGTTATGCCGAAGTCGGCGCGCCAGAATCGGTCACCGCCGAGAGCTTTAACCGCATGATGAATGCCAACGTGCGCGGCCCAATGCTCCAGCTGGCAGCGCTTTCTGGCACATTAAATTCCGGCGCGTCGGTGCTGGTCACCGCCTCCTCTTCCGTCTACGAAGGCGCGGCGATGACCAGCCTTTATGCAGCCACCAAAGGCGCAGTCGTTGCAATGGTCAAGAGCTGGGCCAGCGCGCTGGCACCGCGCGATATCCGCGCCAACACGCTGGTGCCAGGGCCGATTGAGACCAACTTCAGGCACTTTATGCCCGAAGAGTCGCGCCAGCAGTTCGAAGATTTTGTAGTAAGCCAGGTGCCGCTCAGACGTGCCGGCACTGCACAGGAAGCCGCCGCCGTCGCACTCTTTTTGCTCTCGGATGATGCGTCATACGTTACCGGTAGCCAGTACGCCGTGGATGGCGGGCTGGTGCATTACTGATTCGATAAGTGCTTAACGTGCTGAAAACCAGAATCCGCTGCTAAGGCGGATTTTTTTCATCATCGTCACCCGTTCTCAACCATTTGTCTTTTCCCCCTTTTCAGCCGATAGTCTCTTTTTCTCTGTTACCGAAACGGACATTCGTATGCTCAAGAGCGTTAACCGCCCTGCGCTGTACGGCGCAGCGCTAATCCTGTTACTGATGCTTATCTATACCGGTCTCTTTACCCATGACCGTGCCACCTGGCTGATGGAAGTGATCCCGGTAATGATCGTGGTGCCGCTGCTGCTCGCTACCTGGCGGCGCTACCCGTTGACTGCCCTGCTTTACACGCTGATTTTCTTCCACGCCATCATCCTGATGGTTGGCGGGATGTACACCTATGCCAAAGTGCCGATCGGCTTTGATGTGCAGCACCTGTTCAACCTTAGCCGCAACCCATACGACAAACTTGGCCACTTCTTTCAGGGGCTGGTTCCGGCGCTGGCGGCGCGGGAGATTTTACTGCGCGGGCAGTACGTGCGCGGTGGCAAGATGCTCGAATTTATCGTCTGCTGTATTGCGTTAGCCATCAGCGCCACCTATGAATTGATTGAGTGGTGGGCAGCGCTGGCGATGGGCCAGGGCGCGGATGACTTCCTCGGTACGCAGGGCGATCCGTGGGATACCCAGTCGGATATGCTCTGCGCCCTGCTCGGCGCGCTGACCACAGTGCTGCTGCTCGGGCGCTGGCACAAGCGGCAGCTCAATTTCTGATCCCAGACTGGAGCCCGCACCTGACGACACCTATACTGCGGGCTATCCCTTCTTAATGGCTGAACGCCTATGACGACGCAACTTCTCACCCGTGACTGGCGCCTGCCAGCGGCGCTTACGCTGCTGGCGGCAGGGCTGGTTGCCGCTTTCGCCCTGCACACGCACTGGGGCGCTTTTTTGCAGTGGTGCCTGGCGGCGCAAATCACCCTGCACCGCTATCTGGTGATGTATCTGCTGCAACTCAATAATCATCAGTACAGCGGCGGTCTATGGCTGCTGACGGGGGCGTTCTTCTACGGCGTGCTGCACGCTATCGGGCCGGGGCACGGCAAATTTATTGTCGCCACCTATCTCAGCACCAATAAAGAGAGCGAGACCGCTGCGCGCATGGTTCCGCTGCTCGGCAGCCTGATGCAGGGCGTCAGCGCGATCCTGTTTGTCTTTATCCTCGCGGTCGGGTTTAACCTCGCCTCGGGGGATCTCAGCGAAAGCCGCTGGTATGTCGAGAAGGTCAGCGCGGTGCTGATTGGCGGCTTCGGAGCCTATATCATCTGGCGCGCGGTGAAGAGCCTGCGACCGCGCGCGCTGCGCATCCGCTCCCTGACGCATGTTCACGACGCGCAGTGCGGCTGCGGTCATCACGGGGTTGGCGCGTCGACGCAGGGCGACTGGAAAACCCGGCTGGGCGTGATTCTGGCGATTGGCGCGCGGCCGTGCAGCGGAGCCATTATGATTTTGCTCTTCTCGAATGCGCTCGGCATTGTCACGTGGGGAATGGCGGCGGTGATGACCATGGCCTTCGGCACAGCGCTCTCGATCATGGGGCTGTCGCTGGCGGTGCGTTATGCGCGTAACCGCACGGCAGCCTTGTTTGGCAGTGAGTCAGGTCACTTACGCTGGCTGGTTCCGGGGCTTAAAATCGCGGGTGGCGTGGCGCTGATGCTCTTTGCGCTGGTACTGTTTTTAACGGTGATCCCGGTGAGTGCCAACGGGGATTATATTGCGGCAGGGTGTTAAAAAAACCCGGAGGGCTAAGCCGTCCGGGTTTTATTTAGTTACTCGTCAATCTTCGGATGCTGCTGCACCAGGCGGGAGCGTTTCTCCTGCAGCTGGGCAATCTCTTCATCCAGGTCTTCGATTTTCTGTTCGATGTTGTCGTGATGTTCTTGCAGAATTTCACGCGCTTCCTGCATATCCGACGCTGCCGGGGTTGCCCCTTTCAGCGGCAGGTTCGCCGTCTCTTTCATCGTCAGGCCGGTAATCAGGCCAATCACCGCGATCACCATCAGGTAGTACGCCGGCATCATCAGATTATTCGAGCTCTCCACCAGCCAGGCGGTCAGCGTTGGCGTCAGACCGGCAATCAGGATGGAGATGTTAAAGGCGCTGGCGAGCGCGCTGTAACGGATATGCGTCGGGAACATCGCTGGCAATGTGGAAGCCATTACGCCGGTGAAGCAGTTAAGGATCACCGCCAGCAGCAGCAGGCCAGCGAAAATCATCCCCATCACGCCGCTGTTGATCATGCTGAATGTCGGAATCGCCAGCGCCAGCAGCGCGATACTACCAATCAGCACAAACGGACGGCGGCCGAAGCGGTCACTCAACAGACCCATCACCGGCTGCACAAACAGCATACCGATCATAATGGCGATGATAATCAGCACCCCATGATCTTCCGAGTAGTGCAGGTTATGCGACAGGTAGCTCGGCATATAGGTCAGCAGCATGTAGTAGGTGACGTTGGTGGAGATCACCAGACCAATACAGGTCAGCAGGCTGCGCCAGTGTTTGCTGGCAATCTCTTTAAAGGAGACGCGCGGCCCTTCCTGCAGCCCTTCGCGGTCGCCCTGCTCGAGCTTATCGACATGCTGCTGGAACGCCGGAGTCTCTTCCAGCGCATGACGCAGGTAGAGGCCAATCAGGCCCAGCGGCAGTGCCAGGAAGAACGGAATACGCCAGCCCCAGTCGAGGAAGTTCTGCTCGCCAACAATCGTCGACAGCAACACCACCACGCCCGCGCCGAGGACAAACCCGGCGATAGAGCCGAAGTCCAGCCAGCTGCCCATAAAGCCGCGTTTACGGTCCGGGGAGTATTCAGCCACGAAGATCGACGCGCCGGTATACTCGCCGCCGACGGAGAAGCCCTGCGCCATCTTACATAACAGCAGCAGAATCGGTGCCCAGATACCGATCGACTCATACGAAGGTATAAGCCCGATAGCAAAGGTACTGACGGACATGATCACTATCGTGATCGCGAGGATTTTTTGCCGTCCATATTTATCCCCCAGCATGCCGAAGAAGAGGCCGCCAAGTGGACGAATCAGGAATGGAACGGAGAAGGTACCGAGCGCGGCTATCATCTGCACGCTGGGGTCTGCATCGGGGAAGAACACTTTGCCAAGTGCGTAGGCCACAAAGCCATAAACACCGAAATCGAACCACTCCATCGCGTTACCTAACGACGCGGCGGTGATGGCTTTACGCAGTTTCGCGTCGTCAATAATCGTGACGTCGCGTAGCGTTATCGGTTTGATTTTTTTCCTTTTTAACATCTCTGTTTTCCTCTTAAGACTCTCGCCCTGTATCGCCCGTTTACCCATCCATGGCAGGCGTTTTTTATCGGCCTTACGGCCATTCTTTCAAGCGTAGCAGGTTTACTTACACTAACTGTTCAAAGCCTGTACAACCGAACCTGTTGACGCCTGTTGGGCAGTGAATGAGCGAATTACCCTATCAGGGTTTATAAATGTGATCAAATTCACATAGTTGTAACCGGTAATCATCAACCACCGTTTTTACCTCACTTTTTGCCTCATTTCAAAAAAGCGCGATCGGCTTTCGACCCACCTTTTTACAAGCCATTTACATCGAAAATAAATAAAGAAACATCGATAAATGTTTACGCGAATTATGTGATCGGTGTAACTAAAACACCGTTTCATTCTTATTGAATAGATATTCCAATCACCTCATGATAGCCCCACTAATAGCAGCGTTAAGGGCTAACTCATCGGTATTGATGAGTCTGTTCAGGCCGCTCTGCCGCCGCCCATCGTCAATGCGCTGGCTTCTGAATGCTTTAAATCTCTGAAACATCGAATGATTCATTTTTTAGCTTCCTCGTTCATCTGAATGACGAGTCGTGAGGATCGTGTATGAAAATTAAGGCCACCATTGAACGTATTCCTGGCGGGATGATGTTAGTTCCGCTCCTGTTAGGCGCCATTCTTAATACCCTGGCGCCCGATACCGGTGCCTATTTTGGCTCCTTTACCAAAGGCATGATTAGCGGAACGGTGCCGATCCTGGCGGTGTGGTTTTTCTGTATTGGCGCCTCGATTGATCTTCGCGCGACCGGCACGGTGCTGCGCAAATCGGGCACGCTGGTGCTGACAAAAATTGCCGTCGCCTGGCTGGTGGCGATGATTGCCGCTTCCTTTATTCCCGATACCGGCATTCAGACCGGCTTCTTCGCCGGGCTGTCGGTGCTGGCGATTGTCTCAGCGATGGATATGACCAACGGCGGGCTCTATGCCAGCCTGATGAACCAGTACGGCAGTAAAGAGGAGTCGGGGGCATTTGTGTTGATGTCGCTGGAGTCCGGCCCGCTGATGACCATGGTGATCCTCGGTTCCGCTGGCCTCGCCTCGTTTGAACCGCACCACTTTGTCGGCGCGGTGCTGCCGTTCCTGATCGGTTTTGCTCTCGGCAACCTCGACCACGATCTGCGCGCCTTCTTCAGCAAAGCGACACCGGTGCTGATCCCCTTCTTCGGCTTCGCGCTGGGTAACACCATTAACCTGAAAGTGATTATGGAGACCGGTCTGCTGGGGATTTTCCTCGGCGTGGCGGTGATTATCATCACCGGTATTCCGCTGATTATGGCGGACCGACTGATTGGCGGCGGGAATGGTACCGCGGGCGTGGCGGCCTCTTCCGCAGCGGGTGCGGCGGTGGCTAACCCAGTGATCATCGCCCAGATTAACCCGGCCTTTGAACCGGTTGCTGCATCAGCGACCGCGCTGGTCGCCGCGAGCGTAATTGTCACCGCCATCCTGGTGCCGATTATCACCGCGCTCTACGCACGACGCTTCGGCAAGGTGCCGACGCCGGAAGAGATGGCGGCGCGAACCGAGTCGACGAGCCACTAAAGGTCGTCGAAAACCTCATCGACCATCGCCGTCGCCAGACGGGCTGCCGAGCAGAGCCTCGGCATCCCCAACGCGACGGGTTGCCAGCTCTGCGTCACCGACCAGCAAATCGGGTGGCGCTCTGCATCACACCAGTCCCCGAGCCAGCCCAGCAGATCTTTATACTCCATCACCCCCGGCGTGGACGGCGCGGCGAGCCATTGATGATAGAAGTGGCGCGTCCCTTGCGACGCATCAATGCCCTGTGCCAGAAACTCTGCCGCCATCACCCGCAGGTTATCTTTCAGCATCGTCGCTACATCCTCATTAGCCAGCCGACAGGCATCGCCAAACGCCCCCCAGCGCAGCTCCTCCAGCGCGACGTAGCAGCGTCCGGCCATCGACCAGCCGTTGTAGCTTCCCGCGCGCCAGTGGGTAAAAACTTGTTCACTGTGATGACCGGCCTGCACCGCCAGCCCGCGCTGCGTCAGCGCTTTCTCCTTAAATGCCGCGCGCTGGCTAAAGTGCTCCAGCAACACGTCGTACTGCTGCTGCGCGCCGGGCGTGACGCTGCCGGGACGCCGCTCGGCGTGCTGCATCGCCTTCAGCCGCTGCGTAATGCGCGTCAGCGCCAGATAACCGGGGTCGAGCATGCTCGCCAGCTTCTCTGCCAGCCCGAGCCGCAGGGCGTCGTTCTCCTCAAGCTTGCCGGAGATCGCCCACGGGCGCAGCTGCGTCTGGGTCATGATCTCCTGCGCCAGCCGCTCACGAAAAAGCTGCTGCTGTGGCGCGATCGTCGTCTGACGCGGCGCGTCGATGCCCTGCACCAGATCGACAATAAATTTCGGATGAATAGATTCCAGCACCCTGCCGGGGCCGTCGAGCAGTCGATTTTTCATGGTTGCTCCGCCGCGAAGAGCGTCTGGATATCATCACGTAACAGCCGCGCATCCTCATGGATCCAGTGCGCCGTCCTGATACAGTGCAGCAAATGGCGACGCAGCGCGCTGACCGAGGATTCATTCTGCTGGCGGATCGCCATGCTCTCGCGCAGGCTCTCCTGCAGCCCGGAGAGACTCTGGGAGAACTCAGCAAAAAAGGTCGCCATGCCTGCGGTGACGGAGACATCAACCTGCGCGCTTAGCGCTTTGCGGATCTGCTCGCAGAAGTGCGCCACATGGGCGGTCAGCTTCTTATGCAGCGTGCCGAGGTCGATCACATACCGGGTGCGCGTCGCCACATAGTCGTCCCAGCCCCAGTTGGGGTTATTGAGCCAGCGCGAGACCGTTTCACGCACGCCGCCAATGCGGCTGGCCTGCGCGGCGCTGCTCTCTTCCGGCGAGATGACATTGTTAAACAGCGTGCGGGCATTAAAGTTGAGCGTGCTCGGCTGAAACGCGGGAAAAGAGATGCGGGCGCGAAAACCGGCATGGCTCAGCTCCGCTTTGATGCGCGTTTCGATTGGGCGCATGGCATCGTTCAGCGAGCGCGTCAGCGTGTTCTCCAGCTCATCAAAACGCAGCGCCAGTTCACGGCTGATGCGCTCCTGCGCCGCCAGCAGGATCGTCTCGCAGGCGGAGCGCATTTTGCTCAGGGCGATCTGCGCCTGGCCTTCATCTTCCAGCACCAGCTGGCCGGGGCTTAAACGTTCATCAAGGCGTAAATCGGCCTGGCTCTCGCTAGCCATTGCCATCAGTTGTCCATCATGGAACCAGGCGTCGATCGCTTCGACAATTTCAAACTGCTGACCGTTGATAAAGATCTCTGCCGCCGCCAGCGCCTCTTCCACTTCATGATCGACCTCATCACGTACCCGCGCCTGGCTGGTGCGCAGCAGGGTCATATCCTCTTCCAGCCGGGCAATATTCTGCTCCAGTTGCTCATAGGCGACGGTCAACCCCTGATAGCGGAAATCGAGATACTCCCGCGCGCTCTGGGTGTAGTTGAGGAGCTTATGCGAGGCGGATCGCAGCGCATAGAGGGAAGCGTTGGCGTGAGCCGCGTGCAGCAAGTTGCGGATCGGCAGCTCAAACAGCGAATCCTGCCACAGCAGATCGGCGGCGTGACGAATATGTTCAGTATCATCCAGATCCGCCATGCGCCAGCGCCGACCGAGCGCCGCTTCGGCAAAGTCCTGCACCCAGGGCTGATCGTTTGGATCGGGCAAGCGCCCCTTTTTCTGCAACTCGTGACGGGCGCGGTTCGCCAGATAGCCCCACATTGAGGAGACCGGGTAGATCTGCGTCGGTGTGATATTGCCTTTCATTAAGGTGCCGGAGATAAGCGCGCGAACCTGGTGCTCATCGTCGCTGTTACGATCTTTTTGATCGAACTTATTCACCAGCGCGTAGAGCGGAACCGAGCGGCCAACGGCCGAGATCGCCTGGCGCACCTCTTCATCGGAGATCGATTTCAGCTGGGTGTAATCCATCACCGCCAGCACCGCCGAGGCGCGCGCCAGCTGTTCACTGAGCATCTTCTGTAAATGGGGCTGCCCGGCTTCGTTCGGCCCCGGCGTGTCGAGCAGAGTCAGTTGACCAAGGTTGCTCTCCAGCCCCGCCAGGTGAACAAACTCCACTTCGATAACCGGAATATGTTCAATCGCCGCGTAGGCCGAGAAGGGAAAATCGACGCCCAGCGCTTTCGACAGGCGTACAAGATCGTTGAGGCTTTTCAGGCAGTGGAAGATCGGCTGCGCGCCGAGATAGTGCTTATCAAAGGCATCGCCCTGCGCAATGCGCGCCAGCAGCGAGTCCATATCGCGATCGATCTCAATCTTCTGCGCCAGCTTGTCGCGATCGTAATTGAACAGCCGCGTCTGCAACTGCTGCGCAAGCGCATCAATCGGGCCGACGTGAGAGAAGTGGAGCACAGGCTCTTTCTGACCGGGCGTATGGCGGATCAGCGTTGGCAAGGCCGTCATCGGGCGGTTGCGGTTCGGCAACACTTCCGTGCCGACAATCGCGTTGATGGTGGTCGACTTGCCCGCTTTCATGGTACCGACAATCGCCAGCACCATCTCCAGCCGGGTGATTTTGCGCAGTTCGTTCTGTAGGGTCGCCTCTTGCGCCTCAACGCCGCGGGCGCTGAAGTGCAGGGGCAACACATTTTTATTTTGCGCCGCGCCGCTGATATTTGTCTCATCAAGCGCCGCCGCCGGCATTTTTTTCAGCGCCAGCAGGTTGTGCAAAGAGAGTTGTAACAGCCGTTCTGCTTCCTGACTTAATTCAAATATTGTTTGTGTGTGCATGTCAAAAGTCTTTCCTTAACGCAAATTTTCTTTGTTTTATTTAGCCGTTGAGTTTTATTAGTGAAGTTTCGGCTTTTATAATTACGTGTAGAAAATATCTTCGAAAAGATAAACACCTGATGGCATTCGGGAAAATAAAAACTTTCCCGTAAAAAGGGACAGCAATAGTACTCTGGTCTTTAAAAACCAAAGGGTTAGAGCTTAGCGCATTTTTATGAATAGCCAGGATATATCATCATAGATTTACCCACCCGATCTGAGAGGTAATTATTCGCCGGGAATGGCGCATTTAACAGGTGTGACAGCCTGGTTACAAATAACACCGGTTGCTAACTGTCACCATATCTGAATTAGTAAATGCTGGCAATTTCAACCAGCAAATAATCTAATTATCACACATAAGTACTTTCTCAATGGTGTGATGAGATAAGCATCGCTTAAGCGAATGACAGGTGGTGTCGCGGGCGTTGTTTTTTTATCTCCGGGATTAAAGAAATAATAACAACGGCAATTGTACGGTTTTGCTGTATAATCGCGCGCTTTCAGGCACTGCGCCTTTTGTGCCGGTAAACATCCGGCTCTCTCTGCTCTTGTTTGAGGTAACCCCTATGCAACTTCCCCACTGCCCAAAATGTAATTCCGAATACACCTATGAAGATAATGGCATGTTCGTTTGCCCGGAATGCGCCCACGAGTGGAACGATGCCGAACCCGCGTCGGTGAGCGATGAATTAATCGTCAAAGACGCAAATGGTAATCTGTTAGCCGACGGCGACAGCGTGACCGTAATTAAAGACTTGAAAGTAAAAGGCAGTTCTTCAATGTTGAAGATCGGCACTAAAGTGAAGAATATTCGCCTGGTGGAAGGCGACCATAATATCGATTGTAAAATCGATGGCTTCGGGCCAATGAAACTGAAATCAGAATTCGTTAAAAAGAATTGATGATTCGCCGGCGGATTTTACCGCCGGTACACCACCAAAACAGGGAGCCGATCGCGGCTCCTTTTCTTTTTTCATCCTGGCGCAATCAATACATAACCCAATTGCAACATTCCCTTGGCACTCTGGAGGCACATTAACTGAGTCTGCGGGGGAATGATGACTATCCACTTATCCAGACATCCGACCAGCTTCCCAACACGTTACCAGGAGATCGCCGCCAAACTGGAGCAGGAGCTGCGTACCCACTATCACTGTGGTGACTGGCTGCCCGCCGAACAGCAGCTGGCCGCGCGCTTTCAGGTCAACCGCCACACTCTGCGCCGCGCCATCGATCAGCTGGTCGAAAAGGGCTGGGTGCAGCGCCGCCAGGGCGTTGGCGTGTTGGTGTTGATGCGCCCGTTCGACTACCCGCTGAATGCGCAGGCGCGTTTTAGCCAGAACCTGCTCGATCAGGGGAGCCATCCCACCAGCGAACGGCTGCTGGCGGTATTGCGCCCGGCCTCCGGCCATGTTGCCGATGCGCTCGGCATTACCGAAGGCGATAACGTCATTCATCTGCGCACCCGTCGCCGGGTGAACGGCGTCGCGCTTTGTCTTATCGATCACTACTTTGCTGACCGCCAGCTCTGGCCGCTGCTGCAAGAGTTTAACAGCGGGTCGCTGCACGATTTTCTGCGCGATCGCGCCGGTCTTGAGCTGAAGCGCACGCAAACGCGCATCAGCGCCCGCCGTGCGCAGGTGAAAGAGAGCCGCTGGCTGGAGATCCCCACTATGGCGCCGCTGCTCTGCGTGCGTACCCTTAACCACCGTGACGGTGAGATCAACGCAACGGAGTACTCCGTCAGCCTGAATCGCGCCGACATGATCGAATTTATTATGGAGCACTGAATGCAGGTTGATACCCCTACGCGCCACACCGGCCGGGTCGAGGCCTCTGTTCCGGTGCGCGGAGAGAATGCATGACACTACAACCCGCCTTCGCGTCGGCGGTTCACGACGCTCAGCACGCCTTTCGTCGCCTGTTAAAAGCAATGAGCGAGCCGGGGGTGATTGTCGCCCTGCCGCAGCTGAAACATAGCTGGCCGCCGCTCAACGCAGCCACCACCAGCGTTCTGTTAACACTGGCAAACAGCGACACGCCGCTGTGGATCGCAAACGCGCTGGATAACGATCTGCTGCGCCAGAACCTGCGCTTTCACACCCAGGCGCCGCTGCTGGAGACGCCGCAACAGGCGCTCTTTGCTATTGCCGACAGCACCCTTAACCATCAACAGCTCAGCGCCCTGCCCGTGGGTCAGCCGTTAAATGCAGAGAGCAGCGCGACGCTGATTTTACAACTGCCCGCGCTCAGCGGCGGGCGGATGCTGCGGCTCACCGGCCCCGGCATTCAGGAGGAGCGGATGATCGCCCCGCTGCTGCCGGAGTGCATCACCGATGAGTTAACCGACCGCCCGCACTCGTTTCCGAGCGGAATCGATGTGATCCTCACCTGCGGCGAACGCATGTTGGCAATCCCAAGAACCATCCTGGTGGAAGTGTATTGATAGGGTAAGAATGACCTTAAACCGGGTGTGAGGCGCTGCACGACTTATCCTAACGCATATCAGATATGCCCTTGATCAAGGGATGATGAAAAACCCGCTGCCGACGGGGCCTGAAGCGGGTTATGATGGCCTGCGGATTGTGCTGGATTAGACTGACCATTGTGGCTATATTGCGTCCCGCAACGCCCGGCGATGCAGGGGCGGAAAGCAGCCAGTATGTGGTCGTTTGTAGGATGAAGCGGACAGACTCGCACCAGAGGGTTGCCAGAAAATAACGCAACCGGGTCTTAATACCCGCGTATGACACGACGTAGTGCGCTCAGCGCGGCTTGATGAGTATCGACTTGCATGAATGTGCTTTTTATTTGTAGCCGGAACCAATGGCGCAGCCCCACCGCTGAGCAGCTGTTTCGCCGCTATCCTGGGCTCAATGCCCGCTCCGCCGGCATGCAACGCCAGGCAAAAAAAACCGTTTCGCCCGCCATTCTCTCCTGGGCAGATGTTATCTGCGTCATGGAAGAGGAGCACAAAGAGCGCCTGCTGACCGACTTTACCCGTCTGGTGCAGCACAAACCGGTGCATGTGCTCAATATCCCGAATCACTACGCCTTTATGGACCCGCAGCTGGTCGCCATGCTGGAAGATATTGTTCCCGAACGGCTAGGGCTGCGCGTCCCTGCCTAAGCGCTAAAAATTACCCCGCCGGGTGGAGAAACTGCACACGCGGCGCGGGTGAGATTAATGGCGCGTGCTTATTCACATACTCCGTCAGCAGCTCCGCCATCGGCACATCGTAACGATCGCGGATGGCGATGTCGCGAATGCCAAAATCGCTCACCTGCTCATTACACGCCACGCGATAGATTTTATCCCGCGCCAGCGGCTGACCGTTGACCTCAATCGAGGTCATGCGATCCCCGGCGGGTCGGGTGAAATCGACGCTAAAACGCAGGCCGCTGACGTGGGCATACGCCCCGGAAATAATGTTCTGCTGCGCATAGTTGTGCTCAATGAACGCTTTGATCTGCTCGCCGCTCATCTCCCGCGTCACCAGCGGCAGGCGAAACGGCAGCGCATTCAGCACGTCGCCATAGGTCACGGGCCCCGCCGGAATGCTGTCGCGCAGAAATGCGCCAACGGTAAAGGCGATATCGGCGTTGGCATACTCCCGTTCGGCATCTGCCAGCAGGCTGCCGAGGTTGGTCTGTCCGGAGCGCACCCGCTCACGCTGGCCGTTGAGGGTAAAGGGGAGCGCCATCACCACGTTATTGAGCACCTCCGCGCTTGCAGCCCGCGCTTGCTCGATACAGGATTCGGTTTCGCTATCTGCTTTCAGCGCCGTTAAGCTCGCCACATCCAGCAGCTTTTCACTCCACGCGACAATCTTTTTATCTTTGATACTTAAGGTGAGATGACCGAGATAGTCGCCATACTGCCCGGCGTTAACCATCACCGTTCTGCCCATCTGCTTACCGGACTGCACGGCAATATGGTCGTGACCATCCACCAGCACATCGATCTCCGGCACCGCTTCCACCAGCTTCGTGATATTCACCGCCGGGTCAGTTTTCCCGAGATGCGCCAGCACAATGATCAGATCGCTCTTCCTCTTCACCTGCGCCACCGTGTTGCGCACCGCCTCAATCGGATCGCTGACGGAAAATCCGGCCAGTTTGCTGTCGGTGGTTGCCACCATCGCATTGAGCGGCGACACGCCGATGATGGCGATATTGAGCCCCGCCACCTTTTTCATCACATAGGGGCGAAAGGCGAGCTTGTCATGATGGTAAATATTGGCGGAGACAAACGGGAAGCGGGCTTTATCCCGCAGCGAGAGCAGCTCCGGGCCGCCGAAAATAAAATCCGCGTTGCCGGGCGTAAAGGCGTCGTAACCCATGGTGTTCATGGCGCGGACATTGCTTTCCCCCTGTGTCAGATCGGTCACCGGCATGCCGCTTACCGCATCGCCAACGTCAACAAACAGCACGTTGGCGTCCTGTTCGCGCAGATTTTTCACATAGGCGCTCATTTTGCCGTAGCCGATACCCGATTCGCTCATCCCGCGCCCGTGCGTATCCCCGGTGTGAATAAGCGTCACTTTTGCCTCTTGCGCCTGCGGTGCGCTGATACTCATCAGCAGCAGAAACGCGATTACCCCTTTTTTCATTGTTACGTCCTTTTCCTTTTTTATAACCGACAAAAACAAAAAAACCTGAAACTCAGCGCAGAGGTTAATTACCAGTGCGTGGGTTTCAGGTTTAGCCGTGAGGGAGTCACTATCCTTAAGGCAAATAATCTATCGGGCGACAGGCGTCACGGCAAGCCAGCTTTTTATCACCCTGTGAGCGCCGTCACCTCACACCGCAATGCGTTGCAGAGCCTGCGCCAGCTGCGCGCGGGTGAAGGGCTTGCGTAACAGTTCGACCTCCGGCAGCGCCGGATTGTGGGCAGGGCGCAGATCCTGGCCGCTGATCAGCAGCATCGGCAAGTTTGGCGCGTGCTGGCGAGCGGCAGCAATCACCTCCGCGCCGCTTAAGCGCCCCGGCAGCATTAAGTCGCTGATCAGCGCGCCAATCTCGGTGGAAGCCGCAAGCATCTGTAGCGCCGCGTCACCGTTTTCCGCCTCCAGCGTCAGGTAGCCCAGCTCGTGAAGCTGCTCGCACAGGGTCTGGCGCACGTCGGCTTCATCCTCCAGCACCAGAATCAGCGTATCGCTGCGCACATGTCGCGCATCGCTGGCCGGTTCAGCGCTGCTCACCGCTGGCAGGGTGGCGCGCGGTAGCTGTAAACGCACCGTGGTGCCCTGCCCTGGGTTACTTTCAATCTCCACCCGTCCGCCGGACTGGCGCACAAAGCCGTAAACCATCGACAAGCCCAGCCCGCTTCCGCTGCCGGTCTGTTTGGTGGTGAAGAAGGGTTCAAACACCCGCGCTTTGACCTCCTGCGACATGCCGCAGCCGCTGTCGATCACCTCCAGCGCCACCATATCCTGCCTGCGTCCGTCGGTGCGGGTGACGCGCTGGTTCCAGGTGCGCACTTTGATCACGCCCGTTTGTCCCTCCATCGCATCGCGGGCGTTCATCACCAGGTTGATGATGGCGTTCTCCAGTTGCCCGACGTCGATCCACGCTGGCCAGGCGGCGTGCTGCGCTTCAATCTCAAGGGTCAGCGTTGAGGGGAGCGAGTGGCGCAGCAGCTCGTCGAGATTCTCCAGTAGCGCCTGCATCTCTACCGCGTGCGGGTGGAGCGACTGCTTGCGTGAGAAGGCCAGCAGCCGCTGGGTGAGCAGCGCCCCGCGCTCGGCGGCTTTCAGCGCGCGTGAGATGCGCGCTGCGTCCGGCGAGTCGGTTGAGGCCAGCTCCAGGCTGCCAATAATCACCGCCAGCAGGTTATTAAAATCGTGCGCCAGCCCGCCGGTAAGCTGGCCGACGGCTTTCATCTTCTGGCTGTGCAGCAGCGCCTCCTCCAGCCCTTTGCGCTCGGTGCGATCCAGCACCACGTTGACCATCCCGCGCCCCGGCACCGGGCTGAAGCGCAGCTCAATGGTGCGGTTATCCGCCAGCCGCAGCTCCTGGGTTAACGGCAGCGGGCGCGCAAGGTTCTCCTGCACATGGCCGGGAAGATCGCTCACCTGGCGCAGCAGGCTGTGGTAGTGCTGACCGCGCCGCAGCGGCTCCTCGCCGAGGCCCAACAGCAGCGGATATTGCGGGTTCCACACCACCAGGCAGCCCTGGTTATCAAACAGCGCAAAGCCGTCGCGCATGGCATGAAAGGTGGTCTCCAGCTGCGTGCTCTTCTCTTTTAAAAGCGTGGAGGTGTGCTCCAGCGAGGCGGTGTTGCGGGCAAAGACGTTAAAGGCGCGCGCCAGTTCGCCTAATTCGTCGCGCCGTTGCAGCGCAGGCACCGAAACATTCGATTCCCCGCGCGCCAGCCGCGACATGGCGCGTGAAATGGCGGTCAGGTTTGATCCCAGATTGCGGTAGATATACCAACCGGCGCAGGCGGTGATCGCCAGCGCCAGCAGCGCAAACAGGCTGATAAAGATGCTGATGGAGCGCATCTCCTGGTGGCTCTGGGCAGTGCGCTGTTCAGAGGCCTGCGCCACTTCCGCCACATACTGGTTGATATCGTTGTTGAGCAGCGCGCCCAGCGCTTTGATATGAAACATCGACCAGGTGATCGCCAGATCGCTCTCCTCCAGCTGGCCCGCGAGCGGCATCAGCTTGTTAAGCTCGGCCTGAAAATCGGGCAGGATAAAATCGAGCAGCGGATCGCCCGCCCGCGTCGGGAGCTGGCCGACAATCTCCGCCAGTTGCGCCAGCGTGGCGCGCGGCGACGGCGTCTGAATGGCGGCGAGAAGCAGCCTGTCCATCTCACTGAGCAGGCGCGGGTCGGGGGTGTTCAGCCCGTCGCGCGCGGCGATGGTCTGCAAATGGCGTAAATAGCTCTGATTCTGGTAGAGGGAGCTAAGCAGCGCGTTGCGCTCAAGGTGGCGCCGCTGCCCCCGCTCCAGCATCTCTGTGACGCTCTGCTGTAACGCCTGGCTGCGGCGGGTGATTTGCGCCACCAGCTGCGGTTCGAGCCGCGCCAGCGGCGCGTTTGCCAGCTGCGTTAATGAGCGTTGCAGCGCGCTTTGCGTCGCTTTCAGCCGCTCCGCCTCCCCTTTATATTCCTGCGCGCCAACCACCTGCGAAAGCCGCACCGCAGCGGTGGCGACGCTGGCGGTATCGCGCGCGAGGTTCATGCTGGCGGTCATATCATCCAGCGTCTGCTGCTGCACCTGCTCCTGCAACTGGCTGGCGTGGCGAAAGCCGAGCACCGCTACGGCGCAGACCATTAGCGTCACCGCCACCACCAGCACATTAAAAAAGAGCAGTCGCCCGCGGGCGCTGGTGAAAAAGGGGTTGGCGCGATAGGGCATAGCGGCTCCGGGAGAGGTCACAACAGTGGCGTGGCGCCACTATGACAAATATGAACAGCTTCTGACATTCTCCATTTACCAACGTGTGATGAAGTGCGTAAATCGTCACTCGCAGGAGCTTCGTCATGCCTAATGTGCCCGTGCTGGAGATGCGTAATATTGCCAAAGTGTTCGGCAAGTTTTACGCCCTCAAAGGGGTGGACCTGACGGTCTGGCCCGGCGAGATCCATGCCTTAATGGGAGAGAACGGTGCCGGCAAAAGCACGCTGATGAAGATCCTCGCCGGGGCCTACAGCGCCACCAGCGGCGAGATCCTGATCGACGGCAAGCCTCACACCATTCGCGGGCCAAAAGACGCCCTTACCGCCGGGATCACCTTGATCTACCAGGAGATGCAGCTCGCGCCTAACTTAACGGTGGCGGAGAACATCTTTCTCGGCAGCGAAATCGCACGCGGCGGGCTGGTGCAGCGCAAAACCATGGCGGCGCAGGCGCAGGCGGTGATTGACCGTCTTGGTGCCAATTTCAGCGCCACCGACCGGGTGATGAAGCTGACCATCGCCGAGCAGCAACAGGTGGAGATCGCCCGCGCCCTGCACCGCAACAGCCGTATTCTGGTGATGGATGAACCCACCGCCGCCCTCTCCTCCCGTGAAACTCACCACCTGTTTGAACTGATCATGCGCCTGCGCGATGAGGGAATGGCAATTATCTATATCAGCCACCGTATGGCGGAAGTGTATGAACTTTCGGATCGCGTCAGCGTGCTGCGCGATGGCCAGTATGTGGGCAGCCTGACGCGCGACAACCTCAACGCCGCCGAACTGGTGCGCATGATGGTCGGGCGACCGCTCAGCGATCTGTTTAATAAAGCGCGCGATATCACCCCCGGCAAACCGCGTCTTACCGTTCACCATCTCACCGATGGCGGCAAGATCCAGCCGGTCAGCCTGCAGGTGCGCGCCGGAGAAATTGTCGGCCTGGCCGGGCTGGTCGGTGCCGGGCGATCCGAACTGGCGCAGCTGATTTTCGGCGTGCGCAAAGCGACCGGCGGCATGATTGAGATCGATGGCGAACCGGTAGTGATCCACTCCCCGCGCGCGGCGATCGATCTTGGCATCGGCTTTTTGACCGAGAACCGCAAAGAGCAGGGGCTGTTCCTTGAACTGGCAGCGCAGGAGAACATCACCATGGCGACGCTGGAGCGCGATGCGTTGTGGGGCATGTTGAACCGCAAAAAGGCGCAAACCCTCTCCGATGACGCGATCAAATTACTCAATATTCGCGTGCCGCACGCGCAGGTGCGGGCGGGCGGTTTGTCCGGCGGCAACCAGCAAAAACTGCTTATCTCGCGCTGGGTGGCAATTGGCCCACGCATCCTGATCCTTGATGAGCCGACGCGCGGCGTTGATGTCGGCGCGAAGAGCGAGATCTACCGGATCATGAACCAGATGGCGCGCGAAGGGGTGGCGATCCTGATGATCTCCAGCGAACTGCCGGAGGTGGTCGGCATGAGCGACCGCGTCTATGTGATGCGCGAAGGCACTATCGCCGGCGAGTTGCAGGGCGAGGCTATCACCCAGGAAGAGATTATGACGCTGGCGACCGGCGTTAACGACACCCATCACCAGGCGGTACACCATGACTGAAATGAAACCACACCCGGCCACCACGCCGCAGCAGGAGGCCAAATCTGCCTCCGCCAAAAAAGTGCTGATGGGCGATCTGATGCAAACCGTCGGCATCCTGCCGATTCTCATCCTGATCGTCGCGGTTTTTGGCTTTATCGCGCCGAACTTCTTTACCGAGAGCAACCTGCTCAATATTACCCGCCAGGCGTCGATCAACATCGTGCTGGCGGCAGGTATGACCTTCATCATTCTCACTGGCGGGATCGATCTTTCGGTTGGCTCAATTCTTGGTACCACGGCGGTGGCGGCAATGGTGGTATCGCTGATGCCGGAGCTGTCGATGCTCTCGGTGCCCGCTGCGCTGATGCTCGGCCTGCTGCTCGGCCTGTTTAACGGCGCGCTGGTCGCCTTTGCCGGATTGCCCCCCTTTATCGTCACGCTCGGCACCTATACGGCGCTGCGCGGCGCGGCCTATCTGCTGGCGGATGGCACTACCGTTATCAACTCGGACATCAGCTTTGAGTGGATCGGCAATAACTATCTCGGCCCGGTGCCGTGGCTGGTGGTGATCGCGCTGGCGGTGATTGCGGTGTGCTGGTTTATTCTGCGCCGCACCACGCTCGGCGTTCATATCTACGCGGTCGGCGGCAACATGCAGGCAGCGCGCCTTACCGGCATCAAAGTGTGGCTGGTTTTACTCTTCGTCTACGGCATTAGCGGGCTGCTCTCCGGCCTTGGCGGGGTGATGAGCGCCTCGCGCCTTTACAGCGCCAACGGCAACCTTGGCATGGGCTACGAGCTGGATGCGATTGCGGCGGTCATTCTCGGCGGCACCAGTTTTGTCGGCGGTATCGGCACCATCACCGGCACGCTGGTTGGCGCGTTAATCATCGCCACCCTAAACAACGGCATGACGCTAATGGGCGTCTCCTACTTCTGGCAACTGGTGATCAAAGGGGCGGTGATCATCATAGCGGTGCTGATTGACAAATACCGTACCCGACACCATCAGGCAGCATAATAAAACCCTACAAAACAGTAACATAAGTGAGGATTACAGCATGCGTCTTAAACCTCTTGTCACCGCGCTCTGCGCCACGGCCCTGCTCGCCGCGACGCCGTTCGTTCAGGCGAAAGAACTGAAATCTATCGGCGTCACGGTGGGCGATCTCGCCAACCCCTTCTTTGTGCAGATCACCAAAGGCGCGGAGCTGGAAGCACGCAAGCTGGCGGGCGATAAGGTCAAAGTGACGCTGGTCTCCAGCGGCTACGACCTCGGTCAGCAGGTCGGCCAGATTGATAACTTTATCGCGGCGAAGGTCGACATGATCATCCTCAACGCCGCGGATTCAAAAGGCATCGGCCCGGCGGTTAAACGGGCGAAAGAGGCTGGCATTGTGGTAGTGGCGGTGGACGTGGCGGCAGAAGGTGCCGATGCGACAATCACCTCCGATAACACCCAGGCGGGCGAAATGGCCTGTAAATACATCACCGATCGCCTGAAGGGCAAAGGCAATGTGGTGATCATCAACGGGCCGCCGGTTTCCGCAGTACAGAACCGTGTCGAAGGGTGCCAGAAAGAGTTTAAACGTCACCCGGATATTAAGGTGCTCTCAGATAACCAGAACGCCAAAGGTAGCCGCGAAGGCGGGCTGGAAGTGATGACCTCCCTGCTGGCCGCCAACCCGAAAATCGACGGCGTGTTCGCGATTAACGATCCGACAGCGATCGGGGCCGATCTGGCAGCCAAACAGGCACAGCGTAGCGAGTTCTTTATCGTTGGCGTCGACGGTAGCCCGGATGGTGAAGAGGCGCTGAAGCGTAAGAACTCGCTGTTTGTTGCCACCCCGGCGCAGGATCCGCAGGTGATGGCGGCGCGTGCGGTGGAGATTGGTTACGACATTCTGCAAGGCAAGCCCGCGCCGAAAGAGCCGGTGCTGATCCCGGTGACGCTGATCGATAAGCAGAGCGTCGCCAACTACAAAGGCTGGACGGTGAAATAAGCCCTCTCCCTCCCCGCGCGGGAGGGAAAGCGCGATACGGAGAGACGATGAAACGCTCTGCCATTAATGACATTCTCGGCCACACGCGGCAGTTTTTCTCGAAGCACGACGTGCATCTGCCGCCTTTTGCCAGCTTTGCGCCGACCCAGTGGCGCGAGCTGGATCATGAGGCGTGGCGAGAAGTGTTCGAGCTGAAGCTGGGGTGGGATGTCACCGCCTTTGGCGGCGACAACTTTTACGCCGAGGGGCTGACGCTCTTTACCCTGCGCAACGGCTCGCCGGACGGCGCGCCTTTTGCCAAGTGCTATGCAGAGAAGATCATGCATGTGCGCGACGGGCAGCTTACGCCGATGCACCTGCACTGGCGCAAGCGCGAGGACATCATTAATCGCGGCGGCGGAAACTTAATTATTGAACTATGGAACGCGGATGCGCAGCACCAGACTGACAGCAGCGACGTTACCGTGGTCATCGATGGCTGCCGACACACGCACGCGGCGGGCAGCCAGCTGCGCCTCTCACCAGGGGAAAGCATTTGTGTCACACCGGGGCTTTATCATAGCTTTTGGGGCGAGCCGGGGTTTGGCGATGTGCTGGTCGGCGAGGTTTCATCGGTTAACGATGACCAGCACGACAACCACTTCCTCAACCCGGCGAACCGCTTTAGCGACGTGCTGGAGGATGAACCGGCACATCTGGTGCTCTGTAATGAGTACTCACTCTTTTTAGGGTAAAGGAGGCGGTTATGCCCATGATCTCTCTCGCCGCAGGGCTGGCGCATGCGCGCGAGCACCACTACGCCTTAGGCGCGTTTAACGTGCTCGACTCCCACTTTCTGCGCGCGCTGTTCGCCGCCGCAAAGCGGGAGCGCTCGCCGTTTATTATCAATATTGCCGAAGTGCACTTTAAGTATGTCTCGCTGGAGTCGCTGGTGGAGGCGGTGAAGTTTGAAGCCGCGCGCAGCGATATTCCGGTGGTGCTAAACCTCGATCACGGCCTGCATTTTGAGTCGGTGGTGCGCGCCCTGCGCCTCGGTTTCAGTTCGGTTATGTTCGACGGCTCCGCGCTGGAGTATGAAGAGAATATTCGCCAGACGCGGGAAGTGGTGAAGATGTGCCACGCCGTGGGCGTCTCGGTGGAGGCAGAATTAGGCGCGGTTGGCGGCGATGAGGGCGGCGCGCTGTATGGTCACGCCGATGAAGCCTGCTTTACCGATCCGGCGCTGGCGCGGGAGTTTGTCGATCGCACCGGCATCGACACGCTGGCGGTCGCCATCGGTAATGCGCACGGCAAATATAAGGGCGAACCGAAGCTCGATTTCGCCCGCCTCGACGCCATTCGCCAGCAGACCGGCCTGCCGCTGGTGCTGCATGGCGGCTCAGGCATCAGCGATGAGGATTTTCGTCGCGCCATTTCGCTTGGCATTCATAAAATCAACTTCTACACCGGCATGTCGCAGGCGGCGCTTGGCGCCATTGAGCAGCGTATGGCGGATCGCCAGCCGCTGTATGATGAGTTCGCCCAGCTGCTGCTCAGTGTCGAAGAGGCGATTGCCGATACGGTGGCCGGGCAGATGCGCATCTTCGGCAGCGCGGGGCAGTGCTGATGGCCCGCCACGGGGTTATCGCCGCTGGCAATATGCTGGTGGATCACGTCCACCATATTGCCCAGTGGCCGGAGCGCGGCTGGCTGGCGGAGATCGTTCAGAGCGAGCGCTCGACGGGCGGCGCGCCGCTTAATGTGCTGCTGACGCTGGCGAAAATGCACGTTGGCCTGCCGCTGCAGGCGGTCGGGCTGGTGGGCGAAGATGGCGACGGCGACTACATTATGGCGATGCTCGATCAGTACCATGTCAATCGCCAGCATGTGCAGCGCACCCCTTCCGCCCCCACCTCGATGTCGCAGGTGATGACCGATCCCTCCGGCCAGCGCACCTTTTTTCACTCGCCCGGTGCCAACCGGCTGCTGGATATCGACGCCTTTGAGATGCTTAACGGCGAGATGAAGATTTTCCATCTCGGCTATCTGCTACTGCTCGACAGCCTTGATAAGGCCGATGAGGAGTACGGCACGCGCAGCGCGCGGTTGCTGGCGCAGATGCGCGAGCAGGGGTTTGAGACCTCGCTCGATCTGGTGTCGCGCAAAGGCGACCCGCGCTATAAACCGCTGGTGCTGCCCTGCCTGCCGCACCTGGATTATCTGGTGATCAACGAGTTAGAAGCGGGCGAGTTCAGCGGGCTGGCGATGCGTACCGCGCAGGATAAGCCCCACGTTGAGAATATTGGCCGCGCGGCGGCGCAGCTTTTGGCGGCAGGGGTTAAACAGCGGGTGGTGATTCATTGCCCGGAAGGGGCATGGGGTGAAGCCGCGGATGAAGCCGGAGCGTGGATCCCGTCGCGGATGTTAAGCCAGGCGGAGATTGTCGGCAGCGTGGGAGCAGGAGATGCCTTTTGCGCCGGATTTTTATACGGGTGTCACGAAGCGTGGCCGTTAGCGCACAGCATTCAGTTAGCCCATGCCTGCGCCCGCGCCAGTTTGTTGTGTGCCAACGCCATCGACGGCGCGAAAACCCTCGAAGAGTTACAGCTTGATATCGCGGTTTAAACGTTCGTCGATCGGGAAGTTGTAGGCCGGATAAGCGTCAGCGCCATCCGGCATGCGGTGCCACATTCAGCACACCGCCGGATGGCGACTACGCCGTTTCAGCTAAAGCCGCACCGGCTTGATGTTCCAGATATGCTCCGCGTACTCCTGGATCGTGCGGTCAGAGGAGAAGTAGCCCATGTTGGCGATATTGCGCATCGCTTTGGTGGTCCACTCTTCCGGATGCTGATAGAGCGCATCCACTTTATCCTGACAGTCGACATAGCTGCGGAAATCCGCCAGCACCTGGTAGTGGTCGCCAAAGTTAATCAGCGAATCGACCAGATCGCGGTAGCGCCCTGGATCCTGCGGGTTAAACAGACCGGTGGCGATCTGCGTTAACACCTGGTGCAGCTCTTCATCTTTTTCGTAGTACTCGCGCGGTTTGTAGCCCTGACGACGCAGCTCTTCCACCTCATCCGCGGTGTTACCAAAGATAAAGATATTCTCCTCGCCGACGTGATCCAGCATCTCCACATTCGCGCCATCCAGCGTGCCGATAGTCAACGCGCCGTTAAGGGCGAACTTCATGTTACTGGTGCCCGACGCTTCGGTACCCGCCAGCGAGATCTGCTCGGAAAGATCCGCCGCCGGAATGATCACCTGCGCAAGGCTGACGCTGTAGTTAGGGATAAAGACCACTTTCAGCTTATCGCCGATATCGGGATCGTTGTTGATCACCTGCGCGACATCGTTGATGAGGTGAATAATGTGCTTCGCCATGTAGTAAGCCGAGGCGGCTTTACCGGCAAAGATATTGACGCGCGGCACCCACTCCGCCGTCGGATCGGCCTTGATCCGGTTATAGCGGGTGATGACGTGCAGCACATTCATCAGCTGACGTTTGTACTCATGAATACGTTTGATCTGCACATCGAACAGCGCTTTCGGGTTAACCACCACATTAAGCTGCTGGGCGATAATCGTCGCCAGCCGCTTTTTGTTCTCCAGCTTGGCATGGCGCACCGCCTGGTTCACCGCCGGGAAGTCGATATGCTGCTCAAGCTCGCTCAACTGGCTGAGATCGGTACGCCAGGTGCGGCCGATATGCTCATCCAGCACTTCCGAGAGCGACGGGTTAGCCAGCGCCAGCCAGCGGCGCGGCGTCACGCCGTTGGTGACGTTAAGGAAGCGCATCGGGAAGATGGCGGCGAAATCGGCAAACAGCGACTGCACCATCAGGTTAGAGTGCAGCTCCGACACGCCATTCACTTTATGGCTCACCACTACTGCCAGCCACGCCATACGCACGCGGCGACCGCTTGACTCATCAATGATCGACGTGCGGCTCAGCAACTCGATATCGTTCGGGTGCTGCTCCTGCAACGTCTTCAGGAAGTAGTCGTTAATTTCGAAAATGATTTGCAGATGGCGCGGCAGGATCTTGCCGAGCATCTCAACCGGCCAGGTTTCCAGCGCTTCGCTCATCAACGTATGGTTGGTGTAAGAGAAGACCTGGCAGGTCACTTCAAACGCCTCGTCCCAGTCGAACTTATGCTCGTCAATCAGCAGACGCATCAGCTCCGGGATCGACAACACCGGGTGGGTGTCGTTGAGGTGAATGGCGATTTTGTCCGCCAGATTGCTGTAGGTCTGATGCAGCTGGAAGTGGCGATGGAGAATATCCTGCACCGTCGCCGAGACCAGGAAGTACTCCTGGCGCAGACGCAGCTCGCGCCCGGAGTAAGTGGAGTCATCCGGGTAGAGCACGCGGGAGACGTTCTCGGAGTGGTTTTTATCCTCCACCGCCGCGAAGTAGTCGCCCTGGTTGAATTTACCGAGGTTAATCGCGCTACTGGCCTGCGCATTCCACAAACGCAGCGTATTGGTCGCGTCGGTGTCATAGCCGGGGATAATCTGGTCGTAGGCCACCGCAAGGATCTCTTCGGTTTCAACCCAGCGGCTCTTTCTCCCCTCCTGCTGAATACGCCCGCCAAACCGCACTTTGTAGCGCGTGTTGTGGCGTTTGAACTCCCACGGGTTGCCATACTCCAGCCAG
Source organism: Kosakonia sp. S57 (assembly GCF_016516575.1). Taxonomy (NCBI): domain Bacteria; kingdom Pseudomonadati; phylum Pseudomonadota; class Gammaproteobacteria; order Enterobacterales; family Enterobacteriaceae; genus Kosakonia; species Kosakonia sp. S57. The sequence continues at coordinate 113,654 of NZ_JACVUL010000010.1, read as the reverse complement.
TAATCGGGGGACTCTTTCTGACGCCCCTCGACGATGTTCTGTTTGAACATGCCGTAATCATAGCGAATGCCGTAGCCGCGCCCCGGCAGCCCGAGGGTCGCCAGCGAATCGAGGAAGCAGGCTGCCAGCCGCCCGAGGCCGCCGTTACCTAAGCCCGGATCGTTCTCTTCGTCGATCAGCTCTTCAAGGTCGAGGCCCATCTCATCCAGCGCGTTTTTCACATCCTCATAAATTCCGAGCGAGAGCAGCGCGTTGGAGAGCGTACGGCCAATCAGAAACTCCATGGACAGGTAGTAGACCTGGCGCACCTCCTGCGAGAGCTGCGCGCGGGTGGAACGCAGCCAGCGCTCCACCAGCCGATCGCGAACGGCAAACAGCGTGGCGTTCAGCCACTCATGTTTGTTAGCGATAACCGGATCTTTACCGATCGTGAACATCAGTTTATAGGCAATCGAGTGTTTCAATGCCTCGACACTTAGTGTCGGTGAAGCATAGGTAAACGGAGCATTCATATGCGTGATTCCTGGAAAACTATTTCAACCGAGTGTAAAGATCGCGGTATGACTGCGCTGCGACCTGCCAGCTAAAATCCATTGCCATTGCCTGGCGCTGAACAAAACGCCACAGCGAAGGACGGGACCACAATACGAAAGCACGACGAATCGCGCGAAGCAACGCTAATGCGTTGCTGTCCTCAAAAACAAACCCGCTGGCCACGCCGTCGGCGAGGTTCTCCAGCGAGCTGTCAGAGACAGTATCGGCTAACCCGCCGGTGCGTCGTACCAGCGGCAGGGTGCCATATTTCAGACCGTAGAGCTGCGTTAACCCGCACGGCTCAAAGCGGCTCGGCACCAGAATCACATCCGCGCCGCCCATAATGCGGTGCGAGAAGGCTTCGTGGTAACCAATCTGCACGCCCACCTGGCCGGGGTGTTCTGCCGCTGCGGCGAGGAAACCCTCTTGCAACACCGGATCGCCCGCGCCGAGCAGCGCTAACTGACCGCCCTGCTCCAGCAAACCGGGCAGCGCTTCCAGCACCAGATCGAGCCCTTTCTGGCTGGTTAAACGGCTCACCACCGCAAACAGCGGCACTTTGTCGTTCACCTTCAGCCCCATGGCAATCTGCAACTGGCGTTTGTTCTCCGCCTTCTCCTCCAGCGTGTCACGCGTGTAGCGCGCGCCGAGCAGCAGGTCGGTGGCCGGGTCCCAAATCTTCTCGTCAACGCCGTTGAGAATACCGCTCAGGCGGCCCTCTTTCTGGCGCTGGCGCAGTAACCCTTCCATACCATACGCATATTGCGGTTCGGTGATCTCCCGCGCGTAGGTCGGGCTGACGGCGGTGATGTGATCCGCGTAGTAGAGCCCCGCTTTCAGGAAGGAGATCTGGCCGTTGAACTCCAGCCCGTGCATGTTAAAGAAGGACCATGGCAGATCGATGTCATCCATATGCTGCGCATAAAACATGCCCTGATAGGCAAGGTTATGCACGGTAAACACCGATTTTGCCGAGTGATCTTTCAGCGACATATAGGCTGGCGTCAGACCGGCGTGCCAGTCGTGCGCATGCACGATGTCCGGTCGCCAGAAGGGATCGAGGCCACAGGCCATTTCACTGCCGACCCAGCCGAGCAGCGCAAAACGCAGCACGTTATCGGTGTAGGCGAACAGGTTGGTGTCATGGTAAGGGCTGCCGGGGCGCTCATAGAGGTGCGGCGCATCGATCATGTAGATCCCCACCCCGTTGAAGTGGCCGAAGAGCAGAGAGATCTTGCCGGCGAAGGTATCGCGGCGGGAGATCACTTTTGCGTCGGTTACACCACGGCGAATATCCGGGAACGCAGGCAGCAGAACGCGCGTATCTACCCCATCGGCAATTTGTGCCGCGGGCAGCGCGCCAATCACGTCCGCCAGACCACCGGTCTTCAGCAACGGAAACATCTCAGAACATACATGTAAAACCTGCATTATCGCTCCTGTCAAAACCGTTCGGCTCGCGTTGCCGTTCACGGAAAAACAGCACGCGGACCCCTTCCGCGCAAGGATGTAAGTGGTGCTTTCAACCTTGTAATTTGCGCAGCATTTCGCGCGTAACCAGCACAATGCCCTCTTCCGATCGGTAGAAGCGTCGTGCGTCTTCTTCTGCGTTTTCGCCAATCACCGTGCCTTCCGGTATCTCGCAGGCTCTGTCGATAATGCAGCGGCGCAGGCGGCAAGAGCGCCCGACCCAGACATCCGGCAGCAGAACCGCCGAGTCGATATTGCAAAATGAGTTGATGCGTACGCGGGAGAAAAGCACCGACTGCACAACAACCGATCCTGAAATAACGCAGCCGCCGGAAACCAGCGAGTTCAACGTCATGCCATGGCTGCCGGATCTGTCCTGCACGAATTTCGCCGGCGGCAATGATTGATTATAGGTACGGATAGGCCAGTTTTGATCGTACATGTCCAGTTCGGGCATGACCGAGGCCAGATCCAGGTTGGTTTTCCAGTAGGCTTCCAGCGTGCCGACGTCGCGCCAGTAGGGCTCGGAATTCGGGTCGGATTGCACGCAGGACAAGGGGAAAGGGTGGGCGAACGCCATACCGGATTTGACGATTTGCGGAATAATATCTTTACCGAAATCGTGGCTGGAATTTTCGTTTTTATCGTCCGCTTCCAGCAGATCGTAGAGGTACTCGGCGTCAAAAATATAGATGCCCATACTGGCAAGCGCGCGGGTTTCATCACCCGGCATGCTCGGCGGATTGGAGGGTTTCTCGACGAAGTCGATCACTTTGTCGTTCTCATCGACCGCCATCACGCCGAACGCGGTGGCTTCATGCACCGGCACCGGTAAACAGGCCACCGTACACTGCGCGCCCTTCTCAACGTGGTCGAGCAGCATGCGCGAGTAGTCCTGCTTATAGATATGGTCACCGGCGAGGATGACGATGTACTCCGCGCCGTAGCGGCGAATAATATCGAGGTTCTGCGTGACCGCATCGGCGGTGCCGCGATACCAGTTTTCGCCATGAACGCGCTGCTGGGCAGGCAGCAGATCGACAAACTCGTTCATCTCGTTGTTGAAGAAAGACCAGCCGCGCTGGATATGCTGGATCAGCGTGTGGGACTGATACTGGGTGATAACGCCGATGCGGCGGATGCCTGAGTTGATGCAGTTAGAGAGCGCAAAGTCGATGATGCGGAATTTGCCGCCGAAGTGGACGGCGGGCTTGGCGCGTTTTTTGGTTAAATCTTTCAGGCGTGTGCCACGTCCACCCGCCAGAATCAGGGCGACGGATTTTAACGGCAGCTGGCGCGCCAACATTGTAGGGTCGTTCTTATCTAATCTCACCATGACTGACTCCGTTTATCTGACCGCTGAAAGAGGCACACGCCGTGCTGTGGTGCCTGCCAGACAGTTATCACCACCGGATTCTCTTCTCCGGCAAAGGGCGACAGGGCATGCCAGTCGCCGGTCGGTAACGCTATTTCCGCCAATTCAGAGGTGGCGTTCATCACAAGTAAGTAGTTATTCGATAACAGGATTTGCAGGCGAGGCGCCCCCTCCTGCCACTCCTGCGGCGTTAATGGCCGCCCATGCTGATTAAGCCAGGCGACGTTGCCGTCACCCTCTTCCCACCACGCATCGTCCGTCAGCGCGGCGATGTGCGACCGCGCTTTGATAAGCGCAGCAGTAAAGTCGATTAACCCGTGATCCGCCTGGCGCCAGTCGAGCCAGGTCAGCGCGTTATCCTGGCAGTAGGCGTTATTGTTCCCATGCTGGCTGTGGCCCATCTCGTCGCCCGCCAGCAGCATCGGCGTCCCCTGCGACAGCAGCAGCGTCGCCAGCAGCGCATGCTGGCTTGCGCGTCGACGCGCCATCACATCGGCGCTGGCATCCAGCCCTTCAACACCGTGGTTGAAACTGTGGTTATCGTTAGTGCCGTCGCGGTTATCTTCCCCGTTGGCCTGGTTGTGCTTGTGGTTAAAGCTGACGCAGTCGCGCAGCGTAAAACCGTCATGAGCCGTCACCAGATTGACCGTCGCCGACGGCAGGCGTCCGTCGCGTTTAAAGAGATCGCTGGAGGCGGCAAAGCGCCCGGCAAACGCGCCCATCGGCAGTGACTCCGTCAGCCAGAAGCGGCGCGCGGCGTCGCGGAAATGGTCATTCCACTCGGCAAAAGGCGCAGGGAAATTGCCCACCTGATAGCCGCCTTCACCGATGTCCCACGGCTCGGCAATCAGCTTCAGATCGCGCAGCAGCGGATCGTTTTGGATCGCCGTAAACAGCGGTGCCTGCGGGTTAAATTCCGGCGTGCGCCCCATTACCGGGGCAAGATCAAAGCGGAAGCCGTCAATGTGAAACGTCTCCACCCAATAACGCAGGCAGGCGTGGGCATACTCCACCACGCCTGCCTGGCTCAAATTGAGGGTGTTACCGCAGCCGGTCCAGTTGTGGTAATCGCCATCTTCTCTGATCCAATAGTAGCTACGGTTGTCGATTCCGCGCTGGCTGAAGGTCGGGCCGGCAAGGTCCGTCTCAGCGCTGTGGTTAAGCACGATATCGAGGATCACTTCGATGCCCGCCGCGTGCAGCGCTTTCACCGCCGCGCGGAACTCGTTAATCGCCTGCTCAGGATCGTGGGCGTAAGCCGGATGCAGCGCAAAAAGCGCCAGCGGGTTGTAGCCCCAGTAGTTGCTCAGCCCGAGGCGTTGCAAGCGCTGCTCATGAGCAAAATGGGCAATAGGCAGCAGTTCGAGGGCGGTGATGCCCAGCTGTTTAAACCAGGCGATCATCACCGGATGCGCGAGCGCTTTATAGGTGCCGCGGATCTCGTGCGGAATGTCCGGGTGCAGCCAGGTGAGGCCTTTGACATGGGCTTCATAAATGACGCTGTTGCCCCACGGCGTGCGCGGCGCTTTATCCGCTTCCCAGTCAAACGCGTCGTTGACCACCACGCTGCGTAAGCCGAGCGGCGCGCTGTCGTGGGGATCGGGTTGGTCGAAACCGGCGTGGAACAGCGGGCTATCTACCGCCTCGCCCTCCACGCGCCGCGCGCAGGGATCGAGCAGCAGTTTCGCCGGGTTAAAGCGGTGCCCCTGCGCCGGTTGCCACGGGCCATGCACGCGATAACCGTAGCGCTGGCCTGCTTTTGCGCCGGGAAGAAAACCGTGCCAGATATCGCCCGTGCGCACCGGCAGATCGACGCGCTGCTCATTGCCTTCGGCGTCGAACAGGCACAGCTCCACGCGCTCAGCATGGGCTGAGAAGAGGCTAAAGTTGACGCCCCCGCTCTGCACTTCTGCACCGAGCGGGCTCGCGGAGCCAGCCGTCAGGGAGATCATTCCCCCTCCCGCACCAGCCAGATTGTGCCGAGCGGCGGCAGGTTGAGCAGCAGCGAGTTGTCACGCCCGCGGTTGGCAATCTCGTCGCTCTGCACCAGGCCACCGTTGCCGGTGTTGCTGCCGTGGTAGTGCATCGAGTCGCTGTTCAACACTTCGCGCCAGCGTCCCGGCTGGTTGATACCGAGGCGGTAACCCTGGCGCGAGACCGGCGTAAAGTTGCTCACGACGATAATTTCATTGCCTGCTTTGTCGCGGCGGACAAAAGCAAACACCGATGCTTCTTCATCGTCGACCACCAGCCACTCGAAGCCGTAGGAGTCAAAGTCCATTTCATGCAGCGGCTTATGGTGACGATAGAGGGTGTTCATATCGCGCACCAGGCGCTGTACGCCGTGATGCCAGTTGTCGTCACCTTCCAGCAGGTGCCAGTCGAGGCTGCTGTCGTGGTTCCACTCGCGGCCCTGGGCAAACTCGCAGCCCATAAACATCAGTTTCTTGCCGGGGAAGGCCCACATCCAGGCGTAATAGGCGCGCAGGTTGGCGAACTTCTGCCACGCGTCGCCCGGCATACGATCGAGAATCGATTTCTTACCGTGCACCACTTCGTCATGGGAGAGCGGCAGAATAAAGTTCTCGGTGTGGTTGTAGACCATGCCGAAGGTGAGCTTGTGGTGGTGATACTTGCGGTAGATCGGGTCGAGCTTCATATAGTCGAGCGTGTCGTGCATCCAGCCGAGGTTCCACTTGTACCAGAAGCCAAGACCGCCGCCTGATGGCGGGCGCGAGACGCCGGGGAAATCCGTCGACTCTTCTGCCATCGTCACTGCGCCCGGTGCCAGCTCGCCGATAATGCGGTTGGTGTCGCGCAGGAACTTAATCGCTTCGAGGTTTTCGCGGCCGCCATATTCGTTCGGCACCCACTCGCCCTCTTTGCGGCTGTAGTCGCGGTAGATCATCGACGCCACCGCATCGACGCGCAGCGCATCAATGCCGAAGCGTTCAATCCAGTAGAGGGCGTTACCGACCAGGTAGTTGCTCACTTCCCGGCGGCCATAGTTGTAAATCAGCGTGTTCCAGTCCTGGTGATACCCTTCGCGCGGATCGCTGTGCTCGTAGAGGTGCGTGCCGTCAAACTCCGCCAGACCAAAATCATCGGACGGGAAGTGGCCCGGCACCCAGTCGAGGATCACGCCAAGACCGGCAGCGTGCGCGGTATGGATAAAGTGCAGGAAGTCGTCGCGCGTGCCGAAACGGCGCGTCGGCGCATACATCCCGGTAGGCTGATAGCCCCAGCTGCCATCAAACGGATGCTCGTTGATCGGCAGCAGTTCAAGGTGGGTAAAGCCCATCCACTTGGCGTAAGGCACCAGTTGGTCGGCTAATTCACGGTAGCTGAGCCAGAAGTTGTTATCCGTATGGCGTCGCCAGGAGCCAAGATGCACCTCATAAATACTGATAGGCGCATCGAAATTATTCGCCTGCTTGCGCTCTTCGCTCTGCGTTTTTTTACCCGGCAGACCGCAAATCAGCGAGGCGCTGTCGGGGCGCATCTGCGCTTCGAAGGCGTAAGGGTCAGATTTGATACGCAAATGACCGTTTGCATCGAGTAATTCGAATTTATAGAGCTGGCCGTTGAGCGCACCGGGAATAAATAACTCCCAGATACCGCTTTCGCGGCGCAGGCGCATCGGGTGGCGGCGGCCATCCCAGAAGTTGAACTGACCGACCACCGACACGCGCCGCGCGTTCGGTGCCCAGACGGAGAACCGCGTGCCGACGACGCCATCCATCGTATCGGCGTGGGCACCCAGGGTCTCATAGGGACGCAGATGGGTGCCTTCACTCAGCAGCCAGGCATCCAGCTCCTGAATTAATGGGCCGAAACGGTAAGGATCATCAATCAGATTCTGTTGGCCGTGCCAGAAGACGGCAAACTGATAATTAAAGGGATTTTTGCGGCGCGGCACGATGCCGCTGAAAAAGCCGCGGGAGTCGATACACTCCAGTTTTGCCACTTTACGCCCGGTTTTGGTTTCAATCACCCAGACTTCCGTGGCGTCGGGTAAAAGCGCGCGAACTTCCAGACCCGCATCGGTACGGTGCATTCCGAGAACAGAAAATGGATCGGCAAAATGGCCGACAATAAGCGCATTAATCACGTCTTTATCAACATGAACAGACATGGTTCTCATCCTGTTGTTGTGTTATCGCCTCTTCCACCGCCGTTGCGTGCGGTTGCGATACTCTTTTGAACCTGAACGGTGCCGCACGTCATGTGCAATCTGATTGCTCCGTTCCACTTTCAGGCAAAATGTAAGACACCCAGCCTAAAGCATAGCCAACGCTTTCAGACTTCTGGGAAAATAAACGCCCATCTTTTAATTTCATTTAAAAAGATCAAAAAAAAGGGTGCCGAAGCACCCTTATAAGGAGGATTGTTCTACGCCAGCTGGCGCAGCATACGCCGTAGCGGCTCTGCGGCACCCCAGAGTAACTGGTCGCCGACGGTAAAGGCGGAGAGGTACTCCGGCCCCATGTTCAGCTTGCGCAGACGGCCAACCGGAGTGGTCAGCGTGCCGGTGACGGCGGCAGGCGTCAGCTCGCGCATCGAGATCTCACGATCGTTCGGCACCACTTTCGCCCACGGGTTGTGTGCCGCCAGCAGCTCTTCGATGGTCGGGATCGAGACATCTTTTTTCAGTTTGAGGGTGAAGGCCTGGCTGTGGCAGCGCAGCGCGCCGATACGCACGCAGAGGCCATCAACCGGAATGGCTGACGCGGTGTTAAGAATTTTGTTGGTTTCCGCCTGCCCTTTCCACTCTTCACGGCTCTGGCCGTTATCGAGCTGTTTGTCGATCCACGGGATCAGGCTGCCGGCCAGCGGTACGCCGAAGTTCTCGGTGCTGAGATCGCCGCTGCGGGTCAGCGCCGTCACTTTGCGTTCGATATCGAGAATGGCAGAGGCCGGGTTTTCCAGTTCGGTAGCCACGTGGTGATGCAGTTGGCCCATCTGCGTCAGCAGTTCACGCATATGGCGCGCACCGCCGCCGGACGCGGCCTGGTAAGTGGCGACCGATACCCACTCGATGAGATTGTTGGCGAACAGGCCGCCGAGGGACATCAGCATCAGGCTGACGGTACAGTTACCGCCAACAAAAGTTTTGATGCCTTTATTCAGCCCGTCGGTGATGACGCCCTGGTTTACCGGGTCGAGAATAATGATCGCGTCATCTTTCATGCGCAGCGACGAAGCAGCATCAATCCAGTAACCCTGCCAACCGCTTTCACGAAGCTTTGGATAGATTTCGTTGGTATAATCGCCGCCCTGGCAGGTGACAATGATGTCGAGCGCCTTCAGCGCCTCCAGATCGAACGCATCCTGAAGGGTGCCGGTCGCCTGGCCTGCAAACGCGGGCGCGGGCTGGCCGAGCTGGGAAGTAGAGAAGAAAACAGGGCGAATGGCGTCAAAATCATGCTCTTCAACCATGCGTTGCATGAGGACGGAGCCGACCATACCGCGCCAGCCGATAAAACCAACATTTTTCATAACGAGTTCCTGCGAAGATGTGTGCTGTGTATGCGAGCCAGCGATAACTGGACATCGCTCCACATTACAAAATGCAGCCAAAGTCGCAAGTGAAATTAATCAATGATCGCCACTGCGTTAGAAATGCCGCTAATTACGCCATTTTCGCCGCAAATGTCCGGAATAATAATCAATGAATGAAATCATCTCTGCCGCCGTATTGTTGATATTAATAATGGATCCGCTGGGCAACCTGCCGATATTTATGTCGGTGTTAAAACACACCGAGCCAAAACGCCGCCGCGCGATTATGATCCGCGAGCTGCTTATTGCGCTGCTGGTGATGTTTATTTTCCTCTTCGCCGGCGAGAAAATTCTTTCTGTCCTCAGCCTGCGCGCCGAAACGGTGTCGATCTCCGGCGGCATTATTCTCTTTTTGATTGCTATCAAGATGATTTTCCCCAGCCCCACCGGCAGTAGCTCTGGCCTGCCCGCCGGCGAGGAGCCATTTATCGTGCCGCTGGCGATCCCGCTGGTTGCTGGCCCGACGCTGCTGGCGACGCTGATGCTGCTGTCGCATCAATACCCGAATCAGATGGGGCATTTAGTGATTGCGCTGCTGATCGCCTGGGGCGGCACGGTGGCGATTCTGCTGCAGTCGTCGCTCTTTTTGCGGTTATTGGGCGAAAAAGGAGTGAATGCGCTCGAGCGGTTGATGGGGCTGATCCTGGTGATGCTCGCCACGCAGATGTTCCTCGACGGCATCCGCATGTGGATGAAGGGGTAACGGGTGACGATTGCCGGATGGGTTCGGTGTTGCTGAAACAGCATGTGCCGGATGGCGCTGCGCTTATCCGGCCTACAAAACCGATATGGTGCGAGATTGTATGATTGCCGCATTTCGTTCGGTGTTGCTGGAACGGCATGCGCCGGATGGCGCTGCGCTTATCCGGCCTACAAAACCGATATGGTGCAGGATTGTCGGATGGGGTTCGGTGTTACTGGAACGGCGTAGGCCGGATAAGGCGCAGCCGCCATCCGGCAAAAAAGAGCCTAGGCGGCTTTCTCGCCCTGCACGACATCGGCGGCAAACACATACCCCAGGCCGCGCAGCGTTTTGATAAGCGCTGGCTGATGCGGGTTGACCTCAATCTTGCGCCGCAGGCGCATAATCAACACATCAATGGTGCGGTCAAACACCTCAACACTTTCACTGTGCGTCAGGGTTAAAAGCTGCTCGCGGTTCAACACGCGCCGCGCATTTTGCACCAGCGCCAGCAGCAGGCTGTACTCCCCCTGCGTTAAATCGACCACCTGCTGCTGCGGATTGAGCAACTCACAGCGTATCGGGTCAAGATGCCAGCCGTTAAACGCAAAACCGGCGCTTTTCGCTGGAGTTGTTTCAGCCGCCAGCACGCCGGTGCGGCGCAGCACGGCGTTGACGCGCGCCACCAGCACGCGGGCGTTAAAAGGTTTGCCGATATAGTCATCCGCGCCCATCTCCAGGCCGACCACCACATCCGCTTCGCTGCCCATCCCCGTCAGCATGACTACCGGCAACGCAGGGCGAATTTTTTGCAACTGCTGCAATACGCGCAGGCCATTGATATCGGGCAGCACCATATCCAGCAGCACCAACGCAATCTCCGGGTGCTGCGCGCAAAGCGTGATCGCATCCAGTCCGTTATGGCAAAGATGAACCGTAAAGACGTGCTCGCTCAGCACATCCTCCAGCAGCGCACATACCGCCGTATCGTCATCTACCACCAGGATCGCAGGTTTCATTATTCGCTTCCACAGGCTCGCGTTACTCACTCTTATCTATTCTGTTGGCTGCCTTTAATAAATGCAGTGAATAAATGCTGATTTTTTAAGCGCGGTCACATCCCCCTCGCCTTTCGACACGTCACATTTGACGATGGACTGCGCTTCGTCACTATTTTGCTCGCTTTTGCGCCGTAATATCCCCTCACGCCCCTCTGCATTGCGATGGCATAAAAGATGCATAACCGGGAGCGACAGCGGAAACGCAATTTTTTAACTGGAGCGAAAGTGATGGAAAAAGTCGTCACGGTTTGCCCGTATTGCGCCTCGGGATGCAAGATTCACCTCGTGGTCGATAACGGCAAAATCGTTCGGGCGGAAGCAGCGCAGGGGAAAACCAACCAGGGAACCCTCTGCCTGAAAGGCTATTACGGCTGGGATTTCATTAACGATACCCAGATCCTGACGCCGCGCCTGAAAACCCCGATGATTCGCCGCCAGCGCGGCGGCAAACTGGAGTCGGTCTCCTGGGAGGAGGCGCTCGATTATGTCGCCAGCCGTCTGAGCGAGATCAAAGCAAAATATGGCCCCGATGCGATCCAGACCACCGGCTCATCGCGCGGCACCGGCAACGAAACCAACTACATCATGCAAAAATTCGCGCGCGCCGTTATTGGTACCAATAACGTTGACTGCTGCGCGCGTGTCTGACACGGCCCCTCGGTTGCAGGTCTGCACCAGTCGGTCGGTAATGGCGCAATGAGTAATGCCATCAATGAAATCGATAACACCGATTTAGTCTTTATCTTTGGGTACAACCCGGCGGATTCCCACCCGATCGTCGCCAATCATGTGATTCGCGCGAAGCAAAACGGGGCGAAAATTATCGTCTGCGATCCGCGTAAAATTGAAACCGCGCGCATCGCCGATCTGCATGTCGCGTTGAAAAACGGTTCTAACATTGCCCTGTTGAACGCCATGGGCCATGTGATTATTGAGGAAAAACTCTACGACGAGGCGTTTGTCGCCAGCCGTACGGAAGGGTTCGGGGAGTATCGCAAGATCGTTGAAGGTTATACGCCGGAGTCGGTTGAAGAGGTGACCGGCGTCAGCGCCCAGCAGATTCGCCAGGCCGCGCGCATGTATGCCGGGGCGAAAACCGCCGCCATCCTCTGGGGCATGGGCGTCACCCAGTTCTATCAGGGCGTGGAGACCGTGCGCTCGCTGACCAGCCTGGCGATGCTCACCGGTAACCTCGGCAAAGCGCACGTTGGTGTTAACCCGGTGCGCGGGCAGAACAACGTGCAGGGTGCCTGCGATATGGGTGCGCTGCCGGACACCTTCCCTGGCTACCAGTACGTGAAAGAGGAGGCCCACCGCGAGAAGTTCGCCAAAGCCTGGGGGGTGGAGAGTTTACCGGCACATACCGGCTACCGCATCAGCGAACTGCCGCACCGCGTGGAGCACGGCGAAGTGCGCGCCGCCTACATCATGGGCGAAGATCCGCTGCAAACGGACGCCGAGCTGTCGGCGGTGCGTAAAGCGTTTGAGGGGCTTGAGCTGGTGATTGTGCAGGATATCTTTATGACCAAAACCGCCTCTGCGGCGGATGTCATCCTGCCTTCGACCTCATGGGGCGAACATGAAGGGGTCTACACCGCAGCGGATCGCGGCTTCCAGCGCTTCTTTAAAGCCGTCGAGCCGAAGTGGGATCTGAAAACGGACTGGCAAATCATCAGCGAGATCGCCACCCGCATGGGCTACCCGATGCACTACCGCAACACGCAGGAGATTTGGGACGAGCTGCGTCATTTGTGCCCGGACTTCTATGGTGCCACCTATGAAAAAATGGGTGAGCTGGGCTACATCCAGTGGCCGTGCCGCGATGAGTCAGAGGCCGATCAGGGCACCTCGTATCTGTTTAAGGAGCAGTTCGATACGCCGAATGGTAAGGCGCAGTTCTTCACCTGCGACTGGGTCGCGCCGATGGATAAACTCACCGAAGAGTATCCGATGGTGCTCTCCACCGTGCGCGAAGTGGGCCACTACTCCTGCCGCTCGATGACCGGCAACTGCGCCGCGCTCGCCGCACTGGCGGATGAACCGGGCTATGCGCAGATCAACACGGCCGACGCCGCAAGGCTGGGCATTGAAGATGAGGCGCTGGTGTGGGTTAACTCGCGCAAAGGCAAAATCATCACCCGCGCGCAGGTCAGCGATCGCCCGAACAAAGGGGCAGTCTATATGACCTACCAGTGGTGGATCGGTGCCTGTAACGAGCTGGTGACGGAGAACTTAAGCCCGATAACCAAAACGCCGGAGTATAAATACTGCGCCGTGCGCATTGAGCCGATCGCCGATCAGCGCGCCGCCGAGCAGTATGTCATTGATGAGTACAGCAAGCTGAAGACCCGGCTGCGCGAAAGCGCGATGGGTTGAGAAAAGCGGGGGCGAACGCCCCCGTTTTTTTTCTTTTCACCCCCTGCGCGCAAAATTTTTGCGCCCTCCATGAAAATTTAAAACATTATTTCATTAACCTGTTGTTTTATCTTCCATTCCTGTAAAGCCCCTCGATTAAGAATTACCGCATGGCTCACAATTCAAAAACGCAAAATTTTTTCGTATTGCGCATTAAAAAATCAAAGTGATTTAATCAACGCATAAAATAATTTTCAGCGTGGGATTAAATATGCAAATGCGCACATTAAGTGATCAATTAAATTTATTATTGCAGGGCTTTACCTCATTAAAAGATGAGGGAAAATTTAATGAGCCAAATCTCGACGGCACGCCGGGGGATTATATTTCCTTTACCAGCTGGGAGTGGCCGCAGGGCGTCGGGTTATTTGGCATGGTCAGGCTGTGGGAATTTACGCGGCGGGATGACATTTATAACCAAATCGACCGCTGGTTTGAGGAGAATATCGCCAAAGGGCTGCCGCCGCTTAATATCAACACCACCGCACCGATGCTGCCGCTGTCGCTCTTCTGGTCTCATCACCGTAACCCGCGCTATCAGCAGGTGCTGGATGCCTGGGCCGATCGCGTGATGAGCGAATTGCCGCGCACGCCGGAGCGCGGCTTTCAACATGTGGTCTCCGACGGCATCAACGAGCAGGAGATCTGGGACGACACGCTATTTATGGTGGTGCTGTTTCTCGGCCATTACGGCACCGTTTCCGGCCGCCAGGAGCTGGTAGATGAAGCGGTGCGCCAGTTCCTGCTCCACGCCCGCTATCTTAACGATCCGCACACCGGGTTGTGGTTTCACGGCTGGAGCTTCGCCGAAAAGAGCAACTTCGCCAATGCCCGCTGGGCGCGCGGCAATGCCTGGATCACCGTCGGCATTCTGGAGTTTATTGAACTTACCGATCTCGGCGGCGGCGTGCGTGACTACCTGCTTGAGTGCCTGAAAGCGCAGGTTAACACCCTGCTGGATCTGCAAGCGGAAAGCGGCGCATGGCACACCCTGCTCGATCACCCCGACTCCTATGAAGAGATCTCCGCCACCGCCGGGTTTGGTTACGGGCTGTTAAAAGGCGCGCGGCTCGGCATTGGCGATGCACGCTGGAAAGCGGCGGGATTAAAAGCGCTGGCCGCCGTGCAAAATAATATTGATAGCCGCGGCACCGTACACAATGTCTCTTACGGCACGCGCATGGGCAGAACCCTGCAATTTTATAAGGATATTCCCCTACAACCGACGGGCTACGGCCAGGCGCTGGCAATTTTATGCCTCAGCGAAGGTCTGCGTCTGACAGAAAATAAATAAAACAACAGCTCTGTACCTGGAGAAAATAATGACAACGCCGCAAGAGAATTATTGTTATTTTCCGCTCGCGATAAATAACGCCGTGCGCTACTGGCAATTATCGCCCATTTCTTCCCTGCCCTATGATGTGGCTGACCAGCCAATGCAGGGCGAAATGGATCCCTTTTTCTTTTTAAGTAAACATAAAAACTTTATTCCCCACACCTACCCGTGCCGCACGGAATTTCAGCGCGATTTCGCTGGCAAAAAGCCGACGCCGTTTGGCGAGACCGCAATGACAAGCTGGTGGTTTCCGTTTGGCTCGGATCGCGTCGATCTCTCCGGCTTCTGGTTTCGCCCGACGCGCGTCGGCGCGCTGGCAACAAGTCACTTTGTGGCAGAAGAGCCAGGCGAGCACACCTTTCGCCTGACCACCTGCGGGGCAGCGGTGGTGTCGGTGAACGGTAAAGAGGTGGCGTGGAAGGCGGATTACCAGCGTAACTTCGAGAGCGTATTTGAGTTTACGGTCACGCTGAACGCCGGGTTAAACGAGATTGCCGTCTGGTTTGACGATCTGGCCGAGCGCGATATTCGCTTCTTCTTCCAGCTCGACTACTTACAGGGCGCGCCGCTGCACATTGCGCTGCCGACGCCGATCGGTGGCGAGATGACCCGCCATATGGAGAAACTGCTCGACGGCATCTGCTTTGATCAGGCGACCTACACCTCCGGCCCGGTGCGTCTGCGCTTTCCACAACCCGCAGCGGAGACCCTGCATCTCGCCATTCGCGTGGTGGGGGATTTTATCTCCTTAGACAGGCCAGTTGAGCTTGCGGCAACGCTGGAGAAAGGCGAAACGGAGGTGGAGATTGCGCAGAGCGAAGCGCTGCCCGCCGATTTCCGCAATTTTGTTATCAGCTTAGAGAAAGCAGGCTTTCGCATCACCCGCACGCTGGGGGTGGAGATCTGCCACGCCGAAGAGCAGGCGCAGGTGCCCGTTACTCCGCAGGCGCGCATCGACGAAGCGCTGCACTATGTCGCGACCCGGGGCGAATACAGCAGCGTTAAAGCGCTGGCGCGGCTGGCCTGCCATATGAACGACGCGCAGACTCACGCCATGCTTGAAGGGGTGCTGCCCTCGGTCGAAGCGTGTCATGACTGCGCGGATTTCACCCTCGTACCGCTGCTGTGGTGCCGTATCGCCTGGGGCGAGCAGATCGCCGCCGACACGCGGGCGAAAATCGATCATGCGATCCTCAACTTCCGCTACTGGATGGATGAGCCGGGCAATGATGTGCAGTGGTACTTCTCCGAAAACCACGCCCTGCTGTTTCACACCGCCGCCTATCTGGCGGGCAGCTTCTTTGCCGACAGCACCTTTACGCGCAGCGGTCGAAGCGGGCGGGAGCAGGCCGATGCTGGGCGCACGCGCGTGCTGGCGTGGCTTGATCATTTCGAGCAGTGCGAAATGGCGGAGTGGAACTCGGCCCCCTATTTTCCGATTGATTTAAAAGGGTTAACCGCGCTCGCCGCGCTGGCGGACGATGCTGAAATCGTTGCCCGCAGCCAGCGCGCGATTGCACGTTTATTAGAACAGATTGCGCGTTCCGCCCACCAGGGAACGCTTACCGCCTCGCAGGGGCGCTCCTACGAATACACCTTACGCGCCGGGCGCTCGCTGGAGCTCTCTGCCCTCTCCCGCCTGCTGTGGGGCAAAGGCAACTATGGCTGCCGCTTCCACGCCCTGCCGCAAATTGCGCTGCTGCTGCGCCAGCAAAAACTGTCGCTGGCGCCAGAGCTTGCCGGGGTTGCCGTCTGGCAGGGTGACAGCGCGCTGGAGTGGTGTTTCGCCCAGGGCGCAAACCGCATCGCTCGCCTCTATCACTACAAAACACGCCAGGCGGCGATGGGTTCGATTGCCGGCTATCGCTGGGGCGAATGGGGATATCAGGAGACGCCAATCCACCTGCGCATCGGCGACCAGCCGGAAGCGCAGATGTGGATCAATCACCCCGGCGAAACCCTGCACGGCGGTTTTGGTCGCCCTTCCTACTGGGGCGGGTGCGGCACGCTGCCGCGCGTGCAGCAATACCGTGGTCTGGCGGTGGTCCTCTTTAACACCCATGACGGACAACCGGACTTTACCCACGCCTGGCTGCCGCAGAGCGCCTTTGATGAAAAGCAGATCGATGCAGCGCGTATTCTGCTGCGCGGTGGTGAAGGCATGGTGCAACTGACCGGCAACCAGCCTTTTGAGGTGGTCGATGGCGGCCCGACCCGCGAGTGCGAAGTGCGCCTTGCAGGGCGTGAAACCTGCTGGCTGATCCGCCTCAATGACGACCCCGCGCTCACCACGCTGGCGCAATTTGCCAGCCACTTCGCGGGCTTGCAGGTTGAAACGCTGAGCGACGGCACGCTGCAGGTATGCGATGCGAATTACGGTGAGGTGCTGTTTTATGCCGACGGACGCGTGCAGGCGCAGGGGCGCACACTCGACCCGGCGACGTGGACCGTCGATGGCGAAAGCCGCGAACTCACTCTCTAATCCCTCTGGCGCGTAACGACCCGGCGGGTGACCGTGCGGGTCGGGAGACAGTTTATGGAAACGCAAATTGATAAGGCGCGTAGCCCAAAGGCGGCGGCGCAAAACGACGTTAACCCGAATGCGATCCACAACCCCGCCCGGGCGGTGGCGAAGCCAAAAAGCAACTACCGGTGGGTGATCTGCTCCATGCTGGTGTTCGCCACCACGGTCAACTATATGGACCGGCAGATCCTCGGCCTGCTGGCACCGATGCTGCAAAAGGATATCGGCTGGACGCAGATCGAATATAGCTGGCTGGTAAATGCCTTCACCATTGCTTACGGCATCGGCACGCTGGTGTGCGGGCGCATTATCGACAAGCTGGGCACCCGAATCAGCTATGCCATCGCCATGGTGGTGTGGAGCGCCGCCGCCATGCTGCACGCGGTGGTCGGCACCGTGGTCGGTTTTATGATTGTGCGCGTGATTTTGGGGCTGGGCGAAGCGGCTAACTTCCCGGCGGCGATGAAAGTGATCTCCGACTGGTTCCCGAAAAAAGAGCGCACGCTGGCCACCGGTATTCTTGGCGTAGCGGTCAACATTGGCGTGGTGATCTCACCGGCATTGATCCCCTTTATTGCCATTCATTACGGCTGGCACGGCGCGTTTCTGATCCTCGGCGGCGTCGGCTTTATCTGGCTGATCCCATGGTTTTTAGCCTTCGGTAAAGCGAGCGATAAAGCCACTCAGGAAGAGCTGACGTGGATCCGCCAGGACAAAGAAGAGGCGGTGAATGTCTCCGCCATCAAATGGACGCAGTTGCTGAAGTATCGCCAGCTGTGGGCGTTTGCGCTGGGCAAGATGCTGACCGACCCGATCTGGTGGTTCTTCCTCTTCTGGCTGCCGAAGTGGCTTAACGAGTCGCGCGGGCTGAATATGGAGGGTTTAGGTTTACCGCTGATCGTGATCTATCTGTTTGCGATTGTCGGCAGTCTCGGCGCGGGCTGGCTGCCGGGCAAACTGATGAGTAAGGGCTTTAGCGCGGCGAAAGCGCGTAAAACCACGATGCTGATTTGCGCCTGCCTGGTGACGCCGATTTTTGCCGCCACCCAGGTCGATAATCTGTGGGCTGCGGTGGCGCTGGTCGGTCTGGCGGCGGCTGCGCATCAGGGCTGGTCGGCGAATATTTTGACCTCGGTCTCCGATCTCTTCCCTAACGCGGCGGTCGGCTCCGTGGTCGGGATTGGCAGCACCTTCGGCATGATCGGCAGCGTGATTTTCTCAACGGTTATTGGTGCCGTGCTGGAGTCATCAGGTAATTACTGGGCGCTGTTTGCCATCAGCTCTGTCGCCTATCTGGTTGCCTGGGGCGTGATGTACCTGCTGTTGGTGCCAAAAATGGAGCGGGCGAAATTCGATTAACCCGCTCGTGCTTAAAACGGGGACGCTTCGGCGCCCCGTTTTGCTACCGACTGACGCTCGACCATCGTGCAGGCCAGCTCAATCCGCCGCGGGGTTTCAACGCTACCGGCAATCATATCCTGCAATAGCTCGAGCGCGAGGGTGCCCATCTCCTGCACCGGCAGATGCACCGTGGTCAGCGCCGGGGAAGCAAACTCCGCCTGCGGCAGATCGTTCATGCCGACCACCGACACCGCCTCCGGCACGCCGATGCCCAATTTTGTCAGCCCCTGCATCGCCCCCAGCGCCAGCGAATCATTGGCGCACAGAATTGCGGTATGCGGGTGTTTCCCCTTCGCAAACCACGCCATCACCGCCTGCTCGGCCAGCTCCGGCAGCCAGTCAGTCACGGTGAGAATATCGCCCTCGTCGCAGGAGAGGTGCGCATCGCGCATCGCTTCCCGCCACCCCTCTTCCCGCTGCGTAATGGTGCGTCGACCAGGATGGGTGAGAAACAGAATATGCTGGTGCCCGTGGGCAATCAGATAGTCGCAGGCCATGCGCGTGGCAGAGCGGTTGCAGGGCAGCACGCTGGAGAGGCGCATCAGCGGATCTTCGCTGTTGACCAGCATCGCCGGTTTGCGCAGCCCGGCCACGGCGGTGAGAAAACCGGGGTCATCCACCGTTAACGCCAGCACGCCGCCGATATCGGGTTCGCTCAGCAGCGCGTGCAAGGCGGGGTCATCCTGGCCGCTCAGAGCATGCGTCGTTAACTCGACGCCGAGCACTTTTGCCCGCTCTTTTAACCCCTGCAACACATACCAGCTGAACTGATAGCGGTTGTAATCAAGCATCGCCGCCTGCGACACCGCCAGCACAATACGCGTGCCGCCAATCTCCTGGGCCGGTGTGTAACGCATGGCGCGAGCGACCTCCTGAATGCGGGCGCGCAGCGTCTCGCTTACCCCCTTCTCGCCCGAGAGCGCACGGGAAACGGTACTGAGCGAGGTGCCGCAACGGGTGGCGATATCGTCCAGCCGCACGCGGCGATAAGCAGCGTCGCTCTGATCATCATCCGGTTTACGCGAAACCATAATAGCGTCCATCCTTCTGCCGGTTCGAAGGCCTCAGCATGGCATTCACATAAAGGGTGTCAATAAGTTACAGCGAGGGAGGTGGAGAAATGAGAGGCGCGTCGTTGTCGCGGTCGCGAAAAGGAGAAATGCCCCCCGGCACACGTGCGTGGGGGGCATTCGCCGGTTACTGCCCGGCGGTTTTATCAAATTTGCCCAGCATTTCGCGCTCGTAGGCCTGCGCTTTTTTGCGGTCAAACTGATGTTCCCACTTGGCGATCACCAGCACCGCCAGCGCGTTGCCGACCACGTTCAGCGCGGTACGCGCCATATCGAGGATACGGTCAACACCGGCGATAAACGCCAGCCCTTCCAGCGGGATACCGACGCTGCCAAGGGTTGCCAGCAGCACCACAAACGATACGCCCGGCACACCGGCGATGCCTTTAGAGGTCACCATCAGCGTCAGCACGAGGACGATCTCCTGCCACAGCGAGAGGTCAATGCCGTAAAGCTGGGCGATAAAGATTGCCGCGATGCTCTGGTAAAGGGTCGAGCCGTCGAGGTTAAAGGAGTAACCGGTCGGCACCACGAAACTGGTGATCGACGGCGGTGCGCCGTAGGCTTCCATCTTTTCGATAATGCGCGGCAGCACGCTCTCTGAGCTGGCGGTGGAGTAAGCCAGAATCAGCTCATCTTTCAGGATGCGGATTAGGGTCCAGACGCTCAGACCGCAGACGCGCGCCACCAGACCTAACACCACCAGCGCAAAGAAGATGATTGCGACATAAACGAGGATCACCAGCTTCGCCAGCGGCCAGAGCGAGGCGAAACCAAAGTTGGCGACCGTCACCGAAATCAGCGCGAAGACGCCGACCGGCGCGTAACGCATCACCATATGGGTGACTTTAAACATGGTTTCGGAAATGGAGCGGAAGACGGTTACCAGCGGTTCGCGGTGCGTTGCCGGCAGCGACGAGAGACCCAGGCCAAACAGCACGGAGAAGAAGATGATCGGCAGCATGTCGCCTTTCGCCATCGACGCAATGATGTTGGTCGGCACCAGAGACAGGATGGTTCCCATCAGACCGTGAGCGTGGCTCTGCACGTCCGCAGTGGTGCTTTGGTATTTCGAAATATCCACCGTGGCCAGCTGCGACATATCAATGCCCGCGCCCGGCTGGAAGACGTTGGCCAGCGTAATGCCGAGCACAATCGCAACCGTAGTGATCACTTCGAAATAGATAATGGTTTTCGCGCCAATTCGACCAAGCTGCTTCGCGTCGCCAACGCCTGCAATACCCACCACCAGCGTGGAGATCACAATCGGCACCACGATCATTTTGATCAGATGAATAAAGATATCGCCCGCCGGAGACAGGAAATTCGCAATCAGCCATTCACGGCTGTCGCTCTGGTAATGCAAGTAACTACCCAGAAGAATACCCAGCACCAGAGCCAGCAATATCTGCCAGGCCAGGCTGATTTTCATATTTTTCATCACTACAGACATCCTCAATGAAGCGCCATTCCATGCACAGGAACGACACATACTGAAAGGGTATGATTTGCGTTGCACGGTATTGCGGGGGTTTTTAACGCGCATTATCAGTACCATTTGCAAGGTGTAACGCGCAACCCTATAGCGGGAGGGGGTTTGACTGATTTTTTAAGGAAAAACCGTCTTTTATTCCAGTTATGAAAAATAACTACTTGTTATAAAAAACTTTTCACTCTGCGTAATTCCAATATTTAACTTTGGAAATTAATACACTGAAATTGTTCGGTTGCGCACTTTTTAATCATCAGAAATGTCGTACAACCGATCCCACACCGAAATTTCCACTGCGATTTTCTATTTAAAGAGTGAATAATCAATGGCAAAAATTATTAAGAGGCTATTTGTTCAGTGGTTTATTTTCAGGTGCTTACGCTTGTTCACCTTTTATCCAGCGAATAGCGGAGTAATCAAATCGCCTTATTCCATAACGTACTGTTATGAAGGAAATTTCTCTCTCCGCATGCTTTTTAGCGCCTTTCAGGTGCGGCACAAACGGTTTTGCCAATTTGCAGTTGCGTTGCCTAATGCGTGATCTATCGCGCAAATAATAAACAAAGCAGGCAAAGGCCCTACAATTAACGTTCTTGTGACATATTATTAACATCTTACAAGGAGAGCAACCGCCATGAGCCAAATACATAAACACGATATTCCCGCGAACATTGCGGAGCGTTGCCTGATCGATGCACAGCAGTATGAAGCCAAATATCAGCAGTCCGTTAGCGACCCGGAGACCTTCTGGGGCGAAGAGGGCAAAATCCTCGACTGGATTAAACCCTACACCACCGTTAAGAACACCTCTTTCGCGCCCGGCAATATCTCCATCAACTGGTATCAGGATGGCACCCTGAACCTGGCCGCGAACTGTCTCGATCGCCATCTCGCCGAGCGCGGCGACCAGCCGGCGATTATCTGGGAAGGCGATGATGCCAGCCAGAGCAAAACCATTACCTACCGCGAACTGCACCGCGATGTCTGCCGCTTTGCCAACGTGCTGGTGGATCTGGGCATTAAAAAAGGCGATGTGGTAGCGATCTATATGCCGATGGTGCCGGAAGCGGCGGTAGCGATGCTCGCCTGCGCGCGTATTGGCGCGGTTCACTCGGTGATTTTTGGCGGCTTCTCGCCGGAGGCGGTTGCCGGGCGCATTATCGACTCCAGCTCACGCTTAGTGATCACCGCCGATGAGGGCGTCCGCGCCGGGCGCGCCATCCCGCTGAAGAAGAACGTCGATGACGCGCTGAAAAACCCCAACGTGAAGAGCGTTGAGCATGTGGTGGTGTTTAAGCGCACCGGCGGCAATATCGAGTGGCACGAAGGGCGCGATCTCTGGTGGAGCGATTTAACGGCGAATGCCCGCGATGAGCATCAGCCTGTGGAAGTGGGCGCGGAAGATCCGCTCTTTATCCTCTACACCTCCGGCTCGACCGGCAAACCAAAAGGGGTGCTGCACACCACCGGCGGCTATCTGGTGTATGCCGCAACCACCTTTAAATATGTTTTTGATTACCATCCGGGCGACGTCTACTGGTGTACGGCGGATGTCGGCTGGGTAACGGGCCACAGCTACCTGCTCTACGGCCCGCTGGCCTGCGGTGCCATCACGCTGATGTTTGAAGGGGTGCCGAACTGGCCGACCCCGGCGCGCATGAGCCAGGTGGTGGATAAGCATAAGGTCAATATTCTCTACACCGCGCCGACGGCGATCCGCGCCCTGATGGCGGAAGGGGATAAAGCAATAACCGGCACCGACCGCTCTTCGCTGCGTATTTTGGGTTCCGTCGGTGAGCCAATAAACCCGGAAGCCTGGGAGTGGTACTGGTCGAAAATCGGTAACGGCAAATGCCCGGTGATGGATACCTGGTGGCAGACAGAAACCGGCGGTTTTATGATCACCCCGCTGCCTGGCGCAACCCGGTTGAAGGCCGGTTCCGCCACGCGCCCCTTCTTTGGCGTACAGCCTGCGCTGGTTGATAACGAAGGTAACGCGCTTGAGGGCGCGACCGAAGGCAACCTGGTGATCACCGACTCGTGGCCGGGCCAGGCGCGGACGCTGTTTGGCGATCACGATCGCTTCGAGCAGACCTACTTCTCCACCTTTAAAAATATGTACTTCAGCGGCGACGGCGCGCGCCGGGATGAGGATGGCTACTACTGGATCACCGGGCGCGTGGACGATGTGCTCAACGTCTCCGGCCACCGTCTTGGCACGGCGGAGATTGAGTCGGCGCTGGTGTCGCACCCGAAAATCGCCGAAGCGGCGGTGGTCGGTATTCCGCACAATATCAAAGGCCAGGCGATCTACGCTTACGTGACGCTCAACCACGGCGAAGAGCCATCGCCGGAGCTCTATACCGATGTGCGTAACTGGGTGCGTAAAGAGATTGGCCCGCTGGCGACGCCGGATGTGCTGCACTGGACCGACTCGCTGCCGAAAACCCGCTCCGGCAAAATCATGCGCCGCATTTTGCGCAAGATTGCCGCTGGCGATACCAGCAACCTCGGCGATACCTCAACCCTCGCCGATCCGGGCGTAGTGGAGAAACTGCTCGAAGAGAAGCAGTCCATTACGATGCCGTCGTAACCCTGGGCCGGATGCGCTGGACGTCGTTATCCGGCTGGCTTTGAAGATAATAATTACGCCGGATGGCGGCTGACGCCTTATCCGGCCTACATAAGCCCCTGCGGGTGGTAGGCCGGATAAGAGGCGTTGCGTCGCCATCCGGCAAAGAAAGCCCCTATAAACCTCTGGAGACCTGCGATGAACGACCTTTATCAGCAGATAGAAAACAGTGCGCATTTCAGGGAGTTAGTTGAAAAACGGCAACGGTTTGCCTTTCTCTTATCCATCATCATGCTGATTATCTACGTCGGCTTTATCATGCTTATCGCTTTTGCCCCGTACTGGCTCGGCACGCCGCTGCATGCGGGCACCACCGTCACGCGCGGCATCCCGATTGGTATCGGCGTGATTTTGATTTCGTTCGTACTGACAGCGGTCTATGTCTGGCGCGCCAACAGTGAGTTTGAACGGTTGACCCGGGCGGTACTGAGCGAGGTAAAAGCGCCATGAAGAGAGTCCTGACGGCGCTTGCCGCCACACTTCCGCTGGCGGCAAATGCCGCTGATGCCATTACCGGCGCGGTGCAGCGCCAGCCGACCAACTGGCAGGCGATTATCATGTTCCTGATTTTCGTCGTGCTGACCCTCTATATCACCTACTGGGCGTCCAAACGCGTTCGCTCGCGCAACGATTACTATACGGCGGGCGGCAATATCACCGGTTTCCAGAACGGGCTGGCGATTGCCGGTGACTTTATGTCTGCCGCCTCGTTTCTTGGCATTTCGGCGCTGGTCTACACCTCCGGCTACGACGGGCTGATCTACTCCCTCGGCTTCCTCGTCGGCTGGCCGATTATCCTGTTCCTGATTGCCGAACGGCTGCGCAACCTCGGGCGGTACACCTTTGCCGATGTCGCCTCCTATCGCCTGAAGCAGGGACCAATTCGTATTCTCTCTGCCTGCGGTTCGCTGGTGGTGGTGGCGCTCTATCTCATCGCGCAGATGGTCGGTGCGGGCAAGCTTATCCAGCTGCTGTTCGGCCTGAATTACCACATCGCGGTAGTGCTGGTCGGCGTGCTGATGGTGATGTATGTGCTGTTCGGCGGCATGCTCGCCACTACCTGGGTGCAGATCATCAAAGCCGTGCTGCTGCTGTTCGGTGCCAGCTTTATGGCCTTTATGGTGATGAAACATGTCGGCTTCAGCTTCAATAACCTGTTTAGCGAAGCGATGGCAGTGCACCCGAAAGGCGAGGCAATCATGAGCCCAGGCGGGCTGGTGAAAGATCCAATATCGGCGCTGTCGTTAGGCCTTGGGCTGATGTTCGGTACTGCCGGTTTACCGCATATTTTGATGCGCTTCTTTACCGTCAGCGATGCGCGGGAAGCGCGTAAAAGCGTGCTCTACGCCACCGGCTTTATGGGCTACTTCTACATCCTGACCTTTATCATCGGTTTTGGTGCCATCATGCTGGTCGGCGCGAACCCGGCATTTAAAGATGCGGCGGGCGCGCTGATTGGCGGCAACAACATGGCGGCGGTGCACCTCGCCGATGCCGTGGGTGGCAACCTGTTCCTCGGCTTTATCTCCGCCGTCGCCTTCGCCACCATTCTGGCGGTGGTCGCAGGCCTGACGCTGGCGGGCGCTTCGGCGGTGTCGCACGATCTCTACGCCAACGTCTTCCGCAAAGGCGCGACGGAGCGCCAGGAGCTGCGGGTGTCGAAAATCACCGTACTGATCCTCGGCGTGGTGGCTATCCTACTGGGCATTCTGTTCGAGAATCAGAACATCGCCTTTATGGTGGGGCTGGCCTTCTCTATCGCCGCAAGCTGTAACTTCCCGATTATCCTGCTGTCGATGTACTGGTCGAAACTGACCACCCGCGGGGCGATGATCGGCGGCTGGCTTGGCCTGCTGACGGCGGTGATTTTGATGGTGCTCGGCCCGACTATTTGGGTGCAGATCCTCGGCCATGCCGCACCGGTCTTCCCGTATGAATACCCGGCGCTCTTCTCCATTGCCGTGGCCTTTATCGGCATCTGGGTCTTCTCGGCGACCGACAATACCGAAGCGGGCAAACGCGAGCGCGAGCTGTTCCGCGCCCAGTTTATCCGCTCGCAAACCGGCGTTGGTATCGAGCAGGGCCGCGCGCACTAACCTCCCCCTCTCTCCCCGGCCACTTTTGGCCGGGGATCACACTTTCCCCTCTCTGCCATAGGCATATTTCGCCATCGCGCTACAGTAACCTCAGCGAATTGAAACAACGTTCCATTAATTCAGCAGGTCAATTCATAAGAGAGGATGCGATGAAGAGCTATGCGTTAGTGGGCACGGGCGGGCGTGCCGGTTTGTATATTTCCGCCATTGGCGGCCAGTGGAGAGAGAATGCCCGCATGGTGGCGTTCTGCGATACCAACCAGACGCGGATGGATTACGCCAATCAGCTGTTAATGCAGGAGGGCGCGGCCTCCGTTCCCACCTGGCAGGCGGCGCAGTTTGAGGCGATGATCCGCGAAACGCAGCCCGATACGATTATCGTCACTACCATGGACAGAACCCACGATGACTATATCGTGCGCGCCCTGCGCGCGGGCTGTGATGTGATCACCGAAAAACCGATGACCATCGATGAGACGCGCGCGCTGCGTATTCTTGATGCCATTGAAGAGACCGGCAAAACCGTGCGCGTCGCCTTCAACTATCGCTATGCGCCGCACCACAGCAAAGTGCGTGAACTGCTGATGAACAACACCATCGGCGAGGTCTACTCGGTGCATTTTGAGTGGCTGCTCAATACCGAACATGGCGCGGACTACTTTCGCCGCTGGCACCGGGAGAAGCGCAACAGCGGCGGCCTGCTGGTGCATAAATCGACCCACCATTTCGATCTGATGAACTTCTGGCTCGATAGCTTCCCGCAGCGGGTGTATGCCGAAGGCGGCCTGCGCTTCTACGGCAAAGAGAATGCCGAAAAGCGCGGCGTGACGCACTTCTACCCGCGCGCGCACGGCTATGCCGCGGCCCAGGACGATCCGTTTGCCCTGCATATGGCGGATAACCCGCAGTTAAAAGCGCTCTATCTTGATGCGGAACATGAGGATAACTACTGGCGCGATCAGAGCGTGTTTAGCGACGGCATTACCATTGAGGATACGATGTCGGTGCTGGTGAAGTACCAGAATCAGTGCCAGCTGACCTACTCGCTGAATACCTATCTGCCGTGGGAGGGTCTGAACGTGGTGTTCAACGGCAGCCTCGGGCGGCTGGAGATGAAAATCGTCGAGAAGTCCTATGTGAATGCGGGCGGCGAGCGCGCCAATGAGGGGAGCCTGACGTCGTGTGATATTACCGTTTTCCCGATGTTTGCCGCGCCGTGGAAAGCGGAGTTTACCCTCGGCGAAGGCGGGCACGGCGGCGGAGATAACGCGATGCTGGCAGATCTGTTTGGCACACCGGAGCATGATCCGCTGCAACGGGCAGCCGATCACCGCGCGGGGGCGATGTCGATATTGACCGGCATTGCGGGCAATATCTCCCTCCAGCAGCAGCGGCCGGTCAATTTCAACGAGTTTGAGTTGGTCGCGCGGTTGAAGAAGGCGGCGCACCACGCATAAAGAGAGGCATCGAAGCCGTTGAATGCCTGATGGCGCTACGCTTATCAGGCCTACGGGTTGGCATCATGCCTGCGGTTTTGATGGCGCTGCGCTTATCAGGCCTACGGGTTGGCATCATGCCTACGGTTTTGATGGCGCTACGCTTACCAGGCCTACGGGTTGGCATCATGCCCACGGTTTTGTAGGCCGGATAAGGCGCAGCCGCCATCCGGCATTGCTGTCGTGCTTACTTGTTCTCGATCAGCAGCGCTTCCAGCAGATCGAGGTCGTGCAGCATCTTTTGCAGCGTCTCGTTACTGATCTGGCGGGTGGCGCGCAGATGGTAAAGCTCGGCGCGCTCCGAGCGCAGCGCCGCCAGGCGGAAGCGGCGTTCGAGGTTCTCTTCCTGCAACGTGTTTTCCACATCATTGCGCCCATCGGCGCGGCGGCGCAGGTTACCAATCACCCGCGAACTCACCTCCGTCAGCAGCTGGGTATCGATATTCTCTTCGGTATCCGCTGCCAGGCGCTCCTCCATCTTCTGGATCGCCACAATCGCCACATCGGCGGTCGCCGCGCGCGCCATGCGCTCCTCTTTCTGCTGCTGGGCGTGGTCACGCACTTCGATACGCTGCAACAGCATCGGCAGAGCAATCACGCCGACAAAGAGCGAAAAGAGGATCACCCCGGCGGCGAGGAACACCAGCTCATAACGCGCCGGGAAGACATCGCCGGTCGGCAGCAGGAGCGGAATCGACAGCACACCGGCGAGGGTAATCGCCCCGCGCACACCGGCAAAGGTGGCAATCAGCAGCTCGCGGGTGCTCCATGCGCCAAACTCCATCGGCTTTTTGGTCAGGAAGCGACGGCTGAAGTTCTTCATCACCCACAGCCAGCCAAAACGCACCAGCATCAGCGCGGCGTAAATCAGCAGGATATCGGTAAACAGCATCCATGTTTCAACGTTCGGATCGGCTTCTGCCGCCACCAGCGAGGACTCCAGAATGCCTGGCAATTGCAGGCCCAACAGCAGGAACACCATGCCGTTAAAGACAAACTCCAGCATCGACCAGGTGCTGTTTGCACGCAGGCGCATCGCCAGCGGCGCGCTGCGCATCACGCCGGAGCGGGTGATGGTCATCCCGGCAGCGACGGCGGCAAGAATGCCGGAGAAGCCGATATGCTCGGCAATCAGGTAAGAGGCGAACGGCAGCAGGAACAGCAGCACGATTTGCGTGGCCGGTTCGTCCCCGCCCCAACGGCTAAGGAAACGCAGCGAACGGCCATAGAGCCAGCTGACGGCGAAACCGGCCAGCAAGCCGCCAATCGCCACTTTGAAGAACTCGACCGTGGCGCCGCCGACGGTAAAGACCATCGTGCCCATCGCCACGGCGACCGCGAACTTCAGCGACACCAGGCCGGAGGCGTCATTCATCAACGCCTCACCCTGCAGGATGCCCATGATCTTTTTCGGGATGCGCCCTTCCCCGACGATGCCAGAGAGCGCCACCGCATCGGTTGGCGACAGCACCGCGGCCAGCGCAAAGGCGGGCACCAGCGGAATACCTGGCACCATCCAGTAAATTAAGAAGCCGATACCCACCACGGTGACCAGCACCAGCGCCAGCGCGAGACCAAATATCTCGCGCCCGTGCTCAAGGAATTCCCGCGTCGGCGTTTTCCAGCCGTCGGCAAAGAGCAGCGGCGGAATGAACAGCACGAGGAAGAGTTCCGGGTCGAACTCAACGTGCAAACCGAAGGTCGGTAAGGCGAGTAACGCGCCGATGGCGATCTGCATCAGCGGTAAGGGGATTTGAAACGGCAGAACTCGAGTGATAACACCGGAGAGCGATACCACAAGGGTCATGATGAGAATGGTAAAGAAGATTTCCATGCGTTCCCTGTTTGCAGTGTGTTGTTATACCCGCATCAGACCTGAGACGGGGTCTTTCAGCTTAACGCAAAGCAACCGGGCTGTGGGCAAAAAAATGGGCAACCGAAGTTGCCCATTGTCCGAATGTTTAATGATTAGATAGCCCAGCCGCCGGCATAAAACGCTACCAGCGCGATAGCGATCACCACGGTGCCGATGTTCAGCTTGCGCCACTCACCGGATACTACGCGGCCAATCACCAGCGAAGCGAAGCCGATCATAATGCCGGTGACGATATTACAGGTGAGCACGATAAACACCGCGGTGATGAGGCCCGACATGGCGTCAACGAAGTCGGCGAAGTCGATTTTCGCCACGTTGCTCAGCATCAGCAGGCCAACATACATCAGCGCTGGCGCGGTGGCGTAAGCCGGCACCAGGTAAGAGAGCGGAGAGAGGAACAGGATCAGCATAAACAGCACGCCGACGGTGATCGCCGTCAGGCCGGTTTTGCCGCCCGCTGCGGTGCCCGCCGCCGATTCGATATAGACCGCAGCCGGTGCCGCGCCAACCAGGCCAGAGAAGACGCTGCTCAGGGAGTCGGTGGTCAGCGCTTTGCCGCCATCGATAATCTGCCCATCTTTATCCAGCAGGTTCGCCTGGCCTGCGACCGCGCGGATGGTGCCGGTGGCGTCAAACACCGCCGTCATCACCAGCGCCAGCACGCTTGGCAGCACCACCGGGTTGAGCGCGCCCATAATATCGAGGCTGCCGATCAGCGAGTTGCCTTTGTCATCGCTCAGGGATGGCATGGCGAAAATACCGGAGAAGTGCACGGTCGGGTCGAAAATCAGACCAACAACGGAGATGCCGATGATAGTCAGCAGAATGCCGCCCGGCACTTTCAGCTTCTCCAGACCGATAATCACCGCCAGGCCGATCAGCGACATGATCACCGGGAAGCTGGCGAAGTGGCCAAGGGCAACCGGCAGACCGTCAATCGGGTTTTTAACCACAAGGCCGACGCCGTTGGCGGCGATCAGCAGCAGAAACAGGCCGATACCAATACCGGTGCCGTGCGCAACGCCCTGCGGCAGGTTACGCAAAATCCAGCTGCGAATGCCGGTGGCGGAGATAACGGTAAACAGCACACCCATCAGGAACACCGCGCCGAGTGCGACCGGGACGCTGATCTGCTGCCCCAGCACCAGGCTGAAGGCGGTAAAGGCGGTAAGTGAAATCGCACAGCCGATGGCCAGCGGCAGGTTAGCCCACAGCCCCATCACGATGGAGCCGACACCAGCAACCAGACAGGTGGCGACGAAGACGGCAGCCGGCGGGAAACCGGCTTTGCCCAGCATACCGGGCACCACGATGACGGAGTAAACCATCGCCAGGAAGGTGGTTAAACCGGCCACAATCTCCTGACGAACGGTGCTGCCACGGGCAGAAATTTTGAACAGTGCGTCAAGCGAACTGCCGGTACGCGCAGATGGCGTAGACATAGATACATCCCCTGAGAATTTTATTGTGCGTTGGCATGCGTGGTGGACAGTCCACTGCCGGTCAAACGTCTTCTCCCTGTGCTGCGTTGTGACAAGGGGTCACAAAAAAGCAAACGTTTAACTCCGCGCATCCAACGGGTGGTCAAAAAAAGGCAAACGATTATCCAGCGTTTAGACGCCGCTTTTCAACCAAACTTTGCCGCTTTCTGCCAAATATCGCCGAAAGCGGCTAAGAACTACCCGCCGGATGCGCAAACGTTATCGTCGATGCGCAACTTTGCAACATTCTACGAACATTCTCACTCGCCGGGCAGCGAGAAGGGGCCGCCCTGTTCAATGGCGCGTTTCCAGGTGGGGCGCATTTCGACGCGTTTTTTCCACGCCTGCAGATTGGGCAGATTCTCAATGCCGCCGCGCGACAGCAACGCGAACACCGGGAAGCTCATCTGCACATCCGCCATGCTCAGTTCATCCCCGGCAAACCACGGGCGGTGCGCCAGCTCCCCTTCTATAAAGCGCGCGTGGGTCTCCAGCTGCTTATTCAAAAAAGCATTCTCGATCCCTTTCCCGATAAGCTTGCCGACGCTGCGCACACCGAACGGCACCGGTGGTTTGCCGAGTTGCCCCACCACCAGCTTCATTAATAGCAGCGGCATCAGCGAGCCTTCCGCATAGTGCAGCCAGAAGCGGTAATCGATCTTCTGCTGTGCATCGTGCGGCTTGAAGCGCTGCTCCGTGTCGTAGGTCTCTTGCAGGTATTCGAGGATCGCCCCTGATTCGGCGAGGATAAAGCCGTTATCTTCCACTACCGGCGATTTTCCCAACGGGTGAATTTTTTTCAGCGCGTCCGGTGCCAGCATATTTTTCTGCCGCTCATAACGCACGATATTGTAGGGAACGCCCAGTTCTTCCAGCGCCCAGAGGATGCGCTGTGAGCGCGATTTATTCAGATGGTGCACTGTAAGCATGACTCTCTCCCGCGTTTATATTCGTTTTAACTATAGAGAAGCGCGGGCAAAGCGCCGAAAAAATCATAATGAAAGCGCTTAAAAAACGAGCAGAGAAGCGATGAGCATCTATACTTATTTTGTCAGCACAAACCGGAACCTTACTCGCTACACAAGGGGTGTTGATGTCGGGGGAAACCCTCCCGTTTCGATGCGGGATAGAGCGAAAGACAATGACCGGAAAACGACTAAAGCGCCCCAGCGGGCGCTTTAGTTTTTTTAGCGTCACTCATCTTCCAGCAACCGGGCGCCAGGCCCCTGCTTGCCCAGCGTATCGCCAGGGTTGCGTAGCGGACAGTCGCTGCGCGACAGGCAACCGCAGCCGATACAACCATCCAGTTCGTCGCGCAGTGCCACCAGCGTGTGGATACGTCTGTCCAGCTCTTCGCGCCACTGGGAAGAGAGCGCTTTCCACTCTTTTTTACTCAGCGTGTGCCCTTCCGGCAGCACGCCAAAGGCCTCGCCAATGGTCGCCAGCGGAATGCCGATACGCTGCGCGATTTTGATAATCGCCACATGGCGCAATACATCGCGCTGATAACGCCGCTGATTACCGGCATTGCGCGAACTTTTTATCAGCCCTTTGCTTTCATAAAAGTGCAGCGTCGAGACGGCAACCCCGCTGCGCTTCGCTACTTCACCGGGGCTGAGAAGGGCTTTGATTCGCGGCGTTTTCTTTTCCATAAAACCTCTTTACCTCAAGTTAACTTGAGGAATTATACTCGCCCGCAGACAAAACGACGAATCGGGAAAGAGGAAGCTTTATGTCCCATCAGCAGATTATTCAGACCTTGATTGAATGGATTGATGAACATATCGACCAACCAATGAACATTGATGTTGTCGCCAGAAAGTCAGGCTATTCAAAGTGGTACTTACAGCGGATGTTCCGCACGGTGATGCATCAGACGCTTGGGGAGTACATTCGTCAGCGCCGTCTGCTGCTGGCCGCCGAAGCGCTGCGCACCACTAAACGGCCGATTTTTGATATTGCGATGGATTTGGGTTACGTCTCGCAGCAGACTTTTTCGCGCGTCTTCCGCCGCGAGTTTGATCGTACGCCGAGCGACTATCGCCACCAGGCGTAACTCACTTTAGCGAAGGCTGCTGCTGCACCCAGCGTTTAAACTCCTGCGGCGGCAGCGCTTTCGCAAAGTGCCACCCCTGGCAAAACTGCACGCCGCGCTTAAGCAGCCAGGCGACCTGCTCTGCCGTCTCCACCCCTTCCGCAATGATCTTCAGCCGCAGACTCTGCGCCATATCAATAATATGTTCCGCAATTAAGTGGCTGGTGCTGTTCGTGGAGAGCGTGTCGATAAAGGATTTGTCGATCTTCAGGATGTCGACGTTGAGCGAGTAGAGATTGTGCAGGTTGGAGTAGCCGGTGCCGAAATCATCGATCGCCACTTCATACCCCGCCTGGCGAAACGCCTGGATCACCGGCGTGGTTTTTGGCACATCGATAAAGCCGCGCTCGGTCACTTCAATTTTGATCTGCTCGGCGCGCACCGCATAGTCGCGCGCTTTGTTGGCAATCAGCGAAATTAAGCGCGACGAGTGGAAGTCAGAGGCCGACAGATTGATGGAAATATAGAGATTCGGCACCACCGCCAGAAAATCCCCTAAATCATTGAACACCTCATCGACGACATAATCCGTCACGCGCTCAATCATGCCCTCTTTTTCCGCCAGCGGAATAAACTCCGTCGGGCTCATCACCTGGCCGTTAAAACCTGGCCAGCGCAATAGCGCCTCGGCGCCAACGCAGGTGCCGTTTTTAATATCAATAATAGGTTGGTAATGAAGGCGAAGCTGACGACGGGTTAGAGCGCGGTGGAGCCTGCGGCGTGGTGAGGTAATTTCCCGCCGTGTTCGCGTCCAGATAAAAAAGATTAGCGCGCTACAGACCATCCCTAACGGCAGCGTAAAGACCGCCTGTCGATAAAGGGAGTGGAAATAGTTTTCGCGCGACGTCGAAACAATAATGGCGATCGGCCGTGAGGGTGCATACGCAATGGTATAAAAGCGATCGCCCAGTAAGAAGGAGCTATCCTGGCGGTGGATTAACGATGCAAAGGTCTTCAGGCGGGCGTTCTTACTGAGCGAGAAAAAGCCGCCGGAGCGCGTATCGTAAACGCCATATGCTAAACGCGGATCGTCCGATGTCACATCGCTATAGGTCAGCGGGTTAATCACCGCGACATAATTTCCCCGCTGCACGTAGACCATTTTATAACCGGCATAAAAAGGGGTATCGCGATAGTAATAGAGCGCCGTGCCATGCTTCCCTTCATAATCCGCTGGTGAAATAGCATACGATTGCGCGGGTGTAACGGCGCTGGAACATAAAAAGTGGTTGCCCTGGGCATAAATAAGATCGGCGACATACTGGCTGCCATGCACAATATTAAGCATCACGTCGCGATGCTGCGGCGTACACGGTGTGCCGCGATAGTTTTCCGCCGCGCGGCGTACGCTATCTGCCTGCTGGATAACAAGATCGGTTTTATTCAACGCCTGGCGGGCAAATGCGTGCAGGTGCGTGCGCGTCTCTTTTACGGCATGGATATGCGCAAACCATAGCGAGATCATTACCGGGATAAGAACCACCAGTATCATTCCGCTAATTCTGAGCATTTTATGAGGCACACTGAGCTTCATGTCCGCCGAAATCCATGCATTTTATGTGCCTTTTATATTGTTGGGCAGGAGGCTTTTAGAAACAGGTGATTACGTTGCATCAAACCCTGATCATTAGCAACTGACTTTTCTCTTCCGGATCCTGATATTTAACGATGCTGAGAATATTCCACCGTAAGGCAAACTAAAAGTGTGCCCCTGGTTTTATATTTAAGGAAATATTTCGCCGTGCCGTTCCCTAAGGCGAAACGACCGGGAATAAGAGGAAGTGGTCATATAGGTAATAGAGCACCGGTTTTGGCTATTTTTCATCCAATTATCTGGCTAAAAGTCGCCATAGCATAAACCAGTGCTTAATAGTTAAGTCATAATGTACTCACGCTTAATAATATAAGCAGGCTTAATTATCTGGCGAAAAACAGGGCAATTTATAGATGGCGCGTTTCCACAATCAGAACATCCTCATGACCACGGTTATCGCGTTTTTGTCGTTTTATTGCTGCGCTTATGTAAAATTTATTTTTTATTTCCCGGCAAGAGTAAGTTAAATAAAAATATTCAATGCGCGCGATCTCACCCGGCGACGA
This sequence comes from Kosakonia sp. S57, assembly GCF_016516575.1. Taxonomy (NCBI): domain Bacteria; kingdom Pseudomonadati; phylum Pseudomonadota; class Gammaproteobacteria; order Enterobacterales; family Enterobacteriaceae; genus Kosakonia; species Kosakonia sp. S57. The sequence goes on along the minus strand of NZ_JACVUL010000010.1, from coordinate 78,956 downwards.
TAATGTAGCGACCCGCTTTTTGCCGACTTAAAAAACTAAAAAAGCTCTCTTTTTGTACTGGTGAATAAAACAGCAAATGTGATAGAGTTCACAAATTCCGTGTATGCGGAACCCTACTTTTACATTGTTGTGTTAACCCGACGGACAATTGCTTTCGCGCGCTGCGCAGGCCGTTGCTCGCCAGGTGTTTGATTCTCCTGAGGATAGTAAGATGGCAACCCTTACCACCAGCGTGGTGCTGTTCCGCTGGCAGTTATTGAGCGCACTTTTAATGTTTATGGCCAGTACGCTGAACATTCGTTTTCGCCGTTCCGATTACTTCGGGCTTGCGGTGATCAGCAGCGGCATGGGGCTGGCAGCCGCCTGCTGGTTTGCCACCGGCCTGCTTGGCCTGTCGGTGATGGATTTCGCTAAAATCTGGCAACACTTTGCGTCGGTGTGGGAAGAGATGACCCGCAACGCACCGCCGGAATGGCCAATGGTGATGACCTGATAATTAGCCGGCCCGGAGATATCCCATCACAAAGCGCTATTTCCCCAGCTTTGACAGCATCTCCGGGCGCATAAATTTCTGAATAACCAGCATAAAGAGCACCGACGGCAGTAACAGAATCAGCGCGGTAATCGACGAGATCTGATAATTCCCGGACATGCTGGCGGTATAGAGCAGGATCGGCAAGGTGGTGATATCCGGCGCGCCGACAAAAAATGTGGCGGTGAACTCATCCAGCGACTCCAGAAAGACGAAGATACTCGCCGCAATCAAGCCTGGCGCCGCCTGCGGCAGCGTAATGTGGAAAAAGGTATAGAGCGGCCCGGCACCCAGATTGCGCGATGCCCTCGCCAGCAGCGGATCGAGTGACGAGAACGCCGCAACGCTGATCCAGATTGAGTAGATCAACCCATGCACGCTGTGCACCAGCACCACCCCGGCAATCGTGCCGTTTAATCCCCACTGATAAAAAAGCCGCGCCACATTCATATAGACCGTCAGATTCGGAAAGGCCTGCGGAATCAAAAAGAGCAGCATAAAGAAAGCACGAAACGGCATTCCTCGCTGCGCAAGCGCGTAACCCGCCGGCACCGAAATCAGCAGACAGACCAGCACCGACAGCAGCGCAATCAGCACGCTTACCCCCAGTGAACCGGAGATGTCGCTATAGGGGCTAAATACCTGGTTCCAGTACTTCAGCCCCCACTGGCTCGGCAGCGTATGGGGGAAAAACCAGCTCTCCGCCACCGTCCAGATCAGTAAATTAAGCAGCGGGCCGAACAGCGCCAGCACCAGAAAGGTGAGCAGCAGCGTTTGTAAAAGAAAGCTGCCGCGAATTTTTTGCCGTAACCGGTTCATGCCTGCTCCCCTTTTGCCCGCAGCGTATGGCGTAAATAGAACCATGACAGCGCGGCGCAAATCAGATAAGAGATCACGCCCATCGCGTTAGCGACCGGGTAATCACCGTACGAGTTAACGCGAAAAGCCATATCCACCGTCATCATGGTCGGCGTGCCGGTGCCAATCATCAACGGTACCGAAAGCACCGACATCATCGTCACGGTCGAGAGCACCATCGCCACGCCAATGGTCGGCAAAACCTGCGGCAGAATAATGTCGAACAGAATACGTACGCGCGACGCGCCAAGGTTTTGCGCTGCCAGAATATGGCTGCGATCTACCGCTGCCATTGCGCCGCAAATTAGCAGGGTTGAGAAGGCCATCTGTTTCCAGACGAAGGTAATAATGATCCCGCTCCAGCCGAGCAGCGAGGTGGTCTCTGTTGGCGTCAGCAGACCGGCGGCCACCAGCGCGTTATTCATCAGCCCGTTTTTCGCAAGAAAGGTACGCATCATCTGCGCCGTAACGATAAAGGGAATAAAGAGCGGCAGGCGGTAGAGAAAAGCGAGTGCCCGGACAATGCCCTGCCACGGCGAGAGCACAATGATGGCAGAGATGGTTATCGACAGCAGGGCGAGGATCGCCAGCGACACCAGCACGATGATCACCGTAAACAGGATGTCGCTGGAGTAGAGCGAGAACATCTTCGCAAAATGCACTAGCGTGAAGGCGTGCGCCTCGTCGGTAAAAGCCGAGATCAGCGAATAGCCGAGTGGCCAGAGAAACAGAACCGCGATGGTCAGCGTTGCCGGGCCAACCAGCAAAAGGGATTTCATCGTATGTCGCATGGTAAACCTGAATAGTCACAAAAACGCCCGGATCGGCGATCCGGGCCAGGGGTTAATCAGTTCGATACCTGACGCTCGTAGCCCTCTTTGATATCGGTAAAGTACTGATTAATGGGGAAGCTTTTACCGTAGCGGCTCAGCGTTTCCGGGGAGATCTCGGCGAACAGTTTCTGCCAGGTCGCCGCATCCAGCTTCTCTTTGACATATTTCGCGTCGATGCCCGGATACCAGTTGAACTGCTTCACAATCCCCTGCGCCTGCACCTCCGGGCTGGTCGCCAGCGCGATAAACTCCTGCGCCAGTTTGGCCTGTGCCGCGTGAGCCGGCACCACGTAGTACATCGGCTGGCCCGGCATGCCCGGCGCGATTAACGTCAGTTTGATGGAGGGCGGCAGCTTGCCCTGATCCCGCCAGCTGTAGAACATATCAACCCATACTGGCCCCATGGCGATCTCGCCCCGGCTCAGCATATCGAGTGTGCCGGCGTTGCCCGGTGTGAAAGTGACGTTCTGGTTGAACGCTTTCAGTTTGGCGAAGGCCTGATCCCAACTCTTTTCAACGCTTTTATCGTAGGGTTGCGCCGATAAGCGCGCAGCATCGGTGCCGTAGGCGTAGATCCAGCCGACCACGAAACTGACGCCGGACATGCCGTTTTTAATGCCGTTGTAGCCGAAGGCCTTTGGGTTTTTCGCCGACCACTGCACCAGCTCGTCATAGGATTTCGGCGGTGTGCTCACCAGGTCGCCGTTATAGGCAATCGCCGTCTGGCTAAGGAACATCGGCATCACATAGCCATCAACATTAACGCCCAGCGCATTTTTCGCGTTATCGGCGCTGACCAGCGAACCGGTATTGATGGCTGCGCGATACTTCTCCAGCAGCCCCTTCTCCACCAGCTGACCGCCGACCGCCTGATGCACAACGGCAACGTCGATATCCCAGCTTTTCGCCCCGCTCGCCTGCTGTGCGCTCAGCTTTTCGAGGATTTTGTTCGACCCGGCATCGCCCGGGCCGGTGCCGACAACCTGCACTTTTACCCCAGGATGCGCGGCTTCAAACTTCGGCCCAAGCCACGTTTTTACGTAATCCACCATATTCTGATCGCCTGCCGTTGCCACATTGAGCACCGTTTCAGCTTGTGCGCCCTGCGCGACAGCGCCCAGACCGAGCGCGGCGATAACCGCCAGTTTCGTTGTTACGGACATGTTTTTCCCCTAAAAGAAGCCCTGTTGGTTGGCATTAAAAAGTTGTCTCAAAGCGATGCAGCGCTGGTGCCGGGATATGCAGTTTTACCGGCGTTTGCAAAGGCCAGCTCCGCTCTGCGTCGGCAAGCAGGATCTGCCCGTTGCAGCGCACGCTGTGGCGATAGTGATGACCCAGAAACGCGCTCTCCTCCACGACACCCTCCAGCACCAGGCCCTGCGGCAAGTCGTATTGCGCGTTAGCGGGCAGCAACTGGACATCTGCACTGCGGAAATAGAGGCGTTTATCGCTGCTCTGTTGTTCAATCAGGCAGTTATCGGCCCCCATAAAATCCGCGACGAAGGGCGTGGCCGGGTGGTGGTAGATCGCCTCCGGGGTGCCAATCTGCTCAATGCGCCCCTGATTGAGCACCGCAATGCGATCGGCCATCACCAGCGCCTCTTGCTGGTCATGCGTCACAATCAGCGAGGTAAAACCGAGGCGCTTTTGCAGCGCTTTAATCTCATGGCGCACATTGAGGCGCACTTTGGCATCAAGGTTTGATAACGGCTCGTCGAGCACCAGCACATCCGGTTCAATCGCCAGCGCACGCGCAAGGGCAACACGCTGGCGTTGGCCGCCGGAAAGCGCCGTCACTTTACTTTCGGCATAGGGTTCAAGATTGACGATGCGTAATAATTCCCGCACCCGCTGCTGGATACTCTCTTTTTTCCAGCGCCGCACTTTGAGGCCATAACCAATATTTTGTGCCACGGTGAAGTGGGGCCAAAGCGCATAACTCTGGAACACCATGGTGATATTTCGCTGCTCGGGCGTGAGGTGCGTAATATCCCGATTGTTAATTGCCACCGTGCCCGATTGCGCCGGGATAAAACCACATAATGCATTGAGCAGCGTCGTTTTTCCGCAGCCGGAGGGGCCAAGCAGCGCAATCATTTCACCCTTTTCGACGGCTAAATGAATATCGTGCAGCACCACTTTCTCGCCATAGGAAATTTTTAGTTTATCGATATGCAAATAACTCACGGGCGATCCTTTCTTGCGCATCTTAATTAGCAATGAACACGTGTTCATTTATTTGTAAAAAAAATGCAACTTTGTAGCGACATGATGTGAGCCTACTTTGTCCGCTATTTGTGACAATTTGATTAAGTAATAACGCTTTTTAGCGAGGCGACATGAAAATAGATGTGCTGGGCTGCGGGAGCGCCTTTTCGCGGCAGCAAAACACTTCCGCTATTCGGGTTATTGACCGGGAAAAACGCCAATGGTTGATTGACTGCGGCCCCACTATTCCACGCGCGCTCTGGCAGCGAAATCTGGATATTAACGAGATTGATGCCCTCTACTTTACCCATGTGCACCCGGATCACTGCACCGGCCTGACGGCGCTGCTGAATCACTGGAAAAGCTTTCAGCGGCGTAACCCGCTGATTATCTGGTCGCAGCGTGAACAGCGCCCGGTACTGATGCAGCTGGCGAGCCTGGCAAACTGGCCGCAGACAGAACTGAGTTTTCCGATTGAGTGGCGCGACAGCGAAGCCGCGTTTCACTGGCAGGGTTGGCAGATCCGCACCGCTTTTACCCACCATGAAATTCCTAATCTTGCGCTGCGTATTGAGGCTGATGGGTGCACGCTTTTTTACAGCGGCGACGGTCGTCCGACGGCAGAGAGTATCGCCCTGATGCACAATGCTGACCTCGCCTTCCAGGAGTGCGCCTCGCTGACGGCGTTAGGCAGCGACGCCTCCCACGGCGACTTTCCCGATTGCCTGGCGCTCTATCAGCAATTACATCTGCCCGCGCTCGGCTTATACCACTGCAACGATGCTGCTCTTGCGGCTTTAGCAGAGGCATGCGCGCCCTATCCGGGGCTGTTTCTTAGCGAGGATGGCAGGCAGTTTGACCTTCTCACGCAGCAGGCGGCCCATTATGGCTAAACAGACGGTCACCGCCGAGGATGTGGCGAAACGGGCAGGCGTTTCCCGCGCGGTGGTCTCGCGGGCGCTCAGCAGCAACGGCAGTATCTCCCCCGCCACGAAAGAGCGGGTATTGCGTGCCGCACAGGAGCTGGGCTATCAGGTCAATTTCCTTGCCCAGGGCTTAAACCGCCAGCGCAGCCACCTGATTGGCGTGATTGTGGCGCGTATTGCCGATCCTTTTCGCAGCCGCCTGCTGGAGGAGCTGCTGCATGAAATTCAACGGCGCGGCTACCAGGCGCTGGTCACCGAGATTTCAGGGGAGCAGGATCTGGTTGCCACGCTGCGCCGTTTTACCCAGTTTCGCGTCTCGGGGGTGATTGTCACCTCCGGCCAGCCTCCACAAGCGATTGTGAATGAGTGCGTTAACCTGCACATCCCGGTGGTGGGCATCAACCGCGATCCCGATATTCCGCTGGTCGATTTTGTCTGCTCCGATAACCGCGCCGGGGCGCAGCTGGCAGCAGAACAGCTGCTCAGCGCGGGCTGTCGTCGCTTCGGCTGGTTGAATACTCACGGCTCGACCTGGGCGGGACGCCGCCGGGGTGAGGCCTTCTCGCAGGCTTTAGAGGATGGCGGCGTCGATACGGCGCAGCATCTGCAGATCATCATGGCGCATGAAGAGGGTTATGCGGGCGGTTGGCAGGCGGCATTAGCGCACTCCGCTGAACTGCCCGACGGCATCTTTTGCGCCAATGCTCAGCTGGCCTGCGGCTTTCTCGACGGCATGCGCCAGCGCGGCAAACAGGCACCGCACGATTTTCATCTGATCGGTTTTGATAACACGCCGCAAAGTGGGCAGTTCAGCTACCAGTTAACCACACTGCATCAGAACACAGCGGAGATCGCGCACCGGGCGCTGACGCGCCTGCTGGAGCGGGCGAAAAATCCGTTGCAGCCTTCCCACGTCGAGTGGGTTAAGGTGGAACTTATTCATCGACACACATCGCCACGCATTGGCTAAGAGCTATCTATGACAGAAGAGTTTATCCACGCGCTCTGCGCGCTGATTCGCCGCCTCGGCCTTGAGGCTAAACAGCTTCGAGATAAGGGGCTGACCGTTGAGCAGAAAGGTCGCCAGGATTTTGTCTCGCAGGCGGATGTTTATGTCGAGACGCAGCTGCGCGAGTGGCTGAAGGCGCAGCGCCCGCAGGATGGGCTGCTTGGCGAAGAGCGCGGGCTGGAGCCGGGCAGCGAGGGAACATGGGTTATCGACCCGATTGATGGCACCACCAACTTTATTCTTGGTATGGATTACTGGTGCATCTCCGTCGCCTGGGTACACAATGACCGCATCGAACTTGGCATTATCTACGCGCCGGATCGCGAAGAGTTTTTCTTTGCCCGCGCGGGCCACGGCGCGTTCCTCAACGATCGCCGCCTAACCCTGACGGAACCCTCGCCGGATGCCGTGGTGCTCGGCGTCGGGCGCTCAAGCCGCCGCGAGCCGCGTGAATATACCGATGCGCTGGAAAAACTGCTCGATCAGGGCGTGGAACACCGCCGGTTTGGCGCAGGTGCGCTGATGCTGGCGCACGTCGCCGCAGGGCTGGTGCACGGCTATTACGAAGCGCATCTGCACAGCTGGGACGCGCTGGCCGGGCTGGTGCTGATCAGCGAAGCGGGCGGTCGGCACAACGACTTTCTCGCCAACGAGGGGTTAACCAACGGCAATACGGCGTGGGCCGCCACGCCAGCGGTGTGGCAGCAGCTGCAACCGCTGCTGCTGCCGTCAGGGAAGTAACTTACTTAGCGGGCAGGCCACTGGTTGAGATCGATTCCGCGCTGCGGCGCGGTTTTGGCAAACTCCCGCAGCACCGCTTTTACATCCGGATCGAAATAGTCGACGTTCTCATGCTCAACCACCACCACGCTGCGCTCCGGGATCTTCGCCAGTAATGCCTGTAGACGGGGGTTATGCAAAAAGGTCAGGTTCTGCTGAATGCGCAGCACATAGTGATCGCCACGGCGCGCAAGCTGCAACGCGTTGCGATGGCAGTGGTAGAGGCTCAGCGCCATCTGCACGACCAGCCCCATCGCAATCCCCATCAGCATGCCGAAAACAATAATCCCCGCGACGGTGGTAAGAAACGGTACATACTGCTGATACCCGGCGCGAAACTGCTCGATAAAGAGGCGCGGCGTCGCCAGCTTATAGCCGGTGTAGAGCAGCACGGCGGCGAGGCTTGCCAGCGGGATCACCGATAACAGTTCTCCGAACCACAGACCACACACCAGCAGCAGTACGCCGTGCAGCAGCACCGAGAATTTGCTTTGCGCGCCGTTGCTGACGTTAACCGAGCTGCGCACAATCACTGCGGTGATCGGCATGGCGCCCACCAGGCCTGAGAGCAGGTTACCCGCGCCCTGCGCCACCAGCTCTTTATCCGGCGACGGCGACGGGTTCTGCGGGCGCAGCTTCTTCAGCGCCTCCTGGCTGAGCAGGGTTTCGAGGCTGGCTACCAGCGCCAGCGTGATCGCGACCGTGTAGACCGCCGGGTTTTGCCAGGCGCTCCAGTTCGGGCCTTCCAGTTCGGCCATCAAATCGTTAAGGGAGCCAAACTCCGGCAGGGTGATGCGCGGTAACGCGGGAAGCAGATGCGGCGCAAAGTAGCTCAAGGCGATGACCATTACGCTGCCGAGCAGCACCGCCACCAGCGGTCCGGGGATCCAGCTCAGGCTTTTGATCCGCTTCATTGCCGCCGAGTCCCATCCCCATAACAGGAGCAGGCCGCCTGCCGCGACGAGTAACGAGGTCAGCGAAACGGTAAAGTCGCCGCTGAAGAGCTGGCCTAAACCGCTCTCTTCCACCTCGCCAAGCGCGACCGGGATCTGCTGCATAATCAGCAACAAGCCGATCGCCGCCAGCATCCCCTTAATCACGCTACCGGGGACCAGGCCGATAAACCGCCCGGCGCGCAGCAGGCCCATCGCCAGTTGCAGCACGCCTGCCAGCACCAGCGCAAAGAGAAATGCAGAGAAGGAGCCGAGCGACTCCACCGAGGCGACGACAATGGTTACCAGCCCGGCAGCCGGGCCGCTGACGGCAAAACGCGACGGACTTAGCGCGGTGACCAGTAGCCCACCGATGATCCCGGTCAGCAGGCCAACAAAGGGCGGTAGCCCGCTGGCGTGGGCAATGCCCAGACAGAGCGGCAGCGCCACCAGAAAAACGACGACGCCTGCCAGGGTATCCTGGCGCAAGGTGGCGATGGGAAGAGAACGGGCCAGCAACGGTTTTAACCTTTTCACAGTGCGACTCCCTTATAGACGGTGAACAAAATCTGGCTGGTTTGATGCGGGAGCTTTTACTACTAGCACTGTCGGCGGAAATATAATCCTAAGGAAAATCTTATTGTGGATTTAAATTAGTAAAAAAAGTCTGAATGTAAAATTATGAAAAATAAATTCGCGCGAAATATACAGATATCAAGAAAATATTGAGCTTATTGATAACGTGATAAACAGTAGGGTTTAATTCAGGCATTTAACCAGATGATAATAAGGTTATATCACTGCGTTGTTTGAATATAAGCAATAATTACTTTATTAGAGACACTGCCATTAGCAGGGAGTTACGTTAGCTCCCGCTTTGCATGGTGGCCAAAATCATTATCCTCGAGCAGGGTTTTTAATGCTTTATCAGCCGCAGGTTGCTGTTTATTCTGGCAAATCAGTGAAAACGCAGCATGTTTAAACAGGGTGTATGTATCCCCCTGAATAATGCTCAGCGCAAAGGCGATCTCTTTCTCATTCACCGTTAATAACGCAAGGGTATTAATGCAGCTGACAATCAGGCCGTCATCTTCAATAGCATCTTGATTAATTATCTGAACCAGCGCCTCTTTAATAAACGCATCGTCATACTCGCCATGATATAAGCCGAGGATCTTTACCGCTTCGATGCGGATATCATCATCACCGCTGGTATCCGTGGCAATATCAAGCAGCGCTTTTGCTGAACTGCGATCCAGTGTCTGATTAAAACCGCGCAGGAGATCGCGTTTTTCACTCGCATCCAGCGCAGCAAAAGCTAAGAGATTGCTCTGCTCGTTATCCATTTCCACTCCTGAATCCGCCTGCGAAGCATTGAGCTTATCAATATCTACCGATATTGCTAATCGTGCGCAGGGGTGTGCCTCCGTCCATGGAAGCACGGTTCCAGGCAACTCTATTTCACCACCTTATCCCAGGCCATCTGCCAGGCGCTGCCGGCACCCGGCGCGTAGGCGCTGGCCAGCCCTGCGCACCAGCCGGTGTAGGGATAGGGTTTGCACTGATACAAATGATTGTCGCTGCCGAGCACAATATCTCCGGCTTTATAAGCATGGCCGCCGACATATTTCGGGTAGATCTGCTGATCCGGCGTATCGTCACCGTGGTCGGTTGTCATGACGTTTAATACCGCTGACAGCAGGGATTTATTTCCCGCCTTATCAATGGCATTTACGCTGTAGGCGTAGTTACTGTTCGCCGTCAGATCGTCATCGGTATAGGTGTTACCGCTGGCATCAGCCACTTTCTGCTGATTGCGGAACACTTCATAGTGATCCACGCCCGAGCCGCTATCGGTGGAGGCTTTCCAGGTCAGATGCACGCTGGTGGCGGTCGCCTGCGCGTTCAGCCCTGTGGGTACGCCCGGCGCAGTGGTGTCTTTCTCCGGCGTCTCAATCACGCTGCCGTCGTGGATCAGCTGTGTGTAGGCTTTGCGGAACTGCCCGTTGTAAGGCACATGGTTAACGTTTTCGCCCTCATCCCAGTTGATGGACCAGGTCATTAACCCTCTGAGCGGCAGCCCCTCTTTTTCCATATCAGCGAAGAGGCGGTAAACATCCTGCGGGGTTTTAACAAACCCGGTCGCGGCAGCAGCACCATTACTCGGCAGGCCGATGACTAATTTGCTGGAAGGGATTTTTACCGCAGAGAGGCCGTGCTTGTCGGTAATGATCTCTTTGCTGAAGTGGTAGAGAAACTCATATTTTTTGCTGTCGTCATTCTGCGCGTAATTCACCCACCAGCCATCTTTCGTGGTGTCGTCTGGCTGAAAACCAATCCCAAACGCGCCCTGGTTATAGAACTGCGGTGCGATAAAGTCGTAATACCCTTCGAGGCTGTTAATGTATTTCTGATACTGCGGATTCGCTTTGGTCAGATAGGGAATTTCTGGCGCCATACTGATAATAAAGTGTTTACCCTGCTGTTGATAATGGTCACGCACTTTTTTCAGCGCCGCCGGAATAACGGTTTCGTTATCCGCTTTTTTAATCGCGCTCTGTTCGAGATCAATATCCAGACCGTCGAAGCCATATAAATCAACCAGTCGGATAATTTCGTCGGCAAAATGCTGCGTATCGCCGTTGGCTTCGTGCAATTCAATATGCGCATCCGCGCCGCCAAGGGATAACAACACCGCCTGGCCGCGTTCGTTCAGCGCCGCCACTTCCGCGCGGAAGCTCTGATCGGTGCCGTAGTAGGGGATAAAAGTCGGCATGCTTTTGCCATCTGACGACTTCATAAAGGAGGCCATCACCACGTTATAGGCTTTCGGCGTATCTTTTAATGCCAGCTTCAACGGGTAGCCCTGCTCATAATCGCCGGAAAAACCCTGATCCCAGTTGTGCCAGTAGCCGACTAATAATTTTTTGCCTTCAATGGAGGGCATGGTATCGGCGTAATCGGTGTTGGCGAATACCTGGCTACTAAAACCGACCATCCCCGCCAGCGCCAGCGAGGCGAAGACATTATTTATCTTAAATATACTTTTCATGATAATCCCTTAAATATGAGCCCTGCAGCCCGAATGCTGAATATCGGATGCAAAGTACAAACAATGAAAATCATATTAAAGGCTACCAGGATAATTTCATTATTTAAGTGACAGGAAGATTCTGCTCTTTATTTAGCGGATTTTATTGTGATAAAGAACCTTCTGAATAAGTTAGTCAGCCAGGGTGCGAGATAAACAGATTTCCTGTTTCGTGCAGCTGTTTATTTATCAGAATATCGCGCGCAGCAGTGCGCGCAGAAAAGTGCGGGTTTCCATTGCCAGATCGCTGTGTGAAAGGCTGAGGAAAAGCATCAGCAACAGAGTGATGATAACGATAAGCGTGACCCGGGTTTTCATCGCGATTTGCCTCCTGCTTGCCGGAAAAGGGTGGCCGCTTCAGCGTGCGCTATTTCAGGCACTTGCACCAGCGGACATTGTTAACGGTGTAATAAAACGAAACGGTAATTTCATTTCGTGATTACAAGTTTTTAATATAATCACGCCGCCACACGATGCGAGGGGATCCTCTGCCTGACACGGTGGTTTAACAGGAAGCGCGCACTGCTACTTGAGATACACGCCCATCTATCGACTTCGGAGAGTGATTATGGACTACAAGTTTTACTCCGCCGTGGTGATGCTCGCCACGCTCAGCTTTTCCGCCGCCGCGGCTGTCACGGCCGATGCCTCACTCGGCAAACTAATTAATGAGCGGCTGTCATGGATGAAAGACGTTGCAGGCGCTAAAGCACAGCAGCACCAGGCAATAGAAGATTTGGCTCAGGAGCAGAAAGTGCTGGCGCGCGCCGTTATCGACGCCGAGGCGCTGGGGCTGAACGGTGAGAGCGTGAAGCCCTTTATTCAGGCGCAAATGGATGCCGCTAAAGCGATTCAGTACCGCTACCGTGCCGACTGGCTGGCGACACCGGAGACAAACTGGCAGCCCCGTCCACTGGATGAGGTGCGAAAACAGATCAGCGAGCTGAGCGATAGTATTCTGCGCAAAGTGGCGGAGCGCCTGAAAGCCAGCGGCAAGCTGACCGAAGCCGATAAAGAGGAGTTTATGCGCACGGTGCAGCAGCACAACTTAACCGGACAGGATAAAGCGCATATGTGGCGGGCGATTAAATTGATTTCGCTGAAAGGGTAAAAACAGAAGACCCCGCCGGGGCGGGGTCTTCTCGTTCATATTACGACGCCAGAGAAAGGCGCTAAATCAGAACGGGATATCGTCGTCGAAATCCATCGGCGGTTCGTTGTTAGACGGTGCCGGGGCAGACTGCTGCTGCGGACGAGACTGCGCGCCGCCGCTGAACTGGTTGTTGTTGCCCTGCGGCTGCTGAGGCTGACCCCAACCGCCCTGCTGCTGACCGCCACCTGCCGGTGCACCGCCGCCGCCCTGGCGACCGCCCAGCATCTGCATGGTGCCACCAACGTTCACCACCACTTCGGTCGTGTACTTTTCCTGGCCGGACTGATCGGTCCATTTGCGGGTGCGCAGCTGGCCTTCGATATAGACCTGAGAACCTTTACGCAGATACTCACCAGCAACTTCCGCCAGCTTGCCGAACAGCACAACGCGGTGCCACTCGGTCTGCTCTTTCATCTCGCCAGTCGCCTTGTCACGCCACGATTCGGACGTAGCCAGCGTAATGTTGGCAACTGCGCCACCACTCGGCATATAGCGTACTTCCGGGTCCTGGCCCAGATTACCGACGAGAATAACCTTGTTTACGCCTCTGCTGGCCATGATCGTGTCTCCTGAAATCGTTTCGTAGTAGTGTAAACGCGCGAGTGTACCATTTCCACGTAGCATTTTGATAGCTGCGAAGCAGGTTCCAGACATCGTCCGCGAAGTGCGTATTTTACACACTTACGCGGAAGTTGCATTCCTATACTGTATATTCATTCAGGTTAATTTGTGTCATAATTAGCCGTTTGTGATCGCCGGTTGTCCTTCAAACACACCGGGCATTACGTGTTCCACCGGGTAAAAGGTGAATGGATTGGATAAGATAGAAGTTCGGGGCGCGCGCACCCATAATCTCAAAAACATCAACCTCGTCATCCCTCGCGACAAACTGATTGTTGTCACCGGGCTGTCGGGTTCGGGCAAATCCTCGCTGGCTTTCGATACGCTCTATGCAGAAGGGCAGCGTCGCTACGTCGAATCGCTCTCTGCGTATGCCCGCCAGTTCCTGTCGTTGATGGAAAAACCGGACGTTGACCACATTGAAGGTCTCTCGCCTGCCATCTCTATTGAACAGAAGTCGACATCGCATAACCCGCGTTCCACCGTCGGCACCATAACCGAAATTCACGACTACCTGCGCCTGCTCTATGCACGCGTTGGCGAGCCGCGCTGCCCGGATCACGGCGTGCCGCTGGCGGCGCAAACCGTCAGCCAGATGGTGGATAACGTGCTGTCGCAGCCGGAAGGCAAACGCCTGATGCTGCTGGCACCGGTGATCAAAGAGCGTAAAGGCGAGCACACCAAAACCCTCGAAAACCTGGCAGGCCAGGGCTATATCCGCGCCCGTATCGACGGCGAAGTGTGCGATCTCTCCGATCCGCCGAGCCTCGAACTGCAAAAGAAACACACCATTGAAGTGGTGATTGACCGCTTCAAAGTGCGCGACGATCTGACGCAGCGCCTGGCGGAATCCTTTGAAACCGCGCTGGAGCTTTCGGGCGGTACGGCCATCGTTGCCGATATGGACGATCCTAAAGCCGAAGAGCTGCTCTTCTCGGCGAACTTCGCCTGCCCGATTTGCGGCTACAGCATGCGCGAACTGGAGCCGCGTCTCTTCTCGTTCAATAACCCGGCGGGCGCCTGCCCGACCTGCGACGGTCTTGGCGTTCAGCAATATTTTGACCCTGACCGCGTGATCCAGAACCCGGAGCTGTCGCTGGCTGGCGGCGCTATCCGCGGCTGGGATCGCCGTAACTTCTACTATTTCCAGATGCTGAAGTCGCTCTCAGAGCACTACAAATTCGACGTCGAAGCGCCGTGGGAAAGCCTCAGCGCCAATGTGCAGAAAGTGATTCTGGCAGGTTCCGGCAAAGAGTCGATTGAGTTCAAATATATGAACGATCGCGGCGACACCTCCGTGCGCCGCCATCCGTTTGAAGGCGTGCTGCACAATATGGAGCGCCGCTACAAAGAGACCGAATCGAGCGCGGTGCGCGAAGAGCTGGCGAAATTTATCAGCAACCGCCCTTGCGCCACCTGCGAAGGGACGCGTCTGCGTCGCGAAGCGCGCCATGTTTATGTTGAAGATACGCCGCTGCCGACCATCTCCGATATGAGCATCGGTCATGCGATGGACTTCTTCACCAATCTCAAACTTTCCGGTCAGCGTGCAAAAATCGCTGAAAAAGTGCTCAAAGAGATTGGCGATCGTCTGAAATTCCTCGTTAACGTCGGCCTGAACTACCTGACGCTTTCCCGCTCGGCAGAGACTCTCTCCGGCGGTGAAGCGCAGCGTATTCGTCTGGCCAGCCAGATTGGCGCAGGCCTGGTCGGCGTCATGTACGTGCTGGATGAGCCTTCTATCGGCCTGCACCAGCGCGATAACGAACGTCTGCTTGGCACTCTTGTGCATCTGCGTAACCTCGGTAACACGGTGATTGTGGTTGAGCATGACGAAGATGCTATCCGCGCAGCGGATCACGTGATCGATATCGGCCCGGGTGCCGGCGTGCACGGCGGCCAGGTGGTCGCGGAAGGCCCGCTGGAAGCGATAATGGCGGTGCCGGAATCGCTGACCGGCCAGTTCATGAGCGGCAAACGCAAAATTGAAGTGCCGAAAGAGCGTGTGAAAGCCGATCCGCAGCGCGTGCTGAAGCTGAGCGGCGCACGCGGCAACAACCTGAAGGATGTGACGCTGACGCTGCCGGTCGGCCTGTTCACCTGTATCACCGGCGTTTCCGGCTCCGGTAAGTCAACGCTGATTAACGATACGCTCTTCCCGCTCGCTCAGCGCCAGCTTAACGGCGCGACGATTGCCGAGCCTGCGCCTTACCGCGATATTCAGGGGCTGGAGCACTTCGACAAAGTGATCGATATCGACCAGAGCCCGATTGGCCGTACACCGCGCTCTAACCCGGCGACCTACACCGGCGTCTTTACGCCCGTGCGCGAACTTTTCGCCGGCGTGCCGGAGTCGCGTTCACGCGGCTATACGCCGGGGCGCTTCAGCTTTAACGTGCGCGGCGGGCGCTGTGAAGCGTGCCAGGGCGATGGCGTGATCAAAGTCGAAATGCACTTCCTGCCGGATATCTACGTGCCGTGCGACCAGTGCAAAGGCAAGCGCTATAACCGCGAAACGCTGGAAATTAAATACAAGGGCAAGACCATCCACGAAGTGCTGGATATGACCATTGAAGAAGCGCGTGAGTTCTTCGACGCGGTTCCGGCGCTGGCGCGTAAGCTACAAACGCTGATGGATGTCGGCCTGACCTATATTCGTCTCGGCCAGTCGGCCACCACCCTTTCCGGTGGTGAAGCCCAGCGCGTGAAACTGGCGCGCGAGCTGTCGAAACGCGGCACCGGGCAGACGCTCTATATCCTTGATGAGCCGACCACCGGTCTGCACTTCGCCGATATTCAGCAGTTACTTGAGGTGCTGCATCAGCTGCGCGATCAGGGCAACACCATCGTGGTGATTGAGCACAACCTCGACGTGGTGAAAACCGCAGACTGGATTGTCGACCTTGGGCCGGAAGGCGGCAGCGGCGGCGGCGAGATCCTCGTCTCCGGCACGCCGGAAACCGTCGCCGAATGCGAAGCATCGCACACGGCACGGTTCCTGAAACCGCTGCTCAGCTAGTCAGACGGAGAGCTGTTGCCGGATCCCCTCCGGCACCAGCTCCATCGCCTGCTGATACGAGGCGTCGACCAGGTAGTAGATTTGCGAATCTGGCAGGGTGCCGTCCAGATAGACCGTGCTCCAGTGCGCTTTATTCAGATGGCGGCTGGGGCGCACATCGCTGTGCTGCTCGCGCAGCAGCTCCGCCAGCGCCGGGCTGGTTTTCAGTGAGACCGCCGGGCGGTCCTCAATCTCTTTCACCATCGCAAACAGCACGTCGGCGACCTTAATCTGCGTCGCTTTCCAGTCGCTGTGCACGCTCTGCTCCGCGCCAGGCTTGGCCATGCAATATTGCAGTAACTCCGAAATTGTCATCGTTTATTCCCCTTGTAGTGTCGCGATAATCCGCCGCGAACCGCCGTGGATGCGATGCTCTCCCAGCCAGATCCCCTGCCATGTCCCCAGCAATACGCGTCCATTTTGCACGGGCAGCATCAGCGACACGCCAAGCGTCGATGATTTGATATGCGCAGGCATATCATCCGGCCCTTCATAATCATGCTCATAGGGCGCGTTGTCCGGCACAGCACGTAAAAAGTGGCGCTCCATATCCTGGCGCACCGTGGGATCGCAATTTTCATTTAGGGTGAGAGAAGCGGACGTGTGCTGAAGCAGCAGGTGCAGCAAACCGGTTTTCACGCTCTTAAGCGCAGTAATCTGCCCGAGCACCTCATCAGTGATCAGGTGAAAGCCGCGCGATTTCTGGCTAAGCGTAAGCGTCTGTTGATGCCACATAAACTGCTCCTTATCGAAAATGAACCTCTGTAAGTGTGCAGCATGTGGCCAAAAGGGGAAACCCGACGCCCTTTTTTTCTCTAAAAAAGGGCGATCGATTAATAGTCGGAGTCGACAATCACCTCTTCACCAAACGCACCGGCCTGCGGCAGCGGTTGGTAGGTTGAGTTCGCGGCGCGCAGCACGCGGATCGGGCGCGCTTCGCTTTCGCGCGCGGCTGTGATGTCACCGTCAGAGTCGCCGTAGTAGATGCGGATTTTTTTATCTTTCAGCCACTGCACCTTGTTGTTCTGGCCCGGCTGATCGCCGGCAAAAATTACCGGGTTCATATTGGCAGCGGGAATATGAAAATCATCCTGCAGGGTTTTGCTCACCGTCTCGGTTTTGGTCTGGCTACGGCCGGTGATAAAGAAAATGGTATCGCCACGTTTAACGTGCATGGCGATCAGCTGACGCGCGACCTCTTTGGGAATGCTGAACTCATCCCAGCCGTTATTCATCTTTTCCCAGAACTCCGGGTTGTGCAGATAGGCATCGCTATCCGGAGACCAGGTTTTCTTGCCGCGCCAGAAGCCGGGGCTGGAGAAGAGCACGGTATCGTCGATATCAAACCCCACCGCCATCGGCGGGCGTTCAACCAGAGAGCTTTCGATTTGCGCCACGGAAACCCAGTGTACCGCCGCCTGCTCAGAGAGTTTTGCAACGTTAGTGCCCGTTGAAACCGGCGTCGGCGCCGAGGCGTAAACCGCCGCGCTGCTAAAGGCCGCCCACAGGCAAAGCGCGCCGAGCGCGTGTCTGAACTTTTGCATAATTTTCCCTGCTTCTTAATGCTTTAGTTTTTATAAATGAGGTGAATAGTCTTAAACCTGAGTGACCATAACCGCAGGGCGAAGTGAAACAAAGTCTTTTCTGGAAAATCCGCCAGCATTGGTGGGTCACCCTCTGCCGGTTTGCAGAGGGTGAAGAGAGAAGTAAGTGAATACTTACATCACTGCCGCGAAGGCCTGCGCCACGCGGTGAACGTTGCGGTTGTTAAGCCCGGCGACGCAGATACGGCCGCTGGAAACGAGGTAGATACCAAACTCTTCGCGCAGACGATCCACCTGCGCAGCACTTAGGCCGGTATAACTAAACATGCCGCGCTGCTTGAGCAGATAAGTGAAATCCCCTGTCGGCATCGCCGCGTTCAGCGCATCAACCAGCGTCTGGCGCATCGCCTGAATGCGGGTGCGCATCGCTTCCACTTCTGCCAGCCACGACGCTTTTAGCCCGGCATCGTTCAGCACGGTTGCCACCAGCTGCGCGCCGAAGTTCGGCGGGCTGGAGTAGTTGCGACGCACCGTCGCTTTTAACTGCCCGAGCACGCGCCCGGCGGCATCGGCATCTTCACATACAACCGAGAGCCCGCCGACACGTTCACCGTAGAGGGAGAAGATTTTTGAGAAGGAGTTGCTGACCAGTGCAGGCAGCCCGGCGTGGGCGATCGCGCGGATCGCATAGGCATCCTCTTCCATCCCTGCGCCGAAGCCCTGATAGGCGATATCGAGGAACGGGATCAGCGTGCGGGCTTTCAGCACCTCAACCACCTCATCCCACTGCGCAGGCGTTAAGTCGGCACCGGTCGGGTTATGGCAGCACGGATGCAGCAGAACAATGCTCTGCTCAGGCAAACTGTTTAATTTTTCGAGGAATGCCGCGAAACGCACGCCGTTGGTTTCGTTGTCATACCACGGGTAGGTAGAGACCTCGAAGCCTGCGCCTTCAAAAATTGCAATGTGGTTTTCCCAGGTCGGATCGCTGACCCAGACGCCGGAGTTGGGGAAGTAACGTTTCAGAAAATCTGCGCCGACTTTCAGCGCGCCGGAGCCGCCGAGCGTCTGGATGGTGGCGACACGCTGCTGCTCAAGAACCACATGCCCGGCACCAAACAGTAGCGGCGCGATGGCGTGGCGGTAGCTGTTAAGCCCTTCCATCGGCAGATAGAGCGACGCGCCATGCGGCTGCGCGTTGAGGCGCGCTTCGGCTTCCGCCACCGCCTGCAAACGTGGAATTGTGCTCTCTTCGTCGTAATAGAGCCCGATGCTGAGGTTAACTTTGTCGCTGCGGGGATCCTCTTTGAACCGCTCCATCAATGAGAGGATCGGGTCGCCGGCATAGGCGTCAACTTTCTGAAACACGCGTGTATTCTCCAGGTTTACAGTGGGCGAAACACCACAATAAACCGGAAGCCGGACAAGGTCGAGGGGGCAGTAAAGCGGAAACGAAATAAGGATTAACAGCCCAGCACTGCGCGCACTTGTGCGATGCGCTCAGCCACCGACCCGCTGACGCGAATAAACGGCACGCCGCGCTCGGTCAACTGTTCGAGATACCAGGCCTGCTGGCGCTGGCGGAAGGTTTCATCCTGGCGGGTGCCATCCTGCACAAACGGGAAATCATCCTCGCACAACACCACCAGCTGATAGTGCCGCTCCGCCAATGCGTAGAGCGCCGCTGGCGCTTTGCCAAACATTGTCAGCGTATAAAAGAGCGTGGTCAGCGGCGAGGTATCGCATACCAGCCAGCGCACCGCAGGCGTGCTCTCTTCCCGTTGCACCTGGGTTTGTGCAATCGCCAGCATATCGTCATACACCAGCTCGCCGCCCTGCTGCTCCCAGCGCTCGCGACCATACTCCGCCACATACGCCGTTCCCAGCGCCTCTGCCAGCGCGGCGCTGAGGGTGCTTTTGCCCGTCGATTCGCCGCCGAGCAGGCAGATGCGCTGAACAAAATCGTGATAGACGGGCGCGGCCAGCATCTGCCGCCAGCGGTGGACATCGCTGCGGATCAGCGTCCCGGATGGCGCATCCTCACCCTGCCCGCGCGTTAGCCGCACATGCCTCACCGGGCGGGAAAAACGTTCGCTCAACACGCGGGCGAAGCCGTCGCCGTACGCTTCTGCCGTGAAGACCGCATCAGGCTGGCAGCCCAGCACCTGCAAACAGATATCCGCAACATAGTGACGATGCAGATCGCCATCAGCGTCGTTATGCGGTAACGGGCCTAAACCCAGCGCCGCCACGCGCGCCGGTGTCAAAACGAGGATCTCACACTGCGGAAACCGCGCCCGCAGCCAGCGCTCGCGCTTCTCCGGCTCGCAGCCGGGCAGTTCTGGCACGGAGTAGCTGATGAGCCACAGGCGTTCGCACTGCGCCAGCGCGGTGTTGATTAACCGTTCATGACCACAGTGCAGCGGCGCGAATTTGCCGACAATCAGCCCGCTGGCGAAGGGTTTCATGGCTTAACCAGCGCCTTGCGCCACTGGTAAAGCCCGTGCCAGGCATTACACCAGAAGATCAGGTAAAGCCCGGCGGTCAGCCACAGATCGCGCGCGGCATAGAGCGGCACGGCGATAGTGTTGACCAGCAGCCAGAAGTACCAGCTCTCCAGCCGCCTCCCCATCAGCATAAACTGCGCAAGGATGCTGAAGACCATGATCGCCGAATCCAGCCACGGCGACCAGGCGTTGGTAAAACGGTGCAGCAGCCAGGCATAGCCGCCCGCGACAATCAGCGCGCCCACCAGCAGGAAAGCAATATGTGGCAGCGGCGTTTTGCGCACCGCCAGTTGCTGACCGTGATTGCCCTTCAGCCAGTTGATCCACCCGGCAATACTGCTGACGATAAAGAAGAGTTGCAGGGTGACATCCGCGTAAAGCTGCACAGAGTAGAAGACCCAGCCGTAGAGCACGCAGCCGATAATGCCCGTCCACCACGTATGCACATTGTTGCGCGCGGCAAGCCACACAGAGAGGGCGTAAGCCAGGCAGGCGGCGATTTCCATCGGCGACACGGGGCGTTCCTTTTAGTCGACATAGATAAGGGTCGCCCTTGAGGTCAGGCGGGTAATAAGTTCGTAAGCACTCACATTTGTTGCCTGTGCAATGCGCTCGACGGGTAAACCTTCCCCCCACAGCACCACGCGATCGCCGGGTTTATCCTGCGCTTCTGGCCCCAGATCGACGCAAATCATATCCATTGCCACGCGCCCAACAATCGGCACTTCGCGCCCGTTGACCAGCACCGGTGTGCCGGAAGGAGCGGCGCGCGGGTAGCCATCGCCATAGCCCATCGCCACCACCCCTAAACGGGTATCGCGCGCGCTCTGCCAGGTGCCGCCATAGCCGACCGGTTCACCCGCCGCATGCTGGCGCACGGCAATCAGCTGCGAAGTCAGCGTCATTACCGGCTGAAAGCCAAAATCGCTGCCCCACGGTTTATGGTCGAGCGGCGAAACGCCGTAAAGAATAATGCCGGGGCGCACCCAGTCGAAGTGGGATTGCGGCCACAGCAGCGTGCCGCCCGAAGCGGCAATCGAGCGCATGCCCGGCTTGCCTTCGGTAAAGGTGGTAAAGAGATCAAGCTGGCGCTCGGTCGCGCCGCAGTCGGGCTCATCAGCGCGGGCAAAGTGGCTGACGATGTTCACCGGCTGACGCACATTTTTGCACTGGCTGAGGCGGGCGTAGAAGGCCTCCGCTTCGTGCGGGTGTACGCCAAGGCGATGCATACCGGTGTCGAGCTTCATCCAGACATCCACCGGCGCGCTCAGGGTGGCGGCTTCCAGGGCTTCAAGCTGTTCGACGCTGTGGATCACCGTATGCAACTGATGCTCAGCCACCAACGTTAAATCGCTGGCGGCAAAGAAGCCTTCGAGTAACAGAATCGGTTGAGTAATGCCCCCTGCGCGCAGTTGCAGGGCCTCTTCAAGACGGGAGACGCCGAAAGCATCGGCATCGGGGAGCGTTCGCGCGGTCTCGAGAAGACCGTGTCCATAAGCGTTCGCTTTCACGACCGCAACCAGTCGGCTGGCGGGAGCCAGTTCGCGCAGGCGTTGCAGATTGTGTCGCAGAGCGCGGCGGTTAACTACTACGGTTGCCGCTTGCATGTTTTTCCTCAAAAACAATTTTGTCGATCGTTCGTGGGCAGGTGCGTTGAAGGCACCTGCGGCGCGAAGAGTAACGAAACGTTATTCGTCGTCGTATTGTGGCCCGGCATAGTTATCGAAGCGTGACCACTGCCCATTGAATGTCAGACGTACCGTACCGATAGGGCCGTTACGCTGCTTACCAATAATGATTTCAGCGATGCCTTTTAAGTCGCTGTTTTCGTGATAAACCTCATCACGGTAGATAAACATGATTAAGTCGGCATCCTGTTCGATAGAGCCCGATTCACGCAGGTCGGAGTTGACCGGACGCTTATCGGCGCGCTGCTCCAGCGAGCGGTTAAGCTGCGACAGCGCCACCACCGGCACCTGCAACTCTTTCGCCAGCGCTTTCAGCGAGCGGGAGATCTCGGCAATTTCCAGCGTACGGTTATCCGACAGCGACGGCACGCGCATCAGCTGGAGGTAGTCGATCATAATCAGGCCAATGCCACCATGCTCGCGGGCGATACGCCGCGCACGAGAGCGCACTTCCGTCGGCGTCAGGCCGGAGGAGTCATCGATATAGATATTACG
Source organism: Kosakonia sp. S57 (assembly GCF_016516575.1). Taxonomy (NCBI): domain Bacteria; kingdom Pseudomonadati; phylum Pseudomonadota; class Gammaproteobacteria; order Enterobacterales; family Enterobacteriaceae; genus Kosakonia; species Kosakonia sp. S57. The sequence goes on along the minus strand of NZ_JACVUL010000010.1, from coordinate 56,721 downwards.
TTTTTCCAGCAGAATGCCCATCGTGCCGGAGATGCGCGCCCAGTCCTCATCATCGAGCTGCCCAGTACGAATGCGGGTCTGATCGACGCGCGACAGCGACGCGAGTGAACGCATCATAATCTGCTCGGAGGGCATCTCAAGGCTGAAGATAAGCACCGGCTTATCCTGCAACATCGCCGCATTTTCGACGAGGTTCATCGCAAACGTCGTTTTACCCATCGAGGGACGCGCCGCGACAATAATCAGATCCGACGGCTGCAAACCGGCGGTCTTCTTGTTCAGATCGTCATAGCCGGTGTTTACGCCGGTCACGCCATCATGAGGCTGCTGGAACAGCAGCTCGATACGCGCCACCGTCGCCTCAAGCACATCGGCGATGTTCTTCGGCCCTTCATCTTTATTGGCGCGGCTTTCGGCGATTTTAAATACGCGGGACTCGGCCAGATCGAGCAGATCCTCACTGCTGCGGCCCTGCGGATCGAAACCGGCATTGGCAATCTCATTCGCCACCGCGATCATTTCGCGCACTACCGCACGTTCACGCACGATATCGGCGTAAGCACTGATGTTCGCCGCACTTGGCGTATTTTTGGACAGTTCAGCGAGATAAGCGAAGCCGCCGACGATATCGAGCTGGCCCTGTTGCTCCAGCGATTCGGCAAGGGTAATCAGGTCGATGGGTTTGCCCATCTCCTGCAGGCGGTGCATTTCCGTAAAGATATGGCGATGCTGGCGAGTATAAAAATCCTCGGAGACGACGCGTTCGGCAACGTCGTCCCAGCGCTCATTATCCAGCATTAAACCGCCCAACACCGACTGCTCCGCTTCGATCGAATGCGGAGGCACTTTCATCCCCTCAAGCTTGTGGTCGCGGGGCTCAGTCTGTTTGTTGAAGGGTTTATTTCCTGCCATAGTGAATGGAGTTATCCGGGTAATGAATGGGTTGAGAGATTATCACAGATCAGGAGGAAGCATGGCGACAAGAATCGAGTTTCAACAGCACGGCGGCCCTGAAGTCTTAAAGGCTGTGGAGTTTACGCCCGTCGATCCGGCAGAAAATGAGGTGCAGGTCGAAAACAAAGCTATTGGCATTAACTATATCGACACCTACATCCGCAGCGGTCTCTATCCGCCGCCGGGCTTGCCAAGCGGGCTGGGAACCGAAGCCGCCGGCGTGGTCAGTAAAGTGGGTTCTGGCGTCACGGATGTGAAAGTTGGCGACCGCGTGGTCTACGCCCAATCGGGACTTGGCGCATACAGCTCCGTGCACAATGTGCCTGCCGATAAAGTCGCCGTCCTGCCCAACGCCATCTCCTTTGAACAAGCCGCCGCCTCCTTCCTCAAAGGGTTGACCGTCTTCTATCTGCTGCGCAAAACCTATGAAGTGAAGCCCAATGAGATGTTCCTGTTTCACGCTGCGGCGGGCGGCGTTGGCCTGATCGCCTGCCAGTGGGCAAAAGCGCTCGGCGCGAAACTGATTGGCACCGTTGGCTCGGCGCAAAAAGCGCAGCGCGCTCAGCAGGCGGGCGCCTGGCAGGTGATCAACTACAGCGAAGAGAGCGTGGTTGAGCGGGTAAAAGAGCTGACCGGCGGTAAAAAAGTGAGCGTCGTATACGATTCCGTTGGTAAAGACACCTGGGAAACCTCCCTCGACTGCCTGCGCCGCCGCGGCCTGATGGTCAGCTTCGGCAACTCCTCCGGGCCGGTGACCGGCGTCAATCTGGGCATTCTCAACCAGAAGGGATCGCTCTACGCCACCCGCCCTTCGCTGAACGGTTACATCACCACGCGCGACGAGTTGCAGGAAGCGAGCAATGAACTCTTCTCGCTGATCGCCAGTGGCGTCATCAAAGTGGAAGTGGCTGAGAGCCAGAAGTTTACGCTCGCCGATGCGCAGCGCGCCCATGAAGCGCTGGAGAGCCGGGCCACCCAGGGATCGAGCCTGCTGATTCCGTAAGTGATTGTGCAGAAAGAATTAGGGCTTCCCGCAGGAAGCCCTTTCTTTTTTTGTTCGGCTGTATTGTAGGGTACAGCGCGATGAATTCGTTACGCCGGAATAGTGACAGATTTACGCGCTAAATCCTATTTGCTTCACCGGGCTGCACGGGGAAATGTTTCAAGGATGTGACGAAGCGCTCACTCCTTTCGTAACCGATCCCACGATTGCGCAATAAATCTGCACGCCTTAGCGTTTCGACGCCACCAGATTGAGGGCGTGCTCCACCACATTGATATCCGCCCCCGCTTTGTGCGCGTTTTCACTCAGGTAACGACGCCACTGACGCGCGCCCGGCACGCCCTGGAACAGGCCCAGCATATGGCGAGTGATATGGCCGAGATAGGCTCCCTGGCTCAGTTCGCGCTCAATATAGGGGTACATTGCGCGCACCACCGCCACCGGGTCGGCATCCGGCGTATCGACGCCGAAAATCTCTCTGTCTACCGACGCGAGGATGCCGGGGTTTTGATAAGCTTCGCGCCCGACCATCACGCCATCCATATGTTCGAGATGCGCTTTCGCCTCTTCCAGCGATTTGATTCCGCCGTTGATCGACATCATCAGGTGCGGGAAATCGCGTTTTAGCTGATAGACGCGCGGGTAATCGAGCGGCGGAATTTCGCGGTTCTCTTTCGGGCTAAGGCCAGAGAGCCAGGCTTTGCGGGCGTGGATCGTGAAGCTTTCGCACTCGCCTTTACCGGCCACGGTGCCAATAAAGTCGCAGAGGAATTCATAGCTGTCCTGCTCATCAATGCCGATACGGGTTTTGACCGTGACCGGAATAGAGACAACATCGCGCATCGCTTTAATGCAGTCCGCCACCAGCTGCGCTTCGCCCATCAGGCAGGCACCGAAACGGCCATTCTGCACGCGATCGGAGGGGCAGCCGACGTTAAGGTTGATTTCGTCATAGCCGCGCGCTTCGGCAAGCTTCGCACAGTGAGCCAGCTGCGCCGGATCGCTGCCGCCGAGCTGCAACGCCACCGGATGCTCCTCGTCGCTGTACGCCAGGTAATCACCTTTGCCATGAATAATCGCCCCGGTAGTCACCATCTCGGTATAGAGCAGCGTGTGGCGCGACAGCAGACGCAGGAAGTAGCGGCAGTGCCTGTCCGTCCAGTCGAGCATCGGGGCAACCGAGAATCGGCCGGGCCAGTGAGAAGCCGAATCGGCGGACGTTACGCAGGTTTGAGGGGTGTTTGTCATATCAGGATTACCGTGCATTTTTTGGGCAATTAAAATCAATCTCTCGTCATCGCTCCCACCTCAGGCGCGGGCAAAAAAACCGGCTCCAGAAATCGCGGGCCGCCATTCTAGCACAGAGAAATGCGTTAAATCCGACGGCGTGCAGCCCGCATCCGCAAACAGGTCCGCGCCGTCACGCTGGTCAAAACTTAACCATGACCTATTATTTTTGTTAGTCAACGTAGTTCTATTCCAATAAATCGCACTATTCACTTCACCTCTGCGGGTAACAGGAGCTGAAACATGACCACACCTTATGTTCGCCTTGATAAAGATAATGCTGCGGTACTGCTTGTTGATCATCAGGCAGGTTTACTCTCTCTGGTGCGGGATATCGATCCCGACAAATTCAAAAATAACGTGCTAGCGCTGGGCGATCTCGCAAAATACTTTAATCTTCCCACCATCCTGACCACCAGTTTTGAAACCGGCCCAAATGGCCCGCTCGTCCCTGAGTTAAAGGAGCAGTTTCCCGATGCGCCTTATATCGCGCGCCCGGGCAATATCAATGCCTGGGATAACGAGGATTTTGTGAATGCCGTTAAAGCCACAGGTAAAAAACAGCTGATTATTGCCGGCGTGGTGACGGAAGTGTGCGTCGCCTTTCCGGCTTTATCAGCCATTGAGGAGGGTTTTGAGGTGTTTGTGGTGACCGATGCATCAGGAACATTCAACGAAATCACGCGACATTCGGCATGGGATCGCATGTCGCAGGCCGGTGCGCAGTTGATGACCTGGTTTGGTATCGCCTGTGAATTACACCGCGACTGGCGTAATGATATTGAAGGCCTCGGGACGCTCTTCTCTAACCATATTCCCGATTACCGCAACCTGATGACCAGTTTTAACACCCTTAACAAGCCATAACCGCAATAAAAAAACCGGAGGCGCAGAGCCTCCGGTTACTCCTTAGAATGTCAGGCTAAGCTGTGCTCCAGCACCCCAGGTTTCGTCTTCGCCCACCAGCCCCATCAGATCAAGATGAACGCGGTTGAACGGCGAGAAGCCAACACCGGCGGTGAAGACATCTTTGTCATCGCCCTTCACATCAGCGCGATAACCGGCACGCACTGCCAGCCAGTTAAGCGGACGGACTTCTGCACCGACGCCAACATACTGCGAGTTCTTCTCGCTCTTAAAGCCTTTGGTTTCAGTCAGATCGCCGTCAGCACTCAGCGTTACCAGCTCGTTATGCCATGCGGCACCGGCGGTGACGATCGGGCTAATCTGGTAGGTATCTTTGTAGTTGCGCACTTCGCCCGTTCTGCCGTTACGAATAATGGCGTCCTGGGTGTCGATATTACGCGAGATGAGGTTCTGGCCGGTTAAGCCGAGCGTCACGTTTTCATTAAGGTCGGCGGCGAGGCCAACGTCAACGTTGAAGCCGGTGTCATCGCGGCGGTAGCGGCTGCTGTTCCAGTCACTGCTGTCGTAGTCATAAATCGACGCCGTGTAGTTGTAGACCCACACCTTTTGCAGCTTCGGCGTTACGCCAACGGAGAGCGGAATGCCGCCCGCGTCAAACTGATGTGCCAGCGCCACGCCAAAGTCGGTGACAATCGCGCCACGTCCGGAAGCGGTGGAGTTCAGGTTACGGGTGATCTCATCGCTGCCGTTTGGCGACAGCGCCGCGCCCAGTGCTTCACGCACCGCAACGGCATCGCTGTTCTGAATGCTGCGCAGGTAATCAATATCCTGCTGTTCGATATTGGAGCTAACGCGCGCGTGGGCGTAGGCTTTGGTGACAAACGCCGCAGAGAGCACATCGTTAGGGATGCTGACCGCAATACCGGCTGCCGCTTTAGCCTGCGCAGTTTTGCCACGTAGTTTAACCAGCTCGTCACCCAAATCTTTGGCCGCGTTCTGGAACTGATCGACGGTGCCGAAAGGGTTGGTAATAATCTCTATCGGCGTCAGATTATTGACGACATCTTTATACTGATCGACTTTGTCATTGATGTAGTCAATTTCGTCGCGCAGATTATCCTTATCTGAAATTTGTGCCTGTACGCTTGGCAGGATCACGGTGACATCATCTTCCGGCTGACCTTTCGCCAGCAACGCCGGGTTGATTAATGCTCCACTGCCATAATTTGCCGATGCGACGCCCGTTCCACCCATTGCATCGTTACGCGCCTCTGCCCATGTATTGGCTGCTCCCGCCTGATTTGCCATAAAAAAGGAGACACCAATAGCGACCACCGAAAGTTTCGCATTTATTTTCACAGTATGTTCTCGTAGCCAGATGAGTATTTAAGCCTGTTAGTTTGCGCACAAACAGGAATTTATATTGCTGTGAATAACAGTAGAAAAAGGCACTACCTCTTCCGAACGCTCCAGGGCGGCCGGTTCATATTTATAGTGATGGCACTCACTATTTATAGAAGAGGAAAATCATTTCGGGAAGGAAAGTTCCGAAAGTGTCTTTAAAGTTGGCGGTCTCGGCGTTTCCGGCAGGACATGGTAAAGTGTGAAGCTTCATCTTTTCACCAACCCGAGAGCGCCTATGGATAAGACCACTTCGCAAGAGATGTTAGTGCAGGCTGAAAAGCTGTGCGCGCAGCGCAACGTGCGCCTGACTCCACAGCGTCTGGAAGTTTTACGTTTGCTGAGCCTGCAAAAGAGCGCCATTAGCGCCTATGATCTGCTCGACCTGCTGCGGGAGAGCGAACCGCAGGCGAAGCCGCCCACGGTGTATCGCGCGCTCGATTTTCTGCTGGAGCAGGGTTTTGTGCATAAGGTGGAGTCGACCAACAGCTATGTGCTGTGCCATCTCTTTGATCAGCCGACGCACACCTCTGCGATGTTTATCTGCGACCGCTGCGGCGCGGTTAAAGAGGAGCAGGCGGAAGGGGTGGAAGATATTATGCATGCGCTGGCGGCGAAGATGGGCTTTGCCCTGCGCCACAATGTAATTGAAGCCCACGGCTTATGCGCGGCCTGCGTCGAGGTCGAAGCCTGTCGTCATCACGACCATTGCCAGCACGATCACAGCCTGCAGGTGAAGAAGAAACCACGTTAGAGATTTTTACTTTTCTTTTTCTGTTTCTCTTTTACAAGGCAATCCCAAAAGATTTCGCGTTTTAGCAAGGCGGCAAACGCGCGAATCATGGGGAGCATACGAAAGTATGTGACTCATGTGAGCAAGTGCAGCCAACGCAGATAAAGCGTGAAATATGAAGGGATTGTAGATAAAACGTGGAAGATAAGGGGTGATTAGGGAGGTACATCCTTGTACCTACGGGCAGGGTAGCCTGTGAGGGTTAATACACTTGAGGGGGAAGTGTTGGCTACCAGCGGTATTCGTTACGTGATTCCCAATCCGTAACTTCCTTCTCCGCTTCGTCTTTCGCGTAACCGTAACGCTCCTGGATTTTACCTACCAGCTGGTCACGTTTACCTTCGATGACGGTCATATCGTCATCAGTCAATTTGCCCCATTTCTCTTTAACAGTGCCTTTAAACTGTTTCCAGTTACCGCCGACTTCGTCTTTGTTCATAATTGACTCCTTATCGTTCGGTTAAAATGACGTTCTTGCGTGCTGAACGTATTAATTATTGTAGATAAGGATTCGGCGTTCGGTTTTTTATTCGGAATCTTTAACCATACACGCCAGACGAAGCCGCAGATCCTCATGCATTGTCGGCATTGGCAAACCAGCTGCCGTTGCGCCAGTGATGACGCCAGATCAGCGCCAGCGTGATGCCACGCAGCGCAAGGAAAACCGCCAGAGAGAGCCATAAACCGTGGTTGCCCAACCACGGCACCGTCAGCAGAGTCAGGCCAAAACCGGCAGCGGCAACCGCCATACTGTTACGCATTTCAGCCGCACGCGTCGCACCCACAAACATGCCGTCGAGCAAATAGCACCACACCCCCACCAGCGGCAATACCACTTGCCAGATGAGATAGTGCCCGGCAACCGCCTGCAGTTCAGGAATGGAGGTCAGCAGCGTAATAAGCGTGCTTCCTGCCAGCGCATAGACAAGGGCAAAGGCGAGCGCCACAAACCCTGCCTGCCTGCAGGCCGCGCGCCAGACGTGCAGCAGCTGGCTACCATCACGCGCACCGTAAGCCTGACCGGAGTGGGCTTCGACGGCATAGGCAAAGCCGTCCAGCGCGTAGGCGGTAAAAGTGAGGAACATCATCAGCACCGCGTTGGCGGCGACCGTTTCGCTGCCGAGGCGTGCGCCCAGCACGGTGATGGAGCCAAAGCAGAGTTGCAGCAGCAGGGAGCGCAGCATGATATCGCGATTGAGCGCCAGCAAACGGCGAACGCCGCCGCGCCACGCGGATTTCAGCATCGAAAGAGAGATAGCTTGCCGGCGTAAAACCTGCCACACCATCAGCAAGCCGATAAAGAAGGTGACATATTCCGCGATAACCGTCGCGAGCGCAGCGCCCTGCACATTCATATGCAGGCCCATCACCAGCCAGAGGTCGAGCACGATATTAAAGAGGTTGCCGACCACCAGCAGTATCACCGGTGCGCGGGCATACTGCACGCCGAGCAGCCAGCCAAGCAGCACCATATTGCCCAGCGAGGCGGGCGCGCTAAGCCAGCGAATGGCAAGAAAGCGCCGCGCCTGTTCCAGCACCGCCTCGCTGCCGCCGGTAATATGCAGAGCCAGGTCGATAAGCGGCGTACGCAGCAGCGCAATGACGATACCTGCGCCGAGCGCCAGCAGCAGAGGCTGGACAAGCGCACGTGAGAGTGCAGAGGGATTTTTTGCACCAAATGCCTGGGCGGTCAGCCCGGTGGTGCTCATACGCAAAAACAGCAGCAGCATAAAGAGGAAGCTGGTTGCCGTTGCGCCAATCGCCACGCCGCCAAGGTAGACGGGGCTATCCAGATGACCAATCACCGCTGTATCAACTAAGCCCAGCAGCGGAACGGTGATATTCGATAAAATCATCGGCAGCGCAAGCCGCCACAAAGCTTTGTCGGATGCGGTTAACAGCGGCATAGCGTAAGCGTCGTTAAAGAGGAGAAGCGTGGCGCTGCGGCGCTAAACGGGGCGCCACAGCAGAGAAAAGAGGCGTTACAGCCATTCACCGTTACGGATCACGCCAACTGCCAGCCCTTCAATGGTGAAGTTCTGTTTGCGCAGATCAACCACAATCGGGGAGAAGTCGCTGTTTTCCGCCAGCAGTTCAACGGTGTTGCCATGTTTTTTCAGGCGCTTCACCGTCACTTCATCTTCAATACGGGCAACGATCACCTGGCCGTTACGCGCATCCTGGGTTTTATGCACCGCCAGCAGATCGCCGTCCATAATACCGATATCTTTCATCGACATCCCGCTAACGCGCAGCAGGAAGTCCGCATGCGGTTTAAAGAGATTCGCATCGACCTGATAGTGGCTTTCGATATGCTGTTGCGCCAGCAGCGGCTCACCCGCAGCGACGCGACCAATCAGCGGCAGACCAATATCGTTCTCTTCTTCCAGCAGCAGGCGCAGACCGCGCGATGCACCAGATACGATTTCGATCACCCCTTTGCGCGCCAGCGCTTTAAGGTGTTCTTCGGCTGCATTTGGGGAACGGAACCCCAATTGCTGTGCGATTTCCGCACGCGTCGGTGGCATACCGGTTTGGGTGATGCGATCGCGAATCAGATCGAACACCTCTTGCTGCCTGGCCGTTAATGCTTTCATCCCGCCCCCTGGGTGTATATACAGTTATGCTGTGAGTATATACAGTCAACGGCGATTTTGAAACCACATTTAAGCAAAAATCCAGAGTGTTATAGAATTATGGAAACGCTATCGAAAATGTGACCAAAGAAGCGAGATCCAGGTAAAGAGCGCCAGTAAGATTGTCATCAGCACCGCCGCCGAGCCCATATCTTTTGCCCGGCCGGAAAGCTCATGGAATTCAGACCCGATACGGTCTACAACCGCTTCGATAGCGCTGTTGAGGATTTCGACAATCATCACCAGCGTGACCGAGCCAATAAGCAGGACGCGCGTGATGACATCAATATCCAAAAATGCAGCGATAATAATAGCCAGAACAACGGCTACGCCCTCCTGGCGAAATGCAGCTTCATTAATCCAGGCTGCGCGTACACCTTTCCACGAATATCCTGCGGCTTTAATGATCCGGGTAAAACCGGTGGTATTATTGGCCATGAAAAGAACCTTTTTAACTATTAAGCGTCAATGAGTAGTGGTACACGCAGCGGTACCACAGAAATTATGCGTGCTTTCTGATATTCTTGCGGCGCAATGGCACTATTAATAACCAGAGGCTTTACACCCTTTATGTCCGGCTGGCCACGAATTTACTACAAATTACTGAACTTACCATTAAGCGTGCTGGTAAAAAGTAAATCGATCCCCGCAGAACCTGCACAGGAACTGGGGCTCGACACATCACGTCCTATTATGTACGTGCTGCCTTACAACTCAAAGGCAGACTTAATGACCTTGCGCGAGCAGTGCCTGGCGCATGAATTACCCGATCCCCTCGAACCGCTGGAGATCGATGGCGCGCTGCTACCACGCTACGTGTTTATTCACGGCGGCCCGCGCGTATTCACCTATTACACGCCGAAAGAAGAGTCGATCAAACTGTTCCACGACTATCTGGATTTACACCGCAGCCATCCCGATCTGGATGTGCAGATGGTGCCGGTATCGGTGATGTTTGGCCGCTCGCCGGGGCGTGAAAAGGGTGAGGTCAACCCGCCGTTGCGCATGCTCAACGGTATTCAAAAATTCTTCGCTGTTTCGTGGCTTGGCCGCGACAGCTTTGTGCGCTTCTCCCCGCCGGTTTCGCTGCGCCGCATGGCGACCGAACACGGCACGGATAAGATCATCGCGCAGAAACTGGCGCGCGTGGCGCGTATGCACTTCGCCCGCCAGCGTCTGGCCGCCGTTGGCCCACGCCTGCCGGCGCGTCAGGATCTCTTCAATAAGCTGCTGTCGTCTAAAGCGATTGCCCGTGCGGTGGAAGATGAAGCGCGCAGCAAAAAGATCTCCCACGATAAGGCGCAGCAGAACGCTATCGCGCTGATGGAAGAGATTGCCGCTAACTTCTCTTACGAGATGATTCGCCTGACCGACCGTATCCTCGGCTTTACGTGGAACCGGCTCTATCAGGGGATCAACGTGCACAACGCCGAGCGCGTACGCCAGCTGGCGCACGAGGGCCATGAAATAGTCTATGTGCCCTGCCACCGCAGCCATATGGACTACTTGCTGCTCTCCTACGTGCTTTACCACCAGGGCCTGGTGCCGCCGCATATTGCGGCCGGGATCAACCTCAACTTCTGGCCCGCCGGTCCGATTTTCCGCCGCCTTGGCGCATTCTTTATTCGCCGTACCTTTAAAGGCAACAAGCTCTACTCGACGGTATTCCGTGAATACCTGGGCGAGCTCTTCAGCCGTGGTTATTCGGTAGAGTATTTCGTTGAGGGCGGCCGCTCGCGCACCGGGCGTCTGCTCGATCCGAAAACCGGTACCCTGTCGATGACCATCCAGGCGATGCTGCGCGGCGGCACGCGCCCGATCACGCTGGTGCCGATCTATATCGGTTACGAGCATGTGATGGAGGTCGGCACCTACGCCAAAGAGCTGCGCGGCGCGACGAAAGAGAAAGAGAGCCTGCTGCAGATGGTGCGCGGCCTCAGCAAGCTGCGTAACCTCGGTCAGGGCTATGTGAACTTCGGCGAGCCAATCCCGCTGATGAACTATCTGAACCACCATGTACCGGAGTGGCGCGAATCAATCGATCCGATTGAAGCGATCCGCCCGGCATGGCTAACGCCGACGGTTAACAGCATCGCCGCCGATCTGATGGTTCGCATCAACAATGCCGGTGCGGCAAACGCCATGAACCTCTGCTGTACGGCGCTGCTGGCTTCGCGCCAGCGCTCGTTGACGCGCGAGCAGCTCACCGAGCAGCTCAACTGCTACCTTGAGCTGATGCGCAATGTGCCCTACTCCCCGGACTCTACCGCACCGTCCGCAAGCGCCGCTGAGCTTATCGCTCACGCGCTGCAGATGAACAAATTTGAGGTCGAGAAGGACACCATCGGCGATATCATCATCCTGCCGCGCGAGCAGGCGGTGCTGATGACCTATTACCGCAACAACATTGCGCATATGCTGATGCTGCCGTCGCTGATCGCAGCGATTGTGACCCAGCATCGCGCCATCTCACGCGGTGAAATTCTGCGTCATGTGGAACTGCTCTACCCGATGCTGAAGGCCGAGCTGTTCCTGCGCTGGGAAATTGCAGAGCTGGCGGAGGTGCTGGATAAGCTGATTCAGGAGCTGGTGCGCCAGGGGCTGATTACCCTGAAAGAGGATCTTCTCAGCATCAATCCTGCACACTCACGCACTCTGCAGCTGCTGGCCGCAGGTGCGCGCGAGACGCTGCAGCGTTATGCCATCACCTTCTGGCTGCTGAGCGCCAACCCGGCGATGAACCGCAGTACGCTGGAGAAAGAGAGCCGTACGCTGGCGCAGCGTCTTTCGGTGCTGCACGGCATCAACGCACCGGAGTTCTTCGATAAAGCGGTCTTCAGCACGCTGGTGCTCACACTGCGCGACGAGGGTTATATCAGTGATACCGGCGACGCCGATCCGGCGCGCACGCTTGGCGTTTACCAGATGCTGGCGGAGCTGATGACATCGGATGTGCGTTTAACGATCGAGAGCGCGACGCAAGCGGAGTGACGGTAGTGCCGGATGGCGCGTAAACGCTTATCCGGCCTACGTGATAATGCTAAACGGTATGCTCATTGCCGGATGCCGCGCTAACGCTTATCCGGCCTGGGCGGTTTCAGCGGCACCGACCCCGTAGGCCGGATAAGGCGTAGCCGCCATCCGGCACTTCAGCGCATGAGCGCAGCAAATTAGCGCACGAGCCCGTCGATTCAGCGCACAACCCCGACAAACCCGCGCTATAGGTGCAGATAACTCACCGCCAGCCCCAGAAACAGCACCAGACCAACGTAGTTATTATTCAGAAAGGCTTTAAAACAGGCATCGCGTTCACGGTCTGCAATCAACACCTGCTGATAAACAAACAGCGCCCCGGCAACCAGCACGGTGGCGTAATAGATCCACCCCAGCCCGTTCAGCCAGCCGACTGCCGCCATCATCGCCATCACCAGCACCTGCAAAATGCCGATAATCAGCTTGTCGTGACGCCCAAAGAGGATCGCCGTCGACTTGATACCAATCTTCACATCATCGTCGCGATCGACCATCGCATATTCGGTGTCATAGGCCACCGCCCACAGGATGTTGGCGAAGAACATAATCCAGCAGCTCAGCGGTACGGACTCGCTGACGGCGGCAAACGCCATTGGTATCGACCAGCCAAACGCCGCGCCCAGCACCACCTGCGGCAGATGCGTATAGCGCTTCATAAACGGGTAGATCCAGGCCAGGCCCAGCGCCGCGACCGAGAGCAGAATGGTCATCAGATTGAGGGTAAGCACCAGCGCAAAAGCCAGCAGCACAAGGATGATAAACAGCCCGCGCGCCTCATTTTCCGTCACCGCGCCGCTCGGCAAAGGACGATTTGCAGTACGCTTGACGTGCCCATCAAACTTACGATCGGCGTAATCATTCACCACGCAGCCAGCCGCGCGCATCAGCCAGACGCCAGCGACAAACACTAACAAAATCCACAGCGGCGGTACGCCAGGTGTCGCCACCCACAGCGCCCACAGCGTCGGCCACAGCAGTAACAGCGCACCAATTGGTTTGTCCGTACGCATCAGCCGATGAAAGGCCAACAGTTTAGTTGGCGTGAGACTCCACTCCATTTTCAGTTCCTCTTAGTACAGCGGTGACGCGGGCAGAAACAGTTCGGTCAACATCAGCGGTTTACCGCCGAGACGCAGGCGGGAGCGCCGCCCCCATAACTGCTCGTGGCGTCCAATATCAATAAAGTCACGCGTAAGTGTAGAAGAGGTGAAAAGATATCGCCCCAGCGGCGTATTCCCCAGCTTCTGCAGCGCCAGTTCGGGGCCGCTCAGGGTTGACTCGGGCACCACGGTGCGACCGGCAAGCCAGGGCTCTCCGTCGGCACAGAGCAGAATTTCCCGCAGCCAGTAACGGGCTTCATCGGGCAGATGATCGCGCTCTTCGGCGATCTCATCAGGCGTGACAAACCCCTCGCGGATCAGCGTAACCGTGACCTTTTTGCCCTGTTGTTCAAAACGTTTGGTCATGGAATCTTCCAGCAACAGCCACTCGAGCAGTTGCGGTTCCAGCGCGGGGATTGCGTCCAGGTAGCGCAGCGCACGCAATTGCGTAAGCGCAGGATGTGACATGCCATACTCTCCGGTACATAACGTCGCAGTAGTGTATCGCAGAACCGATAAGTGAGTGGCGGGAAAGTTTATTCGCGTTTCATCCGTGCAACAGTTGAGCAACAGCGCATCCGCACGGCGGAAAAAAAGGTGCGTCTGGCGACGCACCAGTTACTACAAATATCAACAACGTGGGGAGAGATTACCCCTTGCCTTTTACACTGCTGATAAAAGTGGCACGGGCAGTTTTCGACCCGAGACGCTCTGCTTCATTCAATAATTTCAGGGCCTTATCGATATCACCCTTCTCAGCCGCCTGTTTGATCGCCCGGTTAAAGTAGCTCTCGGTATCATTGAGCATCGGCTCGCTTTTCGCCGCAGGTGCCGGAGCAGGTGCAGCCACCGGCGCTGATGCAGGCTGCGTGTTATAGGCTGGTGCGGCGGTGTTGCCGACCGTCACCGCACTCGGTGCCGAGGAGCCAAACAGCGGGCCAACAAGAATGCTGGACGCGGAAGAGGTGCTGGCTTTCAGCGCCAGTGTGCCGCTGGTGGCATGGCGGGCGATGGGATCCGGAATATCCGGCACCGCGTTACCGTTTCCTTTGGCGTAAGCTTTCGCCGGGTCAACCATTTGCGTGGTCTGACGCAGATCTTTTTCCGTGGTGAACACTAATAAGTAGAGCTTTTGCTGACCCAGCGCAGGCGTCAGTTTCATGGTGCCTTCGAGGCGGTTATCGGACATCACGCCCGGCTCCTGGTAGGCAAAAAAGCTGGAGGGGAAAAAGGCTGCTGGCGACAGATTCTGGTCCAGCACCAACACGTTCGGCGCGAAGACGCTTTCATCTTTGACTTTGCTGCTTAACGTAATATTCAGTTCGCCGATATTCGCCGGCACGCTATAGGCCATCACCGGGCCGCTGATGCCGCTGACATTCAGACGCTGTCCTGCAACAGAGATATCGTTAGTGACGGTTTGTGACGCATTCACCGGCGTCCACTGCAGCTGCTGAAGCGCGGAGGCAGGAATAGCAGGCGCGGCGGAGAGATCCTGCGGGACGATGTTAATCGCTGCGAAGCTGGTCATGGGCGCAGCCAGCAGGCCAGCTGTGAGGCACAATGCGAGAAGACTCTTTTTCATTTTCATTGTTATCACCTTAATTTCGTTGTGAGCGGTAGCCAGGCAATAGCGCGCTTCACCTAAAATTGAGGGGCTTGCGCCCCTCTTTTCATGCATTACAGCGGGTAAAACTCGATTACCACCAGATTTCCATCTGCGCGCCGAAGGTCCACTCGTCGTTGTCACCACGGCTGGTGGTGCCAAACGGTGTTACCGTGCCATTGCTGGCTGCAAAGGAAGAGCTGTTGCCGGTAGCATCGGTCTTCACGTAACCCCATTTTTCATCCCACTTGGCGTAGGTGGCGAACACACGAATCGCCGGGCGGGACCAGATGCTGTCGCCAGCCTGCCACTGTTGCGCGAGGGTGATTTTGTACTGGTTGTTGCGATCGCCCGTTTCCTGAGACTTCACATTGTCGTAGCCCACTTCCATCAGGGTGCTCATGATCGGTGTCCATTTGTACATCGGACGCACGCCCACGGTGTACCAGGTGTTGCCGCGGTTATTATCGCGATCGGTATCCTGATACATACCGACATACATCAGGTCCCACTTCTCAGCGAGGTTGATAGCACCGTGATCCAGCACGCGGATCAGGTGACCGTCGTTATCTACTGAGCCGCCACGCGCCTGGCCTTTACCCTGAGAAATCATTGAGTTGGTGGCATACTGCACCACGAACTTGTTGTAACCCTTCATCATGCTCTGGGTATGTTCAGCGGTGAACATCCAGCCATCTTTCGACGCGCCCGGCTCGAGGTAGTAGTCATCCGGAATGTTGGTATGGCCATAATCCACGCCCAGTTCCAGCACGCCGTCCGGGTTAGTTTGCAGACCGGCTAAACGCACATCGAACACGTCGTTAGGCACATCGTTGTTGTAGGTTCTGATGCCCGTCGTAGGATCGCGGTCGCCGAAGGCTGAAGAGCCGCCGGATTCAGAGGAGCGGGTCGCGGCCAGCGAGAGTTTACCGATGCCAACGTCAATATTTTCAAGACCTGCGCCCGGGCCGGAGATATCCCAGTAGTAGAAGTCGATCATATGTACGTCATGACGCTGATAGAAGCGTTTACCGGCCCACATGTTAGCGCCCGGCAGCGCGTCGATCAGGTTTTTACCCACGACGTTGAATTCACGCACGGCTGGCGTGTTGCTGTCTTCCCAGTCATTCAACTGAGCGGTTTTGTAGGCGATGTTGGAGTCGAAATAGAAGCTTTTATCAGCGTCTTTCCACACTTCCTGACCTAATTTAATTTCAGCGTAGGTTTCGCATTCGTTACCGAGACGGTATTTAGCGTCCGCACCGGTGGCCTGGAAGCACTGCTGCTCGCCGCCGCTGCCGGTCCAGCCAATGCCGGAACGTGCATAACCTTTAAAATCAACAGCGCCCGCCTGAGCAGACAAAATGCCTGCCGTAATAGCGATTGCCAGAGGAACTTTGCGCAGAGTAATCATCGTTCTATCTCCTGAGAGCTTGCTTTTCTTTTTTTACACGCACCCGTCCGGCTAACGCTTTGTTGGCTGCCGTATTCACCCGTGCGCCTACCTTTGTAGGCTCACAAGTGCATGCCGTTGCCGCCTCGACATCATGCGAATGGCTTTGTGTAATCTCTTTGTGGGGTAGCTTAAACGCCAGGTTCTTTATGCAACCGGCGGCAGGCGGTGCCATCTTCACGGAACAGATGGCAACGCTCCGGCGGTAAGCCGATGGCGAATGTGGCACCCTCTTCTACCAGCACCACGTCGTTCTGGCGGTAAACCAGGTTCTGACGTATTGCGGGGATCTGGATATGAATCTGTGTTTCGTGACCGAGCTGTTCGACGACCTGAACCGTGCCGGAGAGCGTGACATCGGCGATATCGCTGGGCAGCAGATGCTCCGGGCGAATGCCGAGCGACATATTGGCGCCGACCTGCACGTTCGCGCTGTCGACCGGCAGCCACACCTGCTGGCGGTTGGGCAGCTCAACCTGCACCTGCTCAATCGCCGTGGCGGTCACTTTTACCGGCAGGAAGTTCATCTTCGGCGAGCCGATAAAGCCCGCGACAAAGCGATCTGCCGGGTAGTGATAAAGCTCCAGCGGCTTGCCGACCTGCGCCACGCGCCCGGCGTCCAGCACCACGATTTTGTCGGCCAGCGTCATCGCTTCGACCTGATCGTGGGTGACGTAAATCATCGTGCGGCGCAGGCGCTTATGCAGACGGGAGATCTCAATACGCATCTGCACGCGCAGCGCGGCATCAAGGTTGGAGAGGGGTTCATCGAGCAGAAAAACGCGCGGCTCGGCCACCAGCGTACGGCCAATTGCCACGCGCTGACGCTGACCACCGGAGAGCGCCTTCGGCTTACGCTCCAGCAGGTGCCCGAGTTGCAGCACTTCGGAGACCTGGGTGACGCGCGATTTGATTAAATCTTTCTTCGCGCCCGCGAGCGTGAGGCCGAACGACATATTATCCGCCACCGACAGGTGCGGATAGAGCGCATAGGACTGGAACACCATGCCGATACCGCGCTCAGCGGGCGGCACGTCGTTCATGCGGGTATCGCCAATCAGCAGATCCCCGCTGGTAATCGTCTCCAGCCCGGCAATCATGCGCAGCAGCGTTGACTTACCGCAGCCTGACGGGCCGACAAACACGACGAACTCACCTTCGTGAATGTCCAGACTGATATCTCTCGATACCACCACATCGCCCCAGGCTTTCGTGACATTTCGCAGCTGTACGCTCGCCATCCCCATCTCCCTTCGTTACAACCTGATACCAACGGATACATTCAAAGTGGCCTGACTATGGCGTAAGGATTTTTCCGGCGAATCCTCCACCCCCTGCGTTTTTTATGGGGGAGGAGATGGGAGGATGAGACGCGCTGCTCTGCCCCCCCGGCGAGCGGGCGGCGGGTAAATTCGTGACCGGCTTTGCAAAAAACGGCGCATTTTTATGTGCGCTGCGACACATAACGAAAATCCCTGTAACAGAGATCACACAAATCACCCCAGGGGCGTAGGGGTGGGGATGATGAGAAGCGCTTGCCAAAAAAGGAGACTACTCCCGTCAAACCACCTTATGCGTATTCATGAGCACATCATCTAAAGGACGGGATATATGAAAATCAAAACAGGCGCACGCATCCTCGCATTGTCCGCAGTGGCAACGATGATGTTCTCCGCCTCTGCCCTTGCCAAAATCGAAGAAGGTAAGCTGGTTATCTGGATCAACGGCGACAAAGGCTATAACGGCCTGGCCGAAGTGGGTAAAAAATTCGAGAAAGATACCGGCATCAAAGTGACCGTTGAGCACCCGGACAAGCTGGAAGAGAAGTTCCCGCAGGTTGCGGCGACCGGCGACGGCCCGGATATCATCTTCTGGGCGCATGACCGTTTCGGTGGCTACGCACAATCTGGCCTGCTGGCGGAAGTGACGCCGGACAAAGCCTTCCAGGACAAACTGGTTCCCTTCACCTGGGACGCGGTGCGCTACAACGGCAAGCTGATCGCCTACCCGGTCTCCGTAGAATCCCTGTCGCTGATTTATAACAAAGACTTAGTGCCGAACCCGCCGAAAACCTGGGAAGAGATCCCGGCGCTGGATAAAGCGCTGAAGGCGAAAGGCAAGAGCGCGCTGATGTTCAACCTGCAAGAGCCCTACTTCACTTGGCCGCTGATTGCCGCCGATGGGGGTTACGCCTTTAAGTATGAAAACGGCAAATATGATGTGAAAGATGTCGGCGTGGATAACGCGGGCGCGAAAGCCGGTCTCAGCTTCCTGGTGAAACTGATCAAAGACAAGCACATGAATGCCGACACCGATTACTCGATTGCCGAAGCCGCGTTTAACAAAGGCGAAACGGCGATGACCATCAACGGGCCGTGGGCGTGGACCAATATCGACAAGAGCAAGATCAACTACGGCGTCGCGCAGCTGCCGACCTTCAACGGTAAACCGTCGAAAACCTTCGTTGGCGTGCTGAGCGCAGGCATCAACGCCGCCAGCCCGAACAAAGAGCTGGCGAAAGAGTTCCTTGAAAACTACCTGCTGACCGATGAAGGCCTGGCGGAAGTGAACAAAGACAAACCGCTGGGCGCGGTGGCGCTGAAATCCTATCAGGATCAGTTAGCGAAAGATCCGCGCATCGCCGCCACCATGGCGAACGCCAAAACCGGCGAAATCATGCCGAATATCCCGCAAATGTCCGCCTTCTGGTACGCCACCCGTACCGCGGTGATCAACGCCGTGACTGGTCGCCAGACCGTGGATGCGGCGCTGAAAGATGCGCAGGGCCGCATCACCAAGTAAGAACGTAACGGCCCTGTTCCTCCCGGAGCAGGGCTAACTGGACAGGCTGTATACACGCCAGATTTCACGCTGCCTCGCTCACAACGAAGCGGCGTGGAGAGGGGCGTGTAGAGAGGACACTCCCATGGATGTTGTAAGAAAACGCCACTGGTGGCAAAGCTCGCAGGTTGCATGGGCTGCCATCGCCGTGATCGGGCTGCTGGTGGCTTACCTTGTCGTCATGATGTATGCCCAGGGGGAATACCTTTTTGCCATCACCACGCTCGTGCTGAGTTCGGCAGGCCTCTACATTTTTGCCAATCGTAAAGCGTACGCCTGGCGCTATGTCTATCCGGGTCTTGCGGGCATGGGGCTGTTCGTCCTCTTCCCGCTGATTTGCACCATCGCCATCGCCTTTACCAACTACAGCAGCACTAACCAGCTCACCCAGGAGCGCGCGCAGCAGGTGCTGCTCGACCGCTCATATCAGGCGGGCAAAGCCTATAACTTCGGCCTCTATCCGGACGGGGATAAGTGGCAATTAGCGCTGACGGATGGCGAGAGCGGCAAACACTATCTCTCCGACGCCTTTAAACCCGGCGGCGAACAGCAGCTGAAGGTTAAAGAGGTCGATGCGCTGCCTGCGGGCGAGCGCGCCAATCTGCGTGTGATTACGCAAAACCGCCAGGGGCTGAACCAGCTCACCGCGGTACTACCGGATGAGAGCAAAGTGGCGATGAGCTCGCTGCGCCAGTTCTCCGGCACCCGCCCGCTCTATCAGGTTGAGCAGGATGGCACGCTGCTCAATAACCAGAGCGGCGTCAAGTATCGCCCGAACAACCAGACCGGCTTCTACCAGGCGCTTAACGCCGACGGCAGCTGGGCCAGTGAGAAACTGAGCCCCGGTTATACCGTCACTATCGGCTGGGATAACTTCACCCGCGTCTTTACCGATGAGGGTATCCAGAAACCGTTTATCGAGATTTTTATCTGGACGGTGATCTTCTCCATCCTCACCGTAGTGCTGACGGTGGCGGTCGGTATGGTGCTGGCCTGCGTTGTGCAGTGGGAGTCGTTAAAGGGTAAGGCTGTCTACCGGCTGCTGCTGATCCTGCCTTACGCCGTGCCGTCGTTTATCTCGATCCTGATCTTTAAAGGGCTATTCAACCAGAGCTTTGGTGAGATCAACATGATGCTGAGCGCGCTGTTCGGCATTAAACCGGCATGGTTTAGCGATCCGAATACTGCCCGCGCGATGGTGGTGATCGTTAACACCTGGCTCGGCTACCCCTACATGATGATCCTCTGCATGGGTCTGCTGAAAGCGATCCCGGAAGATCTCTATGAAGCCTCGGCAATGGACGGCGCCGGGCCGTTACAGAACTTTTTCCGTATCACCTTCCCGCTGCTGATCAAGCCCCTGACGCCGCTGATGATCGCCAGCTTTGCCTTTAACTTTAACAACTTCGTGCTGATCCAACTGCTGACCAACGGCGGCCCGGATCGTATCGGCACCACCACGCCGGCGGGCTATACCGACCTGCTGGTGAGCTACACCTACCGCATCGCCTTTGAAGGCGGCGGCGGCCAGGACTTCGGTCTTGCGGCGGCTATCGCCACGCTGATCTTCCTGCTGGTGGGCGCGCTGGCCATCGTCAATCTGAAAGCCACGCGCATGAAATTCGATTAAGGAGGAGGAAAACTATGGCTATGGTGCAGGCGAAATCGCAAAAGCTGCGGCTCTTTTTCACCCATGCGTTACTGCTGCTGTTTATCGCCGCGATTATGTTCCCGCTGCTGATGGTGATCGCCATTTCACTGCGTGAAGGCAACTTCGCCACCGGCAGCCTGATCCCGGAGCGTATCTCCTGGGAGCACTGGCGTCTGGCGCTGGGCTTTAGTGTTGAGCATGCCGATGGGCGCGTCACCCCGCCGCCCTTCCCGGTGCTGTTATGGCTGTGGAACTCGGTGAAGATCGCCGTGATTACCGCCATCGGCATTGTCGCGCTCTCCACCACCTGCGCCTACGCCTTTGCCCGTATGCGTTTTCGCGGTAAAGCGACGCTGCTGAAAGGGATGCTGATTTTCCAGATGTTCCCGGCGGTGCTGTCGCTGGTGGCGCTCTATGCCCTGTTTGATCGTTTAGGCCAGTACATTCCGTTTATCGGGCTGAATACGCACGGTGGGGTGATCTTCGCCTATCTCGGTGGGATCGCACTGCATGTCTGGACGATCAAGGGGTATTTCGAAACGATCGACAGCTCGCTGGAAGAGGCCGCCTCGCTGGATGGCGCGACCCCATGGCAGGCGTTCCGCCTGGTGCTGCTGCCGCTGTCGGTGCCAATTCTGGCGGTGGTGTTTATTCTGTCGTTTATTGCGGCCATTACCGAAGTGCCGGTCGCCTCGCTGCTGCTGCGCGATGTCGACAGCTACACGCTGGCGGTGGGGATGCAGCAGTATCTCAACCCGCAGAACTACTTATGGGGCGATTTCGCCGCCGCGGCGGTGCTCTCCGCCATCCCGATTACCCTGGTGTTCCTGCTGGCGCAGCGCTGGCTGGTCAATGGCCTGACGGCCGGCGGGGTGAAGGGCTAAATTTCATCGTTGTCATACCCTTGTTGTTATTGCCACTGCACCCTCAATTTCGGCGGCCTGAACAGGCCGCCTTTTTTATTCGCGGCGCAGGCGTTGGGAGTTACAGATCCACAGCGTGATCACCAGCAGCAAGATCGCCGCCGAGTAGATCAGCACATCCATCGGCGACTGATGATCGATGATGATCAGCCGCACAATCGCCGTAATGCCGATATAGACAAAGTAGCGCAGCGGGAAGTGAAGCCCGGACTGAAAATACTTCACAATCAAGGCGATAAATTCGAAGTAGAGGAAGTAGACCACCAGCCCTTCGACCAGCTCATATTTGCTGGTTTGTACCGGCGCGAAGAGCGCAATGGCCAGATGCAGCGTCTCTTTGCCCAAAAAAACAATCAGGATAATACCCAGCGCCAGCAGACCCAGGCTGAGTATGCCCTGCAAAATAGTTGAAACAAACGCCACCCGCGGGTGATTAAGCGACGACATAACAGCACCTCATTATTGTTAGAAGATCCTCTGTATATCGCGTAAATGTGATCTTGATCTACTTTTTTTACTTAGATTATGTGACAGCCCGTGATGAGATGTATCGCTGAGCCAGCGAAGCGGGAGAGTAATAAGCGATGATGACGATACGTAAAGCGAGCGTGGAAGATGCCGCGCTGTTGAGCGAGATGGGCTATGCCAGTTACACCCACCATTTCGCGCACTTATGGCAGGAGAAGAGTGAACTGGAGGCATTTCTGCACCAGGAGTACGCTGTGCCATCCCTGCAACAGAGCCTGCAAAGCGAAGCGGGAAACTGGTTTATCCTCTCCGATCCCAGTCCGGTGGGATTTGCTAAAGTCACGTGGCATTGCGCCAGTGACGACAACGGCCCAGCCGGCACGCTGCTGCATAAGCTCTATCTCTTACCTGGCGAAACGGGAAAAGGCTACGGCGAGCATCTCATTAATGAGATAGCGCGTGAGGCACAAGGCCGTGGCGAGACCTTTTTCTGGCTGGAGGTGCTGGATGCCAACCCGCACGCGCAGCGTTTCTATCAGCGCCAGGGGTTCGCGTTTATTAAGAGCGCCCTCTTCACCACACCTTCTCAACAAAGCACGCTGCATATTTTCGGCAAAGCGCTTTAAGGAGCCATTATGCACACCGCCTCTCTTCGCCACGCCGCCGTTCGCAACGTGACCTGCGGTGAAAATGTGGTGATTTATGAGCCCGCCAATCTGTATGACTGCACGCTGGCGGATGAGGTTTTTGTCGGCCCGTTTGTAGAAATCCAGAGTAATACGCAGATAGGCAAAGCCACGAAGATCCAGTCCCACACCTTTATTTGTGAGTACGTCACCATTGGCGAAGGCTGCTTTATCGGCCATGGCGTAATGTTCGCCAACGATCTGTTCCGCGACGGCAAACCCGATCCAAATCGCGAAAACTGGGGGCGGATCACGATTGGCGATGGGGTATCTATTGGCAGCGGTGCGACGATTCTGGCGGTCTCGATTTGCGATGGCTGCGTAATTGGCGCGGGCAGCGTGGTGACAAAGTCGACTACGGTGAAAGGCGTTTATGCGGGCAATCCGGCGCGACTGCTGCGCCGGTTGTAGAACAGCGCCCTTCTCAGCGCGAGAAGGGCGTTTGCTTACTGGAAGTTAACTGACTTATCGCTGGTCAGGCTGTAGAGATCGAATTTACGGCCCAGTTTCTGGCCGCCGTCACGCGTCAGCGGTGTCCAGCCGATGGCGGCACGGCTGCGGGTCGGGCTGGCGCTGAACAGATCCAGCGGTACGGAGACATACACCCCTTTGGTGAAATCCCCTTCGCCGTACTGCGCGGCGGAAACGTTAGTTTTCGTCGCATACGCCCCGACCACGATGCCGCTGTCGAAGTGTTTCGACACTTCCAGCGTCACCCCTTTATCGCCCGCCAGATACTGCCCGGCGCTCGCTTTTACCAGCACGTTATCAGCGAACCACGGCGTCCAGTAGGCGGTGAAGTGCCCGGTTTTCACACTGTAATCGGTGAACTTCATCATGTCCTGGGCGCTGCGCCAGTCACGCTGCTTCACGTAGTTGGCGTCAATCCCGAAGGCGAGCGGCCCGTCAACCGGACGCCACAGCACCTCTGCACCCGCACCGCCGTACATGGTCTCCAGATAACCGCCATAGACCTGGCCATAGAAATTATTGCCGAGGTACTGGAGGTAGTTGGCCTGCAGGTTGTTCACATAGACATCGTTCTGCACATATTCACGCACGCGGGTACGCACACGCGGCAGCGCGGAGTCCTTCGGCGGGTTGGTGTAGTTAAACTTGTCATAGTTATTGGAGATGTTGCCGAACAGGCTGCCGGTGGTCAGCAGATGGTCAGTCACCCACCAGTCGGCGGTCGCCATTATCCCCAGCTGATACATGTAGAAGCCTTCCGGCCCGCCGAGCGACTGGTTAAGCACCGGATCGAGATGGAAGTCGAACGCCGTGCGGTCGATATACCAGCCCTGCTCGGTTTTATCCGGCACGATTGGCGTGACGCGTTTTTGCACCAGCTCCGTATCCTGTCCCAGCGGTTCGCCCTCAAGGTGGCGTTTCAGGCTGGCGACATCCGTTTCGGTGGTCACGGCTGGCATGCGCAGACGGTTTTCCGTCACCCGGATGGTGCGAATACCGTCCGGCAAATCATTCATGATGATACGGTTTGCGCGCTCAACGCCTTCCTGGTTATGACGATATTTCACCTGCTCACCGGTGACATAGAGCGTATCGCCCTTGACCTGAATTTGCGGATCCGCAAGACCGGCGTTGTACTTCAGCAATGTAAGCTGGTTCGCCACCACCGAGTGTTGCAGGATCGCATCCTGCGGCTGCGGTTGATACTTCGGCCGTGGATTATCGTTATACGCCGGGCGTAAGTTATTGAAGTTATTACGCAGGGTGAAGCCGAACATCCAGGTGTTGCCGCGCTCGTAGCTCAGGTTGATGTCTGCCCAGTCCGACACGCGATAGATCGCGCCGACGTTAACTTTGCTGCGCTGCGGCAGTTTGCCGGCAAAATCCTGCTGATAGTTGTTGCCGTCATACTCCAGCTTCAGGCGCAGCGGGTTCCACGGCGTCTGGTACTCCACGCCGCCGAACAGCGCGCTCGGGCCGCGGAACATCTGGCTGGTATCCGTTGAACCGGCCTGTTTATAGCGGTTGTCACGCACGCAATAGGCTGACTTGTAGCTACAGAGCGGGTTTTTAATATTTCCATTGGTGCCGAGATAGCCCCAGCCAATACCGAGGGAGAAATCAAACGGTCCCCAGGCTTTGTTCGCCACCAGATATTCGCCATCGAACAGCCCTGTCCCGCCGATATCGCGCGCGCCGACGGAGACCTGCGGTAGCCAGTAGCCCTCTTCCCAGAGGCGTAATTTCAGATCGAACGCTTTATCTTTATAGGTCTGATTGCCGGAGAACGCTTCGACCGAGCTATATTTGCGCGTGCGCACGTCGGTGTAACGCAGTGTAGTTTCCAGCCACGGGAAGAGCTGCACCGAGCCAGAGTAGTAACGATACTGGTCGTTATCGCGGTAGTTCAGGCTCAGCTCGCCCTCGGGCGCCATACGTGCGGTGGGCGTTTGCAACAGGCCAACGCCGCCGAAATCTGACTGCGAAGGCCCGATTGGGTCCGGCCAGGACTCCGCGTGACAAGCGGCGCTCACGCCAAGCGCCAATATGCTAATAACAAACGATTTTTTCATTATTATTCCGGTATCCGATGCGTCAGGGACTGGAGAATGTCGGCATTGAGCTTGTCATTCTCATCGCTCCACAAACCCGGTGCGAAACCGACGAAAATCACGCTGCCGGGCATCGGCTCGACGTGACGACGGTTCCAGTAAGCCACCGGTACCTTTTGCGTTTTACCGTTGGGATAGACCACCCATGCATAGCTGCGATCCGCGCCGCTCAACAGATCCATCTCATCGAGGTAGCTCACCACATCGCGCTCTGGCGTAAAGGGTTTCTTGCCCGGCCGGCTCACCAGCCCGACCACGGTAATGGTGGTCGGCTGCGGTCCCACCCACAGGGTGTAGTCGCCTTCCAGCGGCCGGTTAGCGCGGCGGTGCGTGCGTAAAAAGTCGGGATCGAGTTCAACAAGTTGCCTGCCGGTGACCTTGATTCCCTGCAACTGCTGACGCAAGCCGTTAATGGCGGCGGCGCTGTCACCGCCCTCTTCTGACGCGAGCGTGGTGAGCCGGGCCAGCAGCGCCTGATGGCGTGCCTGCTCGGTAATGGTCGCCTTACGCTCGCTGACCACCGCACCCGGCCACCAGCTGTTCGCCAGCCTCGGCTGACCCACCAGATCGACCAGATGTTCGGCATTGGTTAAGGTTTTCGGTTTGCTGTCGCCGGGGGTGTAGACATCAACGGTGCCGGTCGCCAGCGCCAGCGGGGAGACGAGGCTTGAAAGCATCAAAAGGAGCGCGCGTGTTTTCATTGTTTGCCCGCCTTAATCAGCGTGGTTTTCACCGGGAACCAGTCCGCGCCAAGATACTGTTCAGACTGGCGGATCACCCCGTCCTCATCCACCCAGTAGCGGTTGCGCCAGCTTTTTTGATCCGTTGTGACCTCTTCATCCAGCACGCGAACGCGGGTTTCGTCGCTGCCCAGCTGCACGGTGTCGGTGCCATTCCAGTGGAACACCGAGCGGGCAGTGGCATAGCGCACCTGTTTGTATTCGGTCCAGCCCATCATGCGCGTCCAG
Organism: Kosakonia sp. S57; assembly: GCF_016516575.1. Lineage (NCBI taxonomy): Bacteria > Pseudomonadati > Pseudomonadota > Gammaproteobacteria > Enterobacterales > Enterobacteriaceae > Kosakonia > Kosakonia sp. S57. The sequence goes on along the minus strand of NZ_JACVUL010000010.1, from coordinate 30,469 downwards.
CGGGTGCCGTCGATAATTTGGTTAGGTTTCGCCAGCGGGTCTGCCGCCAGGTTGGTGACATCAAGCAGGTTATCGGTGCCAAGGTGGGTTTTTACGATGCGATAGTTTTGCGTCACGATGACGGCCTGATCTTGCGTCACCCATTTTTGCTGGCCGTTTTCGGCAAATGCCAACACCACAAACAGCTGAGGACCGTTGTTAAGGCGCATATATTGGCTGGCGTAGGGCATATTACGGATATCTTCATCGGTAAGCTGCACGCCCGGCGTGCCAAATACGCTATTCCAGAGTGAATTCCCGAGGCCTTTGATCGGGCCTGAACATGCCTGAAGGAGCAGGCAAATCAAAATGATACCAGGTCGCTTCACGACTCTTCTCCGAAAGGGACGAAATAACCACACCGAAGTGTGGTTATAGTTAATGCACTCGCTATTACTGAGTACTTGTCGTGGTGGTGGTTGTGGTCCCCGTATTGGAACCATCACCGCCACCGGTTGCCGCCAGAGCGACACCTACCGCTGACCCTACGGTGCTCGCACTCGTTGCCGCAGAGCTGCCTGCAGAAACAGAGGTCGCTGCCGAGCCTGCTGCGTCACCGGTTTGCACCGGTGCAGCGAAAGCAGACGTCGCCGCAAGCGCGGTTATGGCAAAAATGCCATAAAGAGCTTTTTTCATATCAATTTCCCTTCATTGAATGAATGGAGATTTGCCTGAAAAAATTCAGGCGATAGGGAGTATACACAACTAAAGCAGATGAATTACGCCTCAGGAAATAGCGGGGAACCTTTTCGGAACATTAGCCGGAGCGTATATTTAGCAAGCAGCTATCTTTATAAATACTTTAAAAAACATAGACATAAATAATCACATATTATTCATACAATAAGGCTAGTCCTAAAATAGATAGCAAGCGTTACGCTATACGCCCTGATTTTCGGATAAACCTGATGAATGATAATACGCGCGGTAAAGAAGGCTATTCCGACCGGATTAGCCCTAACGGAAATAACATTATTGGAATTACTTATATATTGATTGGCGCAGACGGTGGATATTTATGGCGCGGCGGGAATAATTGCGCAGACAAAAAAAAGCGCCGCCGAAGCGACGCTTTCTCTGTTAACCGCGCCAGGATTTGTAGCGGTTAATCAGCCCGTTTGTCGAGCTGTCATGGCTGGAGATGGAGCGATCGTCACCCAGCTCTGGCAGGATACGGTTCGCCAGCTGTTTACCCAGCTCAACGCCCCACTGGTCAAAGGTGAAGATGTTGAGGATGGCGCCCTGGGTGAAGATTTTGTGCTCATAGAGCGCAATCAGCGCGCCGAGGCTAAACGGCGTAATTTCACGCAGCAGGATGGAGTTGGTCGGGCGGTTGCCTTCAAACACTTTGAACGGCACCACGTGATCCAGCGTTGCCGGATCTTTACCCTGATCGCGATACTCCTGCTCAACCACCTCACGGGATTTGCCGAACGCCAGCGCTTCGGTCTGAGCGAAGAAGTTGGAGAGCAGCTTCTGGTGGTGATCGGAAAGCGCGTTATGGGTGATGGCCGGAGCGATGAAATCGCACGGCACCATTTTGGTTCCCTGGTGAATCAGCTGGTAAAACGCATGCTGACCGTTGGTACCCGGCTCACCCCAGATGATTGGGCCAGTCTGGTAATCCACGGCGTTGCCATTACGGTCAACGTATTTACCGTTGGACTCCATGTTGCCCTGCTGGAAATAAGCGGCAAAGCGGTGCATGTACTGGTCATACGGCAGGATCGCTTCGGTTTCAGCGCCGAAGAAGTTGTTGTACCAGATACCGATCAGCGCCAGCAGCACCGGCAGGTTCTTATCCAGCTCGGTGGAGGCGAAGTGCTTGTCCATCGCATGCGCGCCGGAAAGCAGCTCAACAAAGTTGTCGAAGCCAACCGAGAGGATGATCGACAGGCCAATCGCCGACCACAGGGAGTAACGGCCGCCCACCCAGTCCCAGAACTCAAACATATTAGCGGTATCAATCCCGAACTCACCCACCGCTTTCGCGTTGGTCGAGAGCGCGGCAAAGTGCTTCGCCACATGCTTTTCATCACCAGCGGTTTTCAGGAACCAGTCGCGCGCGCTGTGGGCGTTGGTCATGGTTTCCTGGGTGGTGAAGGTTTTCGATGCCACGAGGAACAGGGTGCTTTCCGGGTTCACTTTCTTCAGCACTTCGGCGATGTGGGTGCCATCGACGTTAGAGACAAAGTGCATGTTAAGGTGATTTTTGTACGGGCGCAGCGCTTCGGTGACCATAAACGGGCCGAGATCCGAGCCGCCAATGCCGATGTTGACCACGTCGGTGATCGGCTTGCCGGTGTAGCCTTTCCAGCTACCTGAAATGATCGCTTCAGAGAAGCTTTTCATCTTCTCCAGCACCGCGTTCACTTCCGGCATCACATCTTTGCCATCGACCATAATCGGCGTATTGCTACGGTTACGCAGCGCGACGTGCAGCACGGCGCGATCTTCGGTGCGGTTGATCTTCTCACCGGAGAACATCGATTTGATGGCACCGGCCAGATCGGTCTCTTTCGCCAGCGCCAGCAGCGCGTCGAGGGTCTCTTGCGTGATGCGGTTTTTGGAGTAATCCACCAGCATCAGATCGTCGAAGGTGGCGGAGAATTTGGTAAAGCGGTCACCGTCTTTTGCGAAGAGATCCGCAAGAGTGACGTCCTTCATTTCAGCGTAGTGTTTCTGTAGTGCCTGCCAGGCAGAAGTCTGCGTTGGATTGATGTTTTTCATAGCAATACTCTTCTGATTTGAGAAGTGAGACTGCCGTCGATTGTAGCGCCTGCGAAGGGAAGGTGTGATGGTTTTTATGTCAAAGGTTCGGTCGATGTGCGCAAAAGCCAGGCAAAAAACAGCGAAAACCAGCACAACATAAGTCATTTTACTAACAGCAAAAGCAGCATGAAAAATCCGCATAATCCCGACGTTGACACTATGCCCGCCCAGCCTTTATTTATAAATACACTGTTTTGCGAATGTTTTTTGCAGGAAAACTGCACGCTTCAGTTTCATCTACCCAGGCCACCGCTGTGGGGTGAAAGGCGAAGGTTCAACCTTGTGCCATGGCTGAAATGATATCCCCTGACACGAGGTAGTTATGTCAAGTTTCGTTGTCGCTAAATTTGGCGGCACCAGCGTTGCCGATTACGATGCCATGAACCGCAGTGCGGACGTGGTGCTCTCCGATAACAGTGTCCGTCTGGTGGTGCTCTCCGCTTCCGCAGGCGTGACCAACTTACTGGTTGCGCTGGCCGAAGGCCTTGAAGCGACCGAGCGTTTCGTCAAGCTCGACGCCATCCGCAAAATTCAGTTCGATATTCTGGAGCGTATGGGCAGCCAGGCGGTGATCCGCGAAGAGATCGAACGCCTGCTGGAAAATATTACTACCCTCGCTGAAGCTGCTTCGCTGGCAACCTCGGCGGCGCTGACGGATGAGCTGGTCAGCCACGGCGAACTGATGTCGACCCTGCTGTTTGTGGAAGTGCTGCGCGAGCGTAGCGTGCAGGCGCAGTGGTTTGATATTCGCAAAGTGATGCGCACCAGCGACCGTTTTGGCCGCGCCGAGCCAGACGTAGCCGCCCTCTCAACGCTTGCCACGCAGCAACTTGCCCCGCGCATCAACGAAGGCCTGGTGATCACCCAGGGCTTTATCGGCAGCGAAGCGAAAGGCCGCACCACTACGCTTGGCCGCGGCGGCAGCGATTACACCGCCGCGTTACTGGCTGAAGCGCTGAGCGCGTCGCGCGTCGATATCTGGACCGATGTCCCGGGCATTTACACCACCGATCCGCGCGTGGTGCCAGCGGCAAAACGCATTGATGAAATCGCCTTTGAAGAGGCGGCAGAGATGGCGACCTTCGGCGCGAAAGTGCTCCATCCAGCGACGCTGTTACCGGCGGTACGCAGCGATATTCCGGTGTTTGTCGGCTCGAGCAAAGATCCGCAGGCGGGCGGTACGCTGGTGTGCAATAACACTACCAATCCGCCGCTGTTCCGCGCGCTGGCGCTGCGTCGTAAGCAGACGCTATTAACGCTGCACAGCCTGAATATGCTCCACTCGCGCGGCTTCCTCGCCGAAGTGTTCGGCATTCTGGCGCGGCATAATATTTCGGTCGATCTGATTACCACCTCGGAAGTGAGCGTGGCGCTGACGCTGGATACCACCGGTTCCACCTCCACGGGCGATACGCTGCTGACGCAGGGGCTGCTGATGGAGCTTTCGGCGCTCTGTCGGGTGGAAGTGGAAGAGGATCTGGCGCTGGTGGCGCTGATTGGCAACGATTTGTCGAAAGCGTGCGGCGTGGGCAAAGAGGTGTTCGGCGTGCTCGAACCGTTCAATATCCGCATGATCTGTTACGGCGCGTCGAGCCATAACCTCTGTTTCCTTGTCCCCGGAAAAGAGGCCGAACAGGTGGTGCAGAAGTTACATCACAACCTGTTCGAGTGAGATTTTGCCTGATGGCGGCTGCGCCTTATCAGGCCTACGGGAATGATGCCGTTTGTAGGCCGGGTAAGCGCAGCGCCACCCGGCAGGATTACGCCATCACCGTTTCAAACAGCAACTGGTCGAGATCGTGAACATTGCCGCTGCGGCTCTCGGGCAACGCATCGGCCACTTCACCGCGCGCCAGCTCCTGGCTTATAAAATCATGCATCAACGGCCGCCGCGCGCCGTACTGCGCTTCACCTGCGCGCTGCTTCACCTCCAGCAGCTCATCGATTTCAGCCCGCAGCGGCGCGCCGAGATCGCTCCCTGCCAGCAGCGTGGCGAAACGCATCGGCGGCATCCCTTTCCCCGCCTCTATCCAGCGCACCGCCAGTAGCGGGCGCAGCACATAGAAGTATTTCTTCAGCCGCACCTGCTCATCCTGCAAGTAGCTGCGAAAGTTCTTCTTCGCCATCGCGTAGTAGTGCCAGCGCGCGCGAACCGGTGAAAACCAGTGCGGCACCTGATCGCGTAACGCCGCCAGCACGCCCTCATCCTGCTGATAGACCACCGGCGAATCGAGCCACTCGATAAGCGTCGGGTTTGCGGACTTCAATAACCCCAGCGCTTTGCGCCACTCCCAGCCGCAAACATCCAGCTCCGCGTCTATCGGCAGCTCGATCACATCGCGCTGCGGTTCAACGCGCAGATACCAGCGCGGCTTGTGCACATACAAAAAGCGCACATCATAATCGCTGTCCGGCGAGGCAAAGCCCCAGCCGCGACTGCCCGATTCGCAGGCGTAGAGCACTCTCACATCATATTTGCGCTCTACTGCCTCTAACTCGAGCCGCACGCGTTCACGCATGGCGGCATCAACTCCGTGCTGTTCCATTTCTGACTCCTTTATCCTTTTACGCACACCACCTGACGCAGGGTATGCACCACTTCCACCAGCGAGGCCTGCGCCGCCATCACGGCGTCGATATCTTTATAGGCCATCGGGATCTCATCGATCACCTCGCTGTCTTTACGGCACTCCACATGCGCGGTAGCGCGGATCTGATCCTCAACGGTAAAGCGCTTTTTAGCCGCGGTACGGCTCATGGTGCGCCCGGCACCGTGGCTGCATGAACAGAAGCTCTCTTCATTTCCCAGCCCGCGCACGATAAAGCTTTTCGCACCCATTGAGCCGGGAATAATCCCCATCTGCCCCTTTTGCGCCGACACCGCGCCTTTACGCGTTACCAGCACCTCTTCACCAAAGTGCGTCTCTTTTTGCACATAGTTATGGTGGCAATTCACCGCTTCCTGCTGGGTCATAAAAGGTTTGGTGATAATACTCGACAGCGCTGCCAACACGCGCGACATCATCACTTCCCGGTTATGACGGGCGAAATCCTGCGCCCACTCGACCGCTTCCAGATAGTCGTCATAGTGCTTGCTCCCCTCGCGGAAATAGGCGAGGTTTCGGTCCGGCAGATTGGCGATATGCTGCTGCATATCCTGCTGGGCCAGGGTGATAAAGACGTTGCCGATGGCGTTACCCACGCCGCGCGAACCGCTGTGCAACATCACCCAGACCCGCTGCTGCTCATCCAGACACACTTCAATAAAGTGGTTACCGGTGCCCAATGTTCCCAGATGCTGATAATTGTTAGTTTTCAGCAAGCGCGGATATTTATCCGTCAGCCGCTTAAAGCGCGGCGCAAGCGACGCCCAGTGCACATCCACCTCTTCCGGCGGTCTTGACCATGAGCCTTTATCCCGCTTCGATCGGTTTACCGAGCGCCCGTGCGGCACAGCTTGCTCAATGGCGCTGCGCAGCCCGCTCAGGTTATCCGGCAGATCGCTTGCCAGCAGCGAGGTGCGCACGGCAATCATGCCGCAACCGATATCCACGCCGACCGCCGCCGGGATAATCGCCCCTTTGGTCGGGATGACGCTACCAATGGTAGAGCCTTTCCCGAGGTGCACATCCGGCATCACCGCCAGATGTTTGAAGATAAACGGCATTTTGGCGGTATTAAGCAACTGCTCACGCGCTTCTGGCTCGACCGGCACGCCGTGGGTCCACATCTTCACCGGCGCGCTGTTTTCACGCGCCAGCAGGTTGTAATCGTTATGCTGCATTATCTTTTCCTTTAATGTTTACAAGGCCGTGCAATACCTGGTCGAGACCACCGAAGACCGAGATCTTATCGATGCGCTCTGCGACACGCTCCAGCGTTTCCAGCTCTTTCAGGCGCAATGCCACCGGGTTGCTCTCCATCACTTTTGCCGTGTTCAGCAACGAACGGGTGGCGGCGGTCTCTTCGCGGCGGCGGATCACATTCGCCTGCGCCGACTTTTCTGCCTCCACTAAGCGCGACAGAATGGTTTTCATCTCGCCCGGCAGGATGATGTCTTTTACGCCAAGCGACGCCACTTCGATGCCGAAGGCCGCCATGCGGTTCGCCACCTGCACGCTAACGACATCAGCAATAATCTGCTTATCTTCCAGCAGCTCATCCAGTGTGCGGGTACCGATCGCTTCACGCAGGGCAAACTGCAGCTCGCGGTAGAGGTGATCCAGCGGTTTGCTCAACTGGGCAAACGCGCTCAGCAGATCGCTGTAACGCCAGTTCGCCGCCAGGTTGAGGCGCAGGGTCACTTTATCTTTGGTCAGGATCTCCTGGCCGCTTACTTCCAGCACCTGCAGGCGCAGATCGACCACTTCCGCTTCCACCAGGTGGTTCACTTTCCAGTAACCGCTGATACCCGCCGGTAACAGCGCCTGGGTTTCACCATCGATTTTCAGCACGCCCGCATGCCAGGCGGGAACCTGCACCACGAGGATTGCGTCGCGCCCTTTCACCGCTGCGCCGCGTTTCGGCTGTAATACGGCGTTCAGAATATCGGCCGGGACGCTCACCTCGTCGGTATTGAGGCGCACCAGCGTCAGGGTGTCGTCCGCTTTCCAGTAAAGACGGCGCGTGGCGGGCGGCAAAATCTCCAGCAGCATGCCGTTCAGGCAGAGCGCGCCCGCTTCGTTATCGCCCAGATCGGCTGCCAGGCAATATTTTTCCACCCACTCCGGCTGGAAACGGCGCAAATACTCGGCAAGACCCGCCGGCACTTCGCTGCCGTCACGGTTAACAACCAGCACATCCGGCTTTTTGCCAAACCATGGCAGACGGTGCTCTCCGGTTTCCAGAACCTGGTAGTAGTCGCCCTCTTTTGCCAGTAACGCTAACTGACCTTTTCGAATTGTGATTTTGTTGGTCATCTCTATTCCCTCTTATTTTTGTTGTTACGACCGCGGATGCAGGGGCGAAGCGACAGGGGAAACACTGTTTTGCCTGCCGCCCGGCGCCATTATCGGCGGTCGTCTCATGTCACCGTAAACTGCGCGATGACGGGGTACTGCATCATGATTATCTGGAGAGATAATGGTTGCGAACTCGGGAGTCGAACCCGATCAATAACCGATTTTTCGCAAATGTCTCTGCACTGACGGAACGCCTCCGGGAAAACGGCGCTTGCCGCTCCTGATGCGCCGGCGGGGTGAATAACCCCAGCGAACTCAGCGTGTTGACGAGATAACTATTGCGAGAGGCGTGCCAAAAAGAGGGAAACAAACAAATAAATTTTTATATTATTGAAAATTAATAACTTATTTTTTTAGTCTGATGCCAGGCATTGTGCCAGCCTACGAGATTTCTTATCTTTATATATCGCCCTTTATTATTCAGGATAAAGATGAAACGTCGGGTTGTGATTGGGGTGCTGGGAACAGTGCTGGATAAACGCGGAAAACGGCATAACCGCTTTCGCAAATGGCGACCGACGGTGGCGCTCTGCCAGCAAGCGGATTTTCCTGTTGACCGGCTGGAGTTGATCCACCAGCCGCGCGATGAGGGGCTGGCGGCGCACACCGCAGAAGATATCGCTGTGCTCTCGCCGCGCACCGAGGTGCGCACCCACCCGGTGGAGATCAAAAACCCGTGGGATTTCGAAGAGGTCTACGCCGCGTTTCTCGATTTCGCCACTCACTACCCTTTCGACACCGACAATGAAGAGTACCTGGTGCATATCACCACCGGGACGCACGTGGCGCAGATCTGCTGGTTCCTGCTCACCGAAGCGCGCTACCTTCCCGCTAGCCTGTTGCAGACCGGCCCGGCGGCGAGAGGCGCGAACGATAAAGAGATCTCAGCGGGCGTCTGTTCGGTTATCGATCTCGATTTAAGCCGCTATGCCACGCTGACCAGCCGTTTTCAGCGCGAGCAGCAGCAGTCGGTCTCGTTCCTGAAATCGGGTATTGATACGCGCAACGCTACCTTTAACCGCCTGATCGATCAGATTGAGCGCGTGGCGCTGCGCTCCTCTGCGCCGATTCTGCTTACCGGCCCGACCGGGGCAGGAAAATCGTTTCTGGCAAAACGCATCTTTCAGCTACGCCACTCCCGCCATCTCGTTGCCGGGCGGCTGGTGGCAGTGAACTGCGCCACCCTGCGTGGCGATAACGCCATGTCGACGCTGTTTGGTCACGTTAAGGGAGCGTTTACCGGCGCACAGCAGGCGCGAACCGGGCTGCTGCGCGAAGCGGACGGCGGGGTGCTGTTCCTTGATGAGATCGCTGAGCTGGGGCTGGATGAGCAGGCGATGCTGTTAAAAGCGATTGAAGAGAAGACCTTTTTCCCCTTCGGCTCAGATAAAGAGGTGCAGAGTGACTTCCAGCTGATTGCCGGTACCCATCGCAATATGCAGCAGTGGGTTGATGAGGGGCGCTTCAGGGAGGATCTCTACGCGCGTATCAATATGTGGACCTTTGAACTGCCGGGGCTGGCGCAGCGGCGGGAGGATATCGCTCCCAATATCGAGTATGAGTTGCAGCGTTTTGGCCTTGAGCAGCAGACGCAGATCCGCTTCGACAAAGGGGCGCGCGAGCGTTACCTGGCCTTCGCCTGCTCGGCGCAGGCGGCGTGGCGCGGCAATTTCCGCGAGCTGAGCACCTCGATTGCCCGCATGGCAACGCTGGCGGAACAGGGCCGCATCACCGATACGCTGGTGTCAGAGGAGATCGCCCGCCTGGAGTACAACTGGCGCGGTGCGCCATCAACGGGCGATCTTCCGGTCGACCTTGAGACGCTGGATCTCTTCGACCGACGCCAGCTGGAGAGCGTGGTGGAGGTGTGTCGCCGCACGCAGAGCCTCTCTGAAGCGGGCCGTGAACTGTTTGCGGTCTCGCGGCAGAAAAAAGCCAACCCCAATGATGCTGACCGGCTGCGTAAATATCTTGCGCGCTTTGGCCTCAGTTGGGAGAGCGTGCGTGGCGCAACATAAACGATCTTCATCATAATTCGTTTGAATATTAATCCTTAGCACGATAAACATTGGCTATGGTCGGGCTTGAACCCGGTCGTTAATAAACCCCCGAATCGTTTACGAGAACGGGGAATAACACAACACAATGTCATCGCAAGGAAATCCCCATGCTCGCAACCTTCACGCGGCTGTTCCCGCTCTGGGCCGTGCTGCTCTCCGTTCTCGCCTACTTCTTCCCGCCGACATTTGTCGCTATCGGCCCGTGGGTCACTACGCTACTGATGCTGATTATGTTCGGCATGGGCGTACATCTGACCCTCGACGACTTTAAGCGCGTGCTCTCCCGACCGGCCCCCGTCGCGGCGGGTACGTTTCTTCACTACCTGGTGATGCCGCTGGCGGCGTGGTTGCTGGCAATGATTTTCAAGATGCCACCGGATCTCTCGGCCGGAATGGTGCTGGTCGGCAGCGTCGCCAGCGGAACCGCATCCAACGTGATGATCTATCTCGCCAAAGGCGATGTCGCGCTGTCGGTGACCATCTCTTCAGTCTCAACGCTGGTAGGGGTTATCGCCACGCCGCTGCTGACGCGCCTCTATGTCGATGCCCATATTCAGGTCGATGTGATGGGGATGCTGCTGAGTATCCTGCAAATCGTGGTGATCCCGATTGGGCTGGGATTGATTGTTCACTACCTCTTCCCACGCGTGGTGAAAGCGGTAGAACCCTGGCTGCCCGCCTTTTCGATGGTCTGTATTCTGGCCATTATCAGCGCGGTGGTCGCCGGTTCCGCATCACACATTGCTTCTGTTGGGTTGATGGTGATTGTGGCGGTGATCCTCCATAACGCGATTGGTCTGCTCAGCGGCTACTGGGGCGGGCGTCTGTTTGGTTTTGATGAGTCCACCTGCCGGACGCTGGCCATTGAAGTTGGGATGCAGAACTCGGGGCTGGCTGCCGCGCTCGGCAAGCTCTACTTCTCACCGCTCGCCGCCCTGCCCGGCGCGCTCTTCTCGGTGTGGCATAACCTTTCCGGCTCGCTGCTGGCAGGCTACTGGTCGGGTAAACCGGTAGAGGGCCGTCAGGCAGAAAAGCGTAAAGCGAGTTAACGGATAAATGGAGAGCGGATCGCAGCAGGTCGATCCGGTTATCCTGACTTGGCGATAACCTGCGAGCCAATTTCCAGTTATCGCGTTCTTGCCTGCGCTTTTGACGCGTTATCGCGTAAACTCGTGACACTTCCTAAGGAGAACATGCCATGGCCGTGACCAGACTGACGCAGAAAGAGATGACCGAAAGTGAACAGCGGGAGCTTAAAACGCTGCTCGATCGCGCCCGCATTGCGCATGGACGCCCGCTGAGTAACTCTGAGGCGAACCATGTTAAGAAAGAGTATATCGATAAGCTGATGGCGCAGCGTGAAGCGACCGCGAAGAAAGCCCGCCAGGTGAAAAAGCAGCAGGCTTATAAACCTGATGAGAACAGCACTTTTTCGTGGTCGGCAACCACGCAAACGCGTGGACGCCGCTGATTAGCGCCCTTTCTTTTTCCTGCCCGGCTGGGTAAAGCGCTTACCGGCCGGTTTCGCCCGGCTTTTCTCTTCCGGCTTCGCCGCTTTTACCGCGGGCTTTTTCGCCGCCTGCGGTTTCGCATTGCTCTTCGCTTTCGGTTTGGCTTCCGAGGTGGAGTTCTCAATCAGCTTAAACAGCGCAATCAGCTCATCACCGGTGAGGTCGCGCCACTCGCCGGGCGGTAATCCGGTCAGGCTGACGTTCATAATGCGCGTGCGCTCAAGCTTGGTCACCTCATAGCCAAAGTGCTCGCACATGCGGCGAATCTGGCGGTTAAGCCCCTGCACTAGCGTGATGCGGAAGGTAAAAGGCGCTTCCCTCTTCACTTTGCACTTTTTGGTCACCGTACCGAGGATCGGCACACCTGCGCCCATCCCGCGAACAAACTCGTCGGTAACCGGCTTGTTGACCGTGACCAGATACTCTTTTTCGTGGTCATTTCCCGCGCGCAGGATCTTGTTCACCAGATCGCCGTGGTTGGTCAGGAAAATCAGCCCCTGCGAATCTTTATCGAGCCGGCCAATGGGGAAGATGCGGCTACTGTGGTTAACGAAATCGACAATATTGTCCTTTTCGCCCTCTTCGGTGGTACTGACGATGCCAACGGGTTTATTCAGCGCGATAAACACCAGATCTTCTTCATTTCGCGGTTCGATAAGTTGCCCGTTCACTTTCACCACGTCTCCGGCCACCACCTGGTCGCCAATCCCGGCACGTTTGCCGTTGATAAAGACGTTGCCCTGTTCGATGTAACGGTCAGCCTCGCGGCGTGAGCAGATTCCGCTTTCGCTAATGTATTTGTTTAAACGTGTTGATTGGGTTGGCAGCATAAGTTCTCCTCTGAAAGCGGAATATAACGTTGTTGAGCAGAAGAGAAAAATGGATTTTTGCCCCAACGGCAAAGAAATGTGCGCTAACTCGTTAAAATATATGCACTATGTGAAAGCGAGCAAAGTAGTCTGCGAGACGCTTTCCAGACTGAAAATGAATCGCTTTTTTGGTGCGCCGGGCATGCCATGATTTTGCCTTGAACAAAACGATCGTAGTTTATAAACTACAAGGCAACAGGCATGAAAGAGATAGTCCAAACCGACGCGTTTAAACTCTGGGAGTCATCATTACGCGATGCGAAATTGCGAGCGATTATCTCAGCGCGTCTTTTTAGATTGGCAAATGGCCTCACCGGAGATGTGAAACCAGTCGGGGAAGGGATAAGTGAATTACGAATACATTATGGTGCCGGTTACCGCATCTATTTTCAGTTGCGGGGTAATACCGTTGTCGTGTTGTTGTGTGGGGGGGATAAAAGCACCCAACCAAAAGACATTATCTATGCCAAATACCTGGCAAAATGTGTTTAAACCATCAGGTGATTACCATGAATAAATTAACCCCTTACGATCCCGCAGCGGCACTGGTTAACGATGAGGCGATAGCACTCTTCATGGCGGATGCGCTCGAAACCGGCGATGCGGCTTATATCGCCCGAGCATTAGGGGTGATTGCTCGGGCCAAAGGGATGAGCGACATCGCTGCAGAAACCGGTTTGTCACGCGAGCAGCTCTATCGCTCTTTCAGCGAAAAAGGGAATCCGACACTGAAGACGACACTCTCCGTAATGAAAGCGCTGGGCATTGAACTGACAGTCAAACGCTAAACTGCCGTGCCCGAAGGCACGGCGTGGATTAATACTCTTCGCGGGATTCGTCTTCGTCGGGCTGCTCCAGTACGCTGTAGGCCACCGAGCAGAAGAGCGAGTTGAGGCGCTTCATATCGCCGAGCAGGCCGAGGTGCAGCGAGCTGGTTTCAATGCCCTGCACGTTTTGCTGATGCAGACGATCGACGTGCGCATGGGAGTAACGGCGGTTCAGAATGCGGAAGCGGTGCTTGCTGCGGCGCAACCGACGCGCGCTGGTGACATCGCGGGAGAAAAAGACCGACATCGCCAGCTTCAGGTTGTTAAGCAGTTGCTCATGCAGAGCATCCAGCTCTTTCAGCCCTTCAAAGGAGAACGCGCGCCGCGCGGCGAGGGATTTATCGGCGATCTCACTGCCCATGCGCTCAATAATGTCGGAGGCCTGCTCAAGGTTGAGGGACATCTCAATCACCTCGCCCCAGCGTTTAGACTCCTCTTCCGCCAGCTCATCTTTCGGCATGCGCGCCAGGTAGAGTTTGATGGCGGTGTAGAGCACATTTACATCGTCAGCCTGCTTACGCAGCTCCTTCTCCTGACGCGGTTCGCCATGCATCACTTTATGCAGGCCCTCGAGCATCTGCTCCATCGCATCGCCCATGCGCAGCGTTTCGCGTGCGGCATTGGCCAGCGCCAGCGTTGGCGTATCGAGCGCGGAGCTGTCGAGGTGCTTCGGCTTGAGACGCGCCTCCAGTTCAGGCTCTTCGTGAATAATACGTTTACAGAATCGCGCCATCGGGCTGGCAAACGGCACCATCGCCAGGCAGCGAATAACGTTATAGAAGACATGGAAATAGATCACCAGCTCCGATTCCGGCAGCGGCAGTTTCTGCATCCCGTCAGCAAGAAGGTGAACAAAAGGCAGAATAAGAAGGCTACCCACCAGTTTGAAGAGCAGGCTGCCGAGCGCAACGCGGCGTGCGGCGGCATTGGCCCCGCTGTTATTCAGCATCGCCAGCAGACCGGATCCGAGGTTGGCACCAATCACCAGGCAGAGCGCTACCGGGAACGAGATAATACCGGCCGCGGTTAACGTCGCGGTCAGCAACACCGCAGCAAGGCTGGAGTAGCTGATAATGGCAAACACCGCGCCAATCAGCGCGTCGAGCATGATATCGCCAGTCAGCGAGGCGAAAATCACCTGCACGCCATTCGCCTGGGTAATCGGCGTCACGGCCTGCACAATCAACTCCAGCGCCAGCAGGATCAGCCCAAGGCCGATGCTGACGCGGCCAAGCTGCCCTTCGCGGGTCTGTTTACGCCCAAGAAAGAAGATCACGCCGACAAAGATCAGCAGCGGCGAAAGCCAGGAGAGATCGAAGGTCAGCACACGCGCCATCAGCGCGGTACCCACATCCGCACCGAGTACGATCACCAGTGCCGGAGTCAGCGCCACCAGATCCTGGGCGACAAAGGAGGCCACCAGCATGGTGGTAGCGTTGCTGCTCTGCACCAGCGCGGTTACGCCAATACCGGCGCAGAAGGCGAGTGGTTTTTTCTCTACGCTGCGGCTAAGCACCGTGCGTAAACGCGCGCCAAACACGCGCATGACGCCGGTTCGTACAATGTGTGTGCCCCACACCAGCAGGGCGACAGCAGAAAGAAGATGTAGCAAAGTTAACACGGAATCAGCTTCTCCTTATCGTTATGCGCTGCCTGTTATCCACCTGGATACGGCAACTTTATGAAGTAAGTATAAGGCGTTAAACCTGAGACGGGCACAGGGCGCGCAATCCGCGCCCTGTGAGTTGTAAGAATAGATGACAGTTATGTGACGGAAGCGAGGCGTTGGCGGTTAACGCGTTAAAGCGGCATCCGCGCGTGGGGTGCCGTTGCGTTTCGCCCAGATCACCGAGCCAATTTTTAACGCTTCCGACAACATAAACAGCACAACCGCGCCCCATGCTGAGCTAAATCCACTCAGATGCATCATCATCGGGATCAGCGCAACAGAGCATTTTAATGAGAATACACGGGCAATTTCCTGCACCACAAAGAAAATCATATTGATATTTTTCTTCGCCAGAAACGACCACGCGGAAAATATTAATGAAACAATTAATACAATATTAATAAAGAACATCAACTGCATTAATCCGCCCGTCACACCGCTGACGCCTAAGCGGCCATAGTTGGAATAAAATGCACTGATGTCAGAATAAAAAGGTACGTTACCGCTCTGCATCGAAAAAAAGAGATATCCGAGCAGCGCCAGCACGTCCATCACGCCCCAAAAGATAAATATTTTATTTCTTAAATTCATAATCTTCATCCCTTACGCCTGGAATCCAGTGCCATGATTTACCTGACACCGCCCAGGCATCATCACCCTCAAGATATTTCTGGTAGATCGTCCGTTTTTCGCCGTAGCGGCGGATCACCGAACGATTATAGAGGAACTCGCGCGTATCGGACGCCAGGTCTGCCGGCAGTGGCGTCCACAGCTGAATTTTATCGCGCGAGGTGTTCATATAATCTTTGCCGTCGGAGCCGAAGACGCGCCCTTCGTCGCCCATACTGGTCGCCCGGTTAAGCAGCATCACTGCCGCATTCTTCACACCGTGGAAGTCCGTTTCGCTGGTTTTCCAGTAGCCGGGGCCAAACTCATCCGTCACCGGCGCGAAATCGCTGCGGGTGGGAGCCGGACGCCCGTGTACCGCCACGCTATCTTTGAAGCCGTTAATAATCGTACGCACAAAGACGGCGCTGAACGACAGGCTCTGCACGCAGAACAGCTCAGCGTTTTCGGAAATAAAGAACGGATAGTAGAAGCGGTTGCGTGCACTGACGTTCGGCCTGACCACCACCACAATGCCTTTATCAATCAGGCTATCGATATAGTTCTCTTTTTGATGGCCCAGCGGATCGTGCGGTAAGCCATATTTAAAACCGTGATGAGGTTTAATGGTGTAGCCATCAATACTGCCTAAAAGATTATTAGGGCTGCTTTCAATAAAGTACTCTTTTTTAATGATGTTTTTTGCAATATCTGGCGCAAGGATATTCTCATAATCCTTCGGCAATAAATTTCTTTTCCTGATATCATAAATATCCATTTTATAATACTCACGTTTAATTGATGTCAGCCAAAAGCAGCGCAAAAAAGAGAGCAACTTTACTTTTTAATCTGCCTCCATCATACGCATGAAGCGGAATGAGGGCCTAAGAAAATATCATACTTTAAGAATGTTCTTAGTTCAAATTTGTATTATGTCTGCTTCACGATAGTTTCGTGAAAATGAAATGAAAAAACGGGGCAATTAACCTGCCCCGTATAATTTAATCCGCATCGTAACCTAAATGGGACGCCAGCCAGCGTTCCACTTCCGGCACGCTCATCCCCTTGCGACGCGCGTAATCTTCCACCTGGTCACGCTGAATTTGCGCCACGGCGAAGTATTTACTCTCCGGATGGCTGAAGTACCAGCCGGAAACCGAGGCGCCAGGCCACATGGCGAAGGACTCCGTCAGCTTCATGCCGGTATGTTTTTCCACATCCAGCAGTTGCCAGATGGTCCCTTTTTCCGTGTGCTCCGGGCAGGCAGGGTAACCCGGAGCCGGGCGGATCCCCTGGTAATTCTCGCGGATCAGCGCCTCGTTGCTGAGGTTTTCATACGGCGCATAGCCCCAGTAGACTTTGCGTACCCGCTCATGGAGATACTCGGCAAAGGCTTCTGCCAGCCTGTCGGCTATCGCTTTGACCATGATTTTGTTGTAGTCGTCGTGCGCGGCGTCGTAGGCGTCTGCCAGCGCGTCCTCTTCCAGCCCGCCGGTCACGGCGAAGGCACCAATGTAATCCGCTTTACCGCTCTGTTTCGGCGCGACAAAATCGGCGAGGCAGTAGTTAGCAAAGCCGATTTTTTCCGTCTGCTGGCGCAGATGGCAGCCCAGCGCCAGCAGCTCTGTGCGGGTTTCATCCTGGTAGATCTCGACGTCATCGCCGACGCGGTTCGCCGGGAATAAGCCAACCACGCCGCGCGGGTTGAGCCGCTTTTCTGCGCCGAGCATATCGAGCATCTCGTTGGCATCGGCGAAGAGCCGTTTTGCCTCTTCACCCACCACCTCATCTTCGAGGATGCGCGGATATTTGCCCGCCAGCGACCAGGTCATAAAGAAGGGCGTCCAGTCGATGTAGTTACGCAGCGTCTCAATACTGGCCGTAACTTCCTGCACACCTAAACGATGCGCGACCGGCGGCGTGTAACTCGCCCAGTCAAAGGCGAGATCGTTTTCGCGCGCGGCCTGCAGCGTTACGGGTGGCGTACGCGGTTTTTTACGCGCGTGCTGAATGCGCACCGTTTCATACTCTTTGCGGGTGCGGGCAACAAATTCATCGTGCTGCGTGGCAGAGAGCAGCGCAGAGACCACGCCGACGGTGCGCGAGGCGTTCTGCACGTAGACCGTCGGCCCGCTGTAGTTCTGCTCGATTTTGACCGCCGTATGGGCTTTCGAGGTGGTCGCGCCGCCAATCAGCAGCGGAATGGTGAAGCCCTGACGCTCCATCTCTTTCGCCACGTTGACCATCTCATCGAGCGAAGGAGTGATAAGGCCGGAAAGACCAATCAAATCGGCATTCACTTCGCGGGCGGTTTTGAGGATTTTATCCGCCGGCACCATCACGCCAAGATCGATAATTTCGTAGTTGTTGCACTGCAGCACCACGCCAACGATATTCTTGCCGATATCGTGTACATCGCCTTTTACCGTGGCGATCACCATCTTGCCGTTGCTGCTGCCCTTCTCTTTACTGGCTTCGATGTAGGGCTCCAGATAGGCCACCGCCTGCTTCATCACGCGGGCGGATTTCACCACCTGCGGCAGAAACATTTTACCCTCGCCAAACAGATCGCCGACCACGTTCATGCCATCCATCAGCGGCCCTTCGATCACTTCGATCGGGCGTGCGGCCAGTTGGCGGGCCTCTTCGGTATCCTGCTCAATAAATTCGGTGATGCCCTTTACCAGCGAATATTCGAGGCGCTTTTTCACATCCCAGCTGCGCCACTCCGCCTGCTGGGCGGCGGCACCCTCATCGGCACCTTTACTGCCGCGATACTTCTCCGCCAGATCCAGCATGCGTTCGGTGGCATCGTCGCGGCGATTAAGGATCACATCTTCTACCCCATCGCGCAGCTCGGCGGGCAGATCGTCATAAATCGCCAGCTGACCGGCGTTGACGATGCCCATATCCATACCGTTACGAATGGCGTAATAGAGGAACACGGCGTGAATCGCTTCACGCACCGGGTCGTTACCGCGGAACGAGAAGGAGACGTTCGACACGCCGCCGGAGATCAGCGCATGGGGCAGTTCACGTTTGATATCTTCGCAGGCCCCGATAAAGTCCTGCGCATAGTTGTTGTGCTCTTCGATCCCCGTCGCCACGGCGAAAATGTTGGGGTCGAAAATAATATCTTCCGGCGGGAAACCCACTTCCTGAGTCAAAATCTGGTATGCGCGACGGCAAATCTCAATCTTGCGCGCACGGGTATCCGCCTGGCCCACTTCATCAAAGGCCATCACCACTACCGCTGCGCCATAGCGGCGCACCAGCTTCGCGTGATGGATAAAGGCGTCAACGCCCTCTTTCATTGAGATGGAGTTAACAATGCCCTTGCCCTGGATGCACTTCAGCCCTTTTTCAATCACCTCCCATTTGGAGGAGTCGATCATGATGGGCACGCGGGCAATATCCGGCTCACCGGCAATCAGGTTGAGGAAACGCACCATCGCCGCTTCGGCATCGAGCATCCCTTCATCCATATTGATATCGATGATCTGCGCGCCGCTCTCCACCTGTTGGCGGGCGACATCGAGCGCTTCGTTGTACTTCTCTTCTTTAATCAGGCGTTTGAATTTGGCGGAGCCGGTGACGTTCGTCCGCTCACCGACGTTCACAAACAGGCTCTCATCACCGATGTTGAGCGGCTCAAGACCGGCGAGACGGCAGGCAACGGGCAGTTCCGGCAGCTTGCGTGGCGGCACACCGGCAACCGCGCGGCTCATCGCCGCAATATGTTCCGGCGTGGTGCCGCAGCAGCCGCCGACAATGTTGAGGAAACCGGCCTGCGCCCATTCACCGATTTGCGCCGCCATGGTGTCGGCGTCGAGATCGTATTCGCCAAACGCATTCGGTAAACCGGCGTTCGGGTGCGCGGTGACGTAACACTCGGCAATGCGCGAAAGCTCCTGCACATACTGGCGCAGCTCGTCCGGCCCCAGCGCACAGTTGAGCCCGAAGGTGAGCGCATCGGCATGGCGCAGGGAGTTATAGAATGCTTCGGTGGTCTGCCCGGAGAGCGTGCGCCCGGAAGCATCGGTAATGGTGCCGGAGATCATGATCGGCAGATCGATGCCCAGCGCGTCGAACTCCTCTTTTACCGCGAAGATCGCCGCTTTGGCGTTGAGGGTATCGAACACCGTTTCGATCATGATCAGATCGGCTCCCCCCTCCACCAGCGCGCGGGTTGATTCGCGATAGGCAGTAACCAGTTGATCGAAGGAGATATTACGAAACGCCGGGTCGTTAACGTCTGGCGAAATGGAGGCGGTGCGGTTGGTTGGGCCGAGGACGCCGGCTACATAGCGCGGTTTATCCGGCGTCTGCGCGGTCCACTTATCGGCGCTGGCACGCGCCAGCTTCGCGGCAGCAAAGTTGATCTCCGCCGACAGGGATTCCATCTGGTAATCCGCCATGGCGATGGTGGTGGAGTTAAAGGTGTTGGTTTCAATGATATCCGCGCCGGCTGCAAAATAGGCATCGTGAATATCAGCAATTACCTGCGGTTTGCTGAGAACCAGCAGGTCATTGTTACCTTTCAGATCGCAGGGCCAGTCGGCGAAGCGTTCGCCGCGGAAATCCTGTTCACTTAAACGATAGCTCTGGATCATGGTTCCCATGCCCCCATCCAGAACCAGAATACGTTCACTTAACTGCTGTTTCAGTTGCTCAACGTTGCTGCTCACACTCACTCCCGACGGCGCCAGATCAGGCCAAAAGGCCAGCAGGACATACTGGCATAAAGTCACTGGGCGGAAAAGCAACACGGGGGGAATATGAGAGAAGTTCACCATCACTCATCCGATCAGTAGAGTGAAGAGTTACGTTATACTCTGGCAAAACGAAAATCATTTCCACGATACAGAAAAGGAGCTCCTATGGTCGCTTCCGTCCCCGCAAAACGTGGCAGAAAAGCCGCCGCTCCCGCCGCGCCCGCTGGCGGGCAGGTGCAATCCTTAACGCGCGGCCTGAAATTGCTCGAGTGGATTGCCGAATCACACAGTAGCGTCGCGCTGACCGAACTGGCGCAGCAGGCCGGTTTACCTAACTCCACCACCCACCGTTTATTGACCACCATGCAGCAGCTGGGCTTTGTCCGCCAGGTCGGCGAGCTGGGGCACTGGGCGATTGGCGCGCACGCCTTTATCGTCGGCAGCAGCTTTCTGCAAAGCCGCAACCTGATGGCAATTGTGCACCCGATTCTGCGCAAGCTGATGGAGGAGTCTGGCGAGACGGTGAACCTGGCGGTGCTGGATAAGAGCGATCATCAGGCGATCATTATCGATCAGGTGCAGTGTACGCAGTTGATGCGCATGTCGGCGCCGATTGGCGGCAAATTGCCGATGCACGCCTCCGGCGCGGGAAAAGCGTTTCTTTCCCGGCTGGATGATGAGCAGGTTGGTAATCTGTTGCATCGCCAGGGGCTGCATGCTTATACCCACGCCACGCTGGTGTCGCCGTTGCATCTGAAAGAGGATCTCGCCCAGACGCGTAAACGCGGCTACTCCTTTGATGATGAAGAGCATGCGCTCGGCCTGCGCTGCGTCGCCGCCTGCATCTTTGACGAGCATGGCGAACCGTTCGCCGCCATCTCCATCTCCGGGCCGATTTCGCGCATCACTGACGATCGCGTCACGGAGTTGGGCGCGATGGTAATCCGCGCGGCAAAAGAGGTGACGCTGGCTTACGGCGGCATCCGCACCTAAAAAAGAGTTCTCTCGATAAGCGCG
Source organism: Kosakonia sp. S57 (assembly GCF_016516575.1). Classification (NCBI taxonomy): domain Bacteria; kingdom Pseudomonadati; phylum Pseudomonadota; class Gammaproteobacteria; order Enterobacterales; family Enterobacteriaceae; genus Kosakonia; species Kosakonia sp. S57. The sequence continues at coordinate 9,423 of NZ_JACVUL010000010.1, read as the reverse complement.
AGCACTCTCGCAGGCGATAAGAGGGATCTCTGATTGTTGTTCCCCCTCAGGCAGTGGCACTTTGGCAAAAATGCCCTTTCTGAGGTTCTGTTGTATGAAGTGTAATAGTCGTACGCTTGCCGCCCTCCTGCTGGCACTCCCTGTTCCGGTGTGGGCGCATGTGAAATGGTTTGTGGATTATGACGTTAAAGTCGCCCCGGCCTCGCTGACGGCGATTGCCGGTTCGCTCAGCTTTTGGGCGCTGCTGGTTTTCGCCACGCTGGTGATTTTCGCCACCTCGCTGGCCGACCGCCGCCTTCCCTCATTACCTGAGATCCCGCGTTTTCGCCCGCCGCTTCTGCGCGCCCATCGCTGGGTTCCGGTGATTATGCGTGTGGGAACCGGCCTCTTTTTTCTTATCCTCGGCCTCTTCTACCCGCATGTTATTCTCACGCCAGAGCTGATCGTGGCCAATCCGTGGCTGACCTTTATTCACCTCGCCATTGCCATCACCGCCGTGACGCGGAAAACCAGCTTTATCGCCGGGCTGCTGATGCTGTTTCTTTATAGCTATGCGGTGCAGCTTTACGGCGCGTTCCATATGCTCGATTACCTGCTGTTTATCGGCCTCGGGATCTATCTCCTCAGCCAGACCTTTCTGCCGAAAGAAAATGACGAGCGGGTGATTGCCTTTGTGCGGCTGATGCTCTGCTACTCCTTTTTATGGGGCGCCGTAGAGAAATTTATGCAGCCGAATCTCTATTTCCAGCTGCTGGGCGCGCACCCGTGGCTGGCGATGGGGCTCGACTGGGCTTTCTTTGTGCGTGGCTGCGGGTTTGTGGAGCTGTGCCTGATTTGGCATATCTACAGCGGCAAGCTGGCAAGCTACGCCTGCATTACTCTCTTCGCGCTGATTGCAGTGCTGGCCTTTATTCCCTTTGGCATCACGGACGTGGTGGGTCATTTCGCCTTTATTGTGCCGCTGGTTGCGATCCTGCTTACGCCAAGGGAAACCGTGCTATTTCGCAGCGCCGCAGCCAATACCGCCGCCTTTTTGGCGATGCTGCTGACGCTGCTACTGTTTGGCTCACTGAGCTACTCAGTGTTGCAGTACAACACCCATCTGCATTAACCCGCCTGCCGCAGCGTGCTTTGGGCGAAGCGAATGCAGAAGCGCTGGCGTTTGCGGTAGGCGTAGACATCCTCGACGTGCCCCTGGCGAATGCGCGCCTGCAAACCACGCCAGTAGTCGGCGCGAAAGAGATCGGCGTGCATCTCTTCAAACAGCGGGCCGATCTCCGGGTCGGCGCAGAGCCAGTGGCGAAACTCTTCAGGAAAGACATCGCCCGGCGCGACGCTGTACCACGGCTCGGCGCTCAGCTCATCTTCCGGGTAACGCGGGGCGGGAATATCGCGGAAATTCACTTCCGTCATGTAGCAGATTTCGTCGTAGTCATAAAAGACCACCCGGCCGTGGCGCGTCACGCCGAAGTTTTTAAACAGCATATCGCCGGGGAAAATATTGGCGGCGGCAAGCTGGCGAATGGCATTGCCATACTCCTCCACCGCGTCGCGCAGTTGCTGGCCTTTCACCTGCTCGAACCAGAGATTGAGCGGCACCATGCGCCGTTCGATATAGAGATGGCTGATGGCAATCCGATCGCCAAGATCGGTGATTTTGCCCGGCGCCTGCTCCAGCAGCAGCGCCATTAACGGCGGCGCAATCTGCCGCTTCTCCAGCACAAAATTTTCAAACTCCTGGGTGTCTGCCATGCGCCCGACGCGATCGTGCTCCTTTACCAGCTGGTAGCAGGCGCGAACGTGGGCGGCGCTCATCTCTTTTTGCGGCGGGAAGATATCCTTGATCACTTTGAAGACGCGATCGAACCCCGGCAGGGTAAACACCAGCATCACCATGCCGCGAATGCCAGGCGCTTCGATAAACTGCTCATCACTGTTAGTGACGTAGTGGAGGTATTCGCGGTAACTCTCTGTTTTCGCATGCTTCTGGCAGCCAATCGCCATATAGAGCTCGGCGGTAGTTTTGCCCGGCAGGATCTCGCGCAGCCACTCGACGGTGGCCGCCGGGAGCGGCGCATAGACCATAAAGTAGGAGCGGGCGAAGCCAAACACGATGCTCGCTTCAGCATGCGTGGTGAGGCAGGTATCAACAAACAGCTCCCCCTCATCGCTGCGATGGATTGGCAGCAGAAACGGCAGCGTTCCCGCCGGGGTGATGAGTTTACCTACCAGCCAGGCGGCCTTGTTGCGATAGAAAAGCTCGTTCGCTACCTGTAAATGCGCGTGGTTGAGCGCATCCATGCCAAAGGCTTCCAGCAGGTGAGCGCTGATATAACGCACGTCACGCGCTTTGTCCTGCCACGGCAGCCGCAGCGGCAGATCCGATAACACTTTTGTCAGCAGCGCTTCCCAGCCGCGCTCCGGCCAGAAGGCTTTCGCCAGTGGGCGCGGAATGGTGCGAAAACGGCGTTCGGGCTGCGAACTGAAGATGAAAAGCCGCTCGGGCGACAGGGAGCGATGATCAAACAAGCGGCAATAGACTGAGTTAAAGAAGCTTTCAGCAATTTCAAAACGGGGATAGTCGGGCAGCAATTGCGTGTAGTGGGCTTTTACCTCTTGCAGAAACGCCTCATCCGGATGCTGGCTGTCGGTGATACAGCGCAGCTGCTCCACCACCAGACCGACGTGGTGATCGTAGAGGTGGATACGCTGTTTCATCGCCTGCTGCACGGCGTGCCAGTCCGCCTGCTCAAAGCGCTGCTGCGCCCCGGCGGTCACTTCCAGAAAGCGCCCATACTGCGCGTCAAAACCTTGCAAAATGGTTTGTGCAATTAACAACGCCAGGCCACGCGACATGGGCACCTCCAGGGTAAAGTTCGGGTAAGTGTGTAAGCCGGAGACGCGCCCGCGCCATCCGGCAGCCACAATGCAGCCGGGCGCATTAGACGCCGAACTGCGCCTCTTCTGTCGATCCGGTTAACGCCGTGACCGAGGAGGCTCCGCCCTGAATAATGGTGGTCACTTTGTCGAAGTAACCGGTGCCCACCTCCTGCTGGTGCGAGACGAAGGTGTAGCCCTCTTTCCCGGCAGCAAACTCCGGCTGCTGCACCTTCTCAACGTAGTGCTTCATCCCCTCGCCCTGCGCGTAGGCGTGCGCAAGGTCGAACATGTTGAACCACATGCTGTGAATACCCGCGAGGGTGATGAACTGGAATTTGTAGCCCATATCCGACAGCTCCTGCTGGAAGCGCGCGATGGTGTCGTCGTCGAGGTTCTTTTTCCAGTTAAAGGAGGGCGAGCAGTTGTAGGCCAGCAGCTTGCCGGGGAATTTCGCGTGGATAGCATCAGCAAAGCGGCGTGCCAGCGCCAGGTCGGGCGTCGAGGTTTCACACCACACCAGATCAGCGTAAGGAGCATAAGCGAGGCCACGGCTGATCGCCTGCTCGATGCCAGCATGCGTGCGGTAGAACCCTTCGCTGGTGCGCTCTCCGGTAATAAAGGCGCTGTCATAGGGATCGCAGTCGGAGGTGATCAAGTCAGCGGCATCCGCATCGGTACGCGCGACCACGAGTGTCGGCACGCCGAGCACATCGGCGGCCAGACGCGCGGCAACCAGTTTTTGCACCGCTTCCTGCGTCGGCACCAGCACTTTACCGCCCATATGACCGCACTTTTTCACCGAGGCGAGCTGATCTTCGAAGTGAACCGCCGCTGCACCGGCTTCAATCATCGATTTCATCAGTTCAAAGGCGTTCAGCACACCGCCAAACCCCGCTTCCGCATCGGCAACGATCGGCAGGAAATAGTCGACATAACGTGGGTCGCCAGGCTCAATGCCGCTTGACCACTGGATCTGATCCGCGCGGCGGAAGGTGTTATTGATGCGTTCAACCACCGCTGGCACCGAGTTCGCCGGGTAGAGGGATTGATCCGGGTACATGCTGGCGGCAAGGTTGGCATCCGCCGCTACTTGCCAGCCGGAGAGATAGACCGCCTCAATGCCCGCTTTCGCCTGCTGCAACGCCTGCCCGCCGGTTAATGCGCCAAGGCTGTTCACGTAACCCTTTTTCGACTCACCGTTCAGCAGACGCCAGATTTTGGCTGCGCCAAGCTGCGCCAGCGTGCACTCCGGGTTGACCGAGCCGCGTAACTTCACCACCTCTTCCGCGCTGTACGGGCGGCGAATGCCTTCCCAGCGTGATTGTGTCCATTCCTGTTGCAGCGCTTCAATTTGTTGGGTACGGGTTTTCATATGCAGATGCTCCCTATTCTTCTCCTGGCGTACCAGGCGTTATTGATGAAGGCCGTTTGCTCAGGGTCAGCACACCCACCGCAGCCTGTTTGTCATAAGCGGGGATGGTGAACGCTGCCCTGGCCAACGTGGCAAACAAATTAGCCCGGGTAGTTACGCCAGCAGGCGGTAACCCGGCAGGGTTAAGAAATCAATCAGCTCATCGGAAGTGGTGATTTGCTCCATCAGCCGTGCGGCATCGTCGAAACGCCCGCTGCTGTAACGGTGCTCACCCAGCTCTTCCTGAATGACCTGCATCTCTTCAGCCAGCATCTGGCGGAACAGCGCTTTGGTCACCGGTTTGCCGTTGCTCAGCGTCTTCTGGTGGTGGATCCACTGCCAGATAGAGGTTCGGGAGATTTCCGCGGTGGCGGCATCTTCCATCAGACCGTAAATGGGCACACAGCCGTTACCGGTGATCCACGCTTCGATGTACTGCACCGCCACGCGGATATTGGCGCGCATCCCCTCTTCCGTGCGCTCCCCGTCGCAGGGTGCCAGCAGCTCTTCCGCGCGGATCGGTGCATCCTCTTCGCGGGTGACGAAAAGCTGGTTTTTGTGTTCGCCCAGCGCTGCGTTGAAAATCTCCATCACGCTATCGCCAAGGCCGGGGTGCGCAATCCATGTGCCATCGTGTCCGTTATCCGCTTCCAGCTGCTTGTCGGCTTTTACTTTGTTCAGCACCCAGTTATTGCGCTCGACATCTTTGCTGGGGATGAACGCCGCCATGCCGCCCATGGCAAACGCGCAGCGACGATGGCAGGTTTTGATCAGCAGGCGGGAGTAGGCGCTGAGGAAGGGTTTATCCATCGTCACCACCTGGCGATCCGGCAGTACGCGGTCCGGGTAGTTTTTCAGTGTTTTGATGTAGCTGAAGATGTAATCCCAGCGCCCGCAGTTCAGTCCGACAATATGGTCACGCAGCGCGTGGAGGATCTCATCCATCTGGAAGACGGCCGGCAGCGTTTCAATCAACAGCGTTGCTTTGATGGTGCCGCGCGGCAGGTTGAAGCGATCCTCCGTGAAGCTGAAGACTTCGCTCCACCAGGCGGCCTCTTGCCAGGCTTGTGTTTTCGGCAGATAGAAGTAGGGACCGCTGCCTTTAGCCAGCAGACTTTTATGGTTGTGGAAGAAGTAGAGCGCGAAGTCAAAGAGGCTGCCTGGGATCGCCTCTCCACGCCAGGTGACATGTTTCTCCGGCAGGTGTAAGCCGCGCACGCGACACACCAGTACCGCCGGGTCGGGCTTCAACTGATAAATTTTTCCCGCTTCATTGGTGTAGCTGATGGTGCCATTGACCGCATCGCGCAGGTTGATCTGCCCATCGATCACTTTTCCCCAGTTTGGCGCCAGCGAATCTTCAAAGTCCGCCATAAACACTTTCACGTTTGCGTTCAGCGCGTTGATGACCATTTTGCGCTCGACGGGCCCGGTGATCTCGACGCGACGGTCCAGCAGATCGTCAGGAATACCGAGGATCGTCCAGTCGCTTTCACGGATGGAAGCGGTTTCCGAAATAAAGCCTGGCAGCTTGCCATTATCAATCTCTTGCTGCTGATGAACGCGTGCGGCCAGCAGTTGATTGCGTTTAGGCGTGAAGCGCGCGACCAGGTCGCTGAGGAATTCTACTGCTGCCGGCGTCAGGATCTGCTTCTCCTGCGCGCCAAAGGGCTGGGTAAAGGCCAGTTCTTCAGTTGTGGTCGCCTGTTGTGTCATGGTGCGGTCTCCTCTTTTGGCAGCGAACTCATTTTCCAGGGCAAACGACGATCGGTTGTGCAGTTTTCGTGCAGCAGGATCAATCCTGGACAATAACTTTTCCAAAATCAAAAACAATTTCCATTTTAATTATAAATGCATGATAAGTGATTGATTAGAATGGAGATAAATTTTTACTGGGGAGTGAAGTGATTTTCGCAAACAAAAAAGGCACCCGAAGGTGCCTGTGGTCTGATGCTGAAACGCTTAATCTAGCGTCGGATTCATATGACGCAGATCGTATGGCGTGATCTGGTAGACGTAGTAGTTGAGCCAGTTGATGAACAGCAAATTACCGTGGCTGCGCCAGGAAGCGCGCGGTTTATTTTGCGGATCGTTGTGCGGGAAATAGTTGTGCGGCAGTTCAGGTTGCAGGCCCGCTTCCACATCACGGAAATATTCGCTCGCCAGCGTGTCGGGATCGTATTCCGGATGGCCGGTAACAAACGCAATGCGCTTATCTTTGCTGGCGAAGAGGTAGGCATCGCCATCTGCCGTTTCCGCCAGAATATCGAGATCGGTGTAATCACGGATCAGCGCAGCGGGGAAATCAGCATATCGCGAGTGCGGCGCGAGGAAATAGTCATCAAAGCCGCGCGTCAGCAGGGCATGAGGCTGCAGGAGGTGATGCTCATAAACGCCGGAAAGTTTATCGCTGCGGGTCTGTTTCGGAATGCCGTAGAGGATATTGAGTGCTGCCTGCACGGCCCAACAGACGAAAAGCGTTGAGGTAACGTGATCTTTTGCCCATGCCAGCACCTGCTCGATCTGCGGCCAGTAGGCAACATCGTTAAACTCGACCAGGCCTAACGGCGCGCCGGTGACGATCAGGCCATCGAAATTTTCGTCGCACACTTCATCGAAATTACAGTAGAAGGTGTTGAGGTGCTCAGCGGGGGTATTGCGCGACTCGCGTGAATCGATTCGCAGCAGGCGGACATCAACCTGCAGCGGGGAGTTGGAGAGTAAACGCAGGAACTGGTTTTCCGTCTCGATCTTTTTCGGCATCAGGTTGAGGATAAGCACCTTCAGGGGACGAATTTCCTGCACTGTCGCGCGTGAAGTCGTCATCACAAAGACGTTTTCATCCCGGAGAAGATTGACGGCCGGCAGCTCGTCCTGCACCCGAATCGGCATAACTTATATCCTCACAACATACGTTTATACGTTTAGACATCCAGACAGCTGACAATACCCATAAATGGTCTGAATGTCGAGCCTGCCGGTGGAAGGTGAGAAAGTTTCACATCACGGTTTGCGGCGTAACGCCTTAACTGATGATAGTGGGATTGTTACTGCCTGGCGGTTTTGGCTTTTTAGCCTGCTGCAGCGCGTCTAAAACCTGCGGATCGCTAAGTGGGGCGGGATTGGCGATGACATAAGGCGCGCGGCACCGGCCATATGCTGCACCGAAAGTCATTTCCATGATGGCACGCTCCTCTACCGCCGATAAACCGCCTTCGTTCATCTCCAGCGCATGGGCGAGAATGGCCAGCTTACCGGCTCCGGGCAGAGCATGCCAGAAAGAGCGGGGGGCGACTTCCAGGAGCAGATCCCGGAGCAGTTTCTCTGCAAGGAAGAAGTCGGCAACAATGATGCGCTGGTTGCTGAAGGGCTGGTGGCCGGAAGCCTGCTGCTGAGTGGCGAGATTGCGCACAACCATGCGATTTTTATAAAGCTGAACGTAAAGCGTGACCATGGCTACTTCCTTTAGCGACGAAGGGGGGATTAAAACGCGTGGAAAAAGAATAGCAAAAAGCCTCATGCTTTCGCATGAGGCTTTCGGCTTTGTTTGATGCCTGGCAGTTCCCTACTCTCGCATGGGGAGACCCCACACTACCATCGGCGCTACGGCGTTTCACTTCTGAGTTCGGCATGGGGTCAGGTGGGACCACCGCGCTAGTGCCGCCAGGCAAATTCTGTTGTCATGCCGCGTTCCGCCGCACAACTAATCTGGTATCAGCTGAAAATCTGTCTCTCATCGCCAAAACATCTTCGGCGTTGTAAGGTTAAGCCTCACGGTTCATTAGTACCGGTTAGCTCAACGCATCGCTGCGCTTACACACCCGGCCTATCAACGTCGTCGTCTTCAACGTTCCTTCAGGAGACTTAAAGTCTCAGGGAGAACTCATCTCGGGGCAAGTTTCGTGCTTAGATGCTTTCAGCACTTATCTCTTCCGCATTTAGCTACCGGGCAGTGCCATTGGCATGACAACCCGAACACCAGTGATGCGTCCACTCCGGTCCTCTCGTACTAGGAGCAGCCCCCCTCAATTCTCCAGCGCCCACGGCAGATAGGGACCGAACTGTCTCACGACGTTCTAAACCCAGCTCGCGTACCACTTTAAATGGCGAACAGCCATACCCTTGGGACCTACTTCAGCCCCAGGATGTGATGAGCCGACATCGAGGTGCCAAACACCGCCGTCGATATGAACTCTTGGGCGGTATCAGCCTGTTATCCCCGGAGTACCTTTTATCCGTTGAGCGATGGCCCTTCCATTCAGAACCACCGGATCACTATGACCTGCTTTCGCACCTGCTCGCGCCGTCACGCTCGCAGTCAAGCCAGCTTATGCCATTGCACTAACCTCCTGATGTCCGACCAGGATTAGCTGACCTTCGTGCTCCTCCGTTACGCTTTAGGAGGAGACCGCCCCAGTCAAACTACCCACCAGACACTGTCCGCAACCCGGATCACGGGTCCACGTTAGAACATCAAACATTAAAGGGTGGTATTTCAAGGTTGGCTCCACGCAGACTGGCGTCCACGCTTCAAAGCCTCCCACCTATCCTACACATCAAGGCTCAATGTTCAGTGTCAAGCTATAGTAAAGGTTCACGGGGTCTTTCCGTCTTGCCGCGGGTACACTGCATCTTCACAGCGAGTTCAATTTCACTGAGTCTCGGGTGGAGACAGCCTGGCCATCATTACGCCATTCGTGCAGGTCGGAACTTACCCGACAAGGAATTTCGCTACCTTAGGACCGTTATAGTTACGGCCGCCGTTTACCGGGGCTTCGATCAAGAGCTTCACCTTGCGGTTGACCCCATCAATTAACCTTCCGGCACCGGGCAGGCGTCACACCGTATACGTCCACTTTCGTGTTTGCACAGTGCTGTGTTTTTAATAAACAGTTGCAGCCAGCTGGTATCTTCGACTGGTTTCAGCTCCGTGAGCAAGTCACTTCACCTACGCACCAGCGTGCCTTCTCCCGAAGTTACGGCACCATTTTGCCTAGTTCCTTCACCCGAGTTCTCTCAAGCGCCTTGGTATTCTCTACCTGACCACCTGTGTCGGTTTGGGGTACGATTTCGTGTTACCTGATGCTTAGAGGCTTTTCCTGGAAGCAGGGCATTTGTCACTTCAGCACCGT